>PWGY01000280.1 GCA_003554665.1 Bacteroidales bacterium | reverse complement strand
GTCATCCATACCCGGTTCAGGTTTTATGCGTGATCCGGAAACCGGCGACCTGCTGCGGTCACCATTTATGAGTGGTATTGTGGCAATCATTTTTATGGTTGCAGCCATTTTGGGTATTGTTTATGGTATTGCCGCCAAAACCCTTGAGAGCAATAAAGATGTGATCAACGGGATGGGTAAGTCCATGTCTACCCTCGGTACTTATATTGTACTCGTGTTCTTTGCCGCCCAGTTTGTGGCATATTTCAACTGGACCAACCTGGGGCTGATCTTTGCCATTGAAGGAGCCAACTTTATCGGTTCACTCGGTTTTGGCCGGATCCCGCTGATGATAGCCCTGGTTCTTGTGGCTGCATTTATCAACCTGGTTGTAGGGAGTGCCTCTGCCAAGTGGGCGATCATGGCCCCCGTATTTATTCCCATGTTTATGTTGCTGGGGTATTCTCCTGAATTTACCCAGCTTGCATACCGTGTGGGTGACAGTGTTACCAATGTGATTGCCCCGATGATGTCTTATTTTGCCATGATCGTGGCCTTCATGGAGCGGTATGATAAAAGAGCAGGTATCGGAACCATTATTGCCACCATGTTGCCCTATACCTTTATTTTCCTGGGAACCTGGCTGGTTATGCTGATTATCTGGATATTGCTGGGTGTTCCGATCGGACCCGGTTCACCACTGTTCTACGAACTGTAAGAAATCTGACCGGTCAGCGGCGAAAGCATCTTTACGGTTGCACAGGGTTTCTTCCGCTGCCAGGCTGATCAGGTTGCCATATTCATTCTGAAACATAAACCGCATCCCATCCGGGGTGCGGTTTTTTTCATCAGAAACTTTTGTATCTTTATTTTCCCGTTAAGGGGTAAAATAATCAGGATGAAACGCAGAGATGTCATACTTGTGCCGGTTGATTTTTCAGATACAGCCGGCTATGCCATGGATCATGCTTCGGCCATTGCACGGATGTTCAACTACCGGATTGTGTTGCTGCATGTGGCAGAAAAAATGGAAAAATTCAGCAAGAAGGAATCTGGCGTGGAGCGCTCCCTTTCGCATATTGCTGCCTGGCTTGACGGCAGCCATGGGGTAAAGGTTAACTATATGATCCGTACCGGTAACGTTTTGAAGGTGATCCAGGCAGTGGCAGACAAACTACATCCTTCATTTGTTGTGATGGGAGTGCACGGGAAAAGGGGTTTGTCAAAACTAACCCAGAGTTATGCCTACAAAATGGTTTGTAAATCCAGTGTTCCGGTACTGGTGGTAAAACACAAACATTACCACCTTGGCTATCGTAACATTTTGATCCCCATAGATTTTTCAAAGAGAAGCACCCAGAAAATAATTCAGGCCGTGAAATTTGCACGCTTCTTTGATGCAAAAGTCCGTGTTTTCGGATTCCTGTCTTATGAAAACAAGGCCAAAATCATAAATAAGGAAGCACTGCTTAAAAGTGTAACGGGGGTGTTTGAGGAAAATAATGTGAAGGTCACCACCGATTTGGTAGTTGACCCCGGAATGGACTGGCCTGAGGCTTTATTGGAGTTTGCCACCGAAGTGGAAGCTGAACTGATTATGATTGTTGCGGAGCGGGGTGGCCGTATCCAGGAAATTTTTTCCCCGAATTATACCGAAAAGATTCTTGACAATGTGGATGTTCCGGTGCTGACCATTGCACCCTGCGGTGAGGATCTGGCGGAGGAATCAAACTTTGACCGGCAATGGATTGTTACCCCATTTGTGGATCCGTTGGGTCTCATTGTTAAATCAGGAAAAAAAAGGATTGATGGTTAAATGAATGATGGTTTATGATTGACTTTGACAACACAGAAATTGCCTTTAGAGACAAGAAAAACTTTGACCTGAAAAAAGCCCGTTGGTTGTTTACACTTGTTGGAAGCAATGCATTGGTGAAAACAGGATCTGCTCTACTGAACACGGCACTCCGAATTAGACTGCCTGTCAGCTGGGCCCTGAAGCCAACGGTATTCAGTCATTTTTGCGGAGGTGAGACCATTGATGAGTGTGACCCAACCATCAAGCAATTGGGGGCGTCCAATGTGCAGACAATCCTGGATTATTCTGCTGAAGGCAAGGAAAGTGAGGAGGATTTTGAATATACCCGCCAGCAAATACAGGCTACCATTGATAAAGCTGTGGAAAATAAACATATTCCCTACGCGGTATTCAAACCATCGGGGCTGGCCCGGGTGGCTTTGCTCGAAAAAGTGCAGGCAGGGCATTCACTGACCGAAAGCGAGCAGCAGGAAATGGACCGGGTAAAAACCCGCTTTGATCACATTGTTTCCTATGGCGCCAAAAGAGGGGTGCCGGTAATGGTGGATTCTGAAGAAACCTGGATCCAGGAAGTGGTTGACGGAATGGTGGACGACCTGATGCTGCGCTACAACAGGGAAAAACCCATTGTGTTCAATACGTTGCAGATGTACAGGCATGACAGGCTTTCCTATTTGAACGCAACCATCGCCAATTGTCGAAAGGAAGGTGTGTATCCCGCTTTTAAGCTGGTCAGGGGTGCATACATGGAAAAGGAACGGGAGCATGCCCGGAAAGAAGGCAACCCTTCTCCGATCTACCCCGATAAGGAAGCCACTGATAAGGCTTTTGATGAAGCGACGGCCATTTGTCTTGCCAATGCAGACGAGGTGGCCGTGTGTATTGCCACCCACAATGAGATCAGCTGCCTGAAAGCAGCGGACGTGATCAACAGCAGTTCTTTGCCTGCTGACCATCCGCATATTTCTTTTGCCCAGCTCCTGGGAATGAGTGATCACATTTCCTATAATCTGGCTTCTGCCGGGTATAACGTGTGCAAATATGTGCCATACGGCCCGGTGAAGACGGTGGTTCCTTACCTTATCAGAAGAGCGGAAGAAAACACTTCGGTGGCCGGGCAGACTTCCCGTGAATTGTTTTTGATCAGGAAAGAACTGAGGCGGCGCAAAGGTGGATGATTCTTTCAGGTTTCTCCCGCAGCCCTTCTTCTTTGCCTTACTGCTTCAAAGGTAAGAATAGCAACAGATGCAGCAAGGTTCAGTGAATCAATCTTTCCTGTCATTGGGATCCTGATGTGCCGGTGAGAGGCGGCCCTCCATATGTCAGAGAGCCCCTTGTCTTCGGCCCCGAAAATAAGGGCTGTAGGTCCGGTCATATCTGCTTCATCATAAGGGATGCTGGTTTGCAAAAGTGCAGAATAAACAACCGGGACAGAATCCTTCCAGTTTTCAGGCCGGGTCAGCCATTGAATGACTTCATGGTTGCTGCTGCTGACTACAGGAACGGAAAAAAGACATCCCAGGCTCGATCTTATGACATTGGGGTTGTAGATGTCTGTCCGGCTGTCTGTCACAATCAGCGCATCTGCTCCGGCAGCATCGGCAGTGCGCAGGATGGCCCCCAGGTTGCCCGGTTTTTCAACCCCTTCAATAATCAGCAGCAGGGGCGATTCAGGTAGCGAAAGGCTTTCAAGGGACATATTTCCCTGTTTCCCGACCAGCAAGACTCCCTCTGTATCTTTCCGCCAGGCCATTTTGTTATACACAGTCCGGCTTACCGTGGTAACGGGAAGGGTTTGAAGGTCAGGGACAGGAAGCGGATAGGCCGGATCTTCCGTATAAATATCAGGGCAAAGGAGCAGGCGGACAGAACGGATTCCGGAAGAGAGAGCCAGAGATACCTCCCTTCTGCCTTCAGCCACAAACATGCCGGTCTTGCGTCGTTCGGCCGATTTCTGCTGAAGCCTGACAATGTGTTTCACAAGCTGGTTTTGTAAACTGCTGATGTGTTCTTCCATCTCTGGCACCTGATTAAAAGTTACTGCATTACCTGAATCCCCGCCGGTGCATTGCAAAGGTAGCAAATGCCAGTGTATAGCAGCATACGGCGACAGCCATCACGACCATAAACCCTGCCTCTACGGCAATCAGTGTTGCCAGAGAAGTACTGATTACGGATACTGAGCCGTCAATTCCGTAAGCCCAGGGAGCCTGGCTTTTATCATAGCCTGAAAGGTATCGTATGCCAAAGGGAAACATCATTCCCTTGAAAAATGCAGGGACACCAATAAGTATCAGGCTCAGAATGATCTTTGCCGCCAGGGGGCCGGCGATACTCCACTGGAGGATAGGGGTAAGAAAGAACGTATAACCAAGCAGCAGCAAGGCCACCAGCAAACCCATGCCTGCAATGACAGGTGGCGTGGCCGGCAATCGGTTTGAGGCCAGGCTTCCCGCCCCGCTGGCAATCAGCATGGTGCTGATCACTGCCGAGAGGGCGAATACCGGTTCACCGAAATACAGGACAAAACGCTGAATGAGAATGATTTCCACAAACATGTATCCCACCCCAAGTGCCCCGAAATAAAACAGGGTGCCGCCCTTGCCCCGGTGGCTTTTCCGGATCCGGAAAAGGGGAAGCAGGATGAACAAAACCGCGAGGATGGTGCTCTGCACCAGGGTAACCACCACAATCAGGTAGCCCAGCTCAAGAAAAGGCATCTGATCCTGTCCGAAAAGGTCAGACATTTTTCCGATATTCCCGATCCTCAGGAACTGCGAAAAATAAGGCTTGTTATCGGTGGCCGGATCAATCATGAATCCATAATCCTTTAAAAAGCCCCGGTCTCCCTGCATAATCCTGTCTACATATTTAAAGAAATCATCATCTTCCAGTGAGTTGAACTGCTGTCTTTCTTCAGGGCTGATGTCTGGAAGCAACAAGGGATCAAAAAACTTCTCAACGCAAAAGTCCCGGATTTTTTCGGTGTCTTTAGTTGTTAACGGGGATTTCTTCATTGCAAAAGAAATGGTTCCCCATGACCGGATGGCTGCGATGTGATCCTCCGGGTTGTTGATCCCGTTTTCTTCGAGTGTGGCAACCAGTGTGGCAAGCAGCTTCAGGCTGGTGCGCGACGGATAATCCGTCCAGGTTGAAACCGAAATGAACCCGTCGGTTGCAAGATGATCCCACATAAGGCGAAACGATTCAAGGGTCATTGTGTAGTTTTCCTGGAGTGCATTGATGCCCGCGGTGCCTCCGAAAGCATCCTGTTGGGGCAGGATTACCAGGTCATAGGTTTCTTTTGCACCTGAAGCCAAAAAGTTACGTGGTTCTACCATATGAATGTCAAGGCTGTCGTGCAGGAAGAGCCTGCCTGATGCTTCAGCAAATTCATTTTTCATGATTGACACCACGCCACGGTTGGGAATTATCGCATCAATATGTCCGGCTCCATGGCTGAATGCATGGGCAAGGGGGGCACCTTCCCCGGCATTCAGCATAAGTACCCTGTTATTCCGGCCAACCACCCAGGGAAGCTTCTGGGTGGTCTGGTCAAGGATGTGTCCGGTCTGCCCCGGTGTGTAATTGGGGATCACCCCGTAACGATCAGAATTTACATATATGTTCTTTTTTACCGGTACTTCACCGGTGAATGACAGGCTCAGCGCCGGGGCAAAACGAAGTGCCGGGGAAGAAGCCACTTCAATATATCCGTGGATATCCGGCTGGCTGTGAACGATTTCAGCTTCCGGAAGTTTCATCGTATGTGCCAAATCTTTGTATTCCGATATGGGGATCTCACCGGGGCGGCTTATCAGTACAATGGCAACCACAAGAGAAAGCCCGGCAACGGTCAGCTGCAGAATCCTGCGGGCAGGTGTGAGTATGATAAGGGCTGCTGTTACAGCAAAGATTCCCACAACAGCCGGCACTTGCTGGGGCATCATACTATTGAGTAAAAGCAAAACGAGCAGGCCGCCAATTCCTGAGCCAACCAGGTTGGAGAAATAATACGTACCTATCTGCGATGCGTATTTGATAAAAATGATTCCGATGGCAAGGGCTCCCGTAAAAAAGGGGATGAAGTAGATGATGTAATTGGCTGCCAGTATCGGAAACTGCGAGGATTCAACGAATAACAGGTAAACGTCGAAGCGGAAGAACTCAATGCGGGTCAGGTGGAAAGTGATCATCATGAAAAGCCCGCTGGTGCTCATGAGCAAGGGAACCAGCCACTGCGATGCATTAAGAAGTCTTTCCCTGGCCAGGGCCAATAGTGTGCCGCTTGCCCCGAACCCGAGCATCGCAATGGAAATGATCATATAGGCAAAGTGATGCCATTGTACGATAGAGATCAGCTGCATCAGCCCCAGCTGAAATGCAATGATTGCGATCGAGTAAAGCCCCAGGCTGACGATGAGCTTTGTACTGACTTGTTTGGCGGATCCCCCCATTTTGCTTATTCTTCTTCTCTTTCAAAAGGCACAAACCGGACTGGCATCAGTCCCCTTGTGGAAGTTTCTCCATCTTCATTTTTTTCCACCAGCATCAGTTGCTGTGTCTGAAAGGGAGAGCCTACCGGAATGATCATTTTTCCGCCTTTTTTTAGCTGATCGATCAGTGGCGGGGGAATGTGATCGGCTGCAGCAGTAACCACGATGGCATCAAAAGGTGCATGTTCTTCCCATCCGTAATACCCGTCTGCAATTTTTACGTGCACATTGTCATATGCTGACTCAAGTCGCCTGCGAGCCTGTGTGCCAAGTTCCCTGATGATTTCAATGGTGTAGACCTCATCCACAATCTCGCCGAGTATGGCAGCCTGATACCCTGACCCAGTGCCAATTTCGAGCACCGTGTGGTCTTCGCGGGGGTCGACCAGTTCCGTCATGTAAGCCACGATGAAAGGCTGGGAAATGGTTTGGCCGTGCCCGATTGCAAGGGGCCTGTCGTCGTAGGCAAACCGCCTTTGTGTGCCGGGTACATACAGGTGGCGGGGTACTTCTTCCATCGCTTTGATGGTACCCTCATGACTGATCCCACGTGCCCGGATCTGGTCGCGTACCATTCGGGTGCGTTCCCGCTGCTGGTCGTCGGCAAAGGTATTTGCCGGCATCATGATGGCCGATGCCAGAATGGTCAAACTGAAAATTGTCAGTAAAAGATAATTTTTCATTGGATGGTGCTTGCCCTCCTTTCTGCTAATGGTGAATGGACAAATTGTCTGAAACAACACAAATATAAGTGAATGCCGGCGGAAAAACAACTAAAGCCGGAGTGATAAGCAAGGCCTTTAATTCCGGCGGAATGCAGGTTTAATCCGCTGTATTTCGGGGCCGGCGGTCAGGGCAGCCCCAGTAAAAACTCCATGGTGTCGGCCCCGTCGGCATAATCGTCCGGATCCGGATACTGGCTTTTTCCGGGGGGTAAAGCTTCTGTGCCGGGCAGTACAGCTTCTATGCCGGGCGTTACAGCTTCCAGGTCAGGCGGTATAGCTTCCAGGCCGGGCAGGGTATTTCCAGCTGCGGGCAGCGCTTCCTCATCATGGGGCCTGTCGCCTTTTTCGTTTTTTGGTTGAAAAAAACTGTCTGCAGCCACCACACACTGCAACTGCTCTTTCTTATCCCTTAAAAATGCCCCGGCCTCCGAAAAGCTGCTGTAGCGGGAAAAGTGCACCACTGAAACTGGTGAAGCAGTATCCGGGCTTTCTGTGAACAGGCAGCATCCTGCATCTGTAAAGGGTTTGTCTTTTAACGTAAAAAGTGCCCTGTGGTAGCGGAGGTTGTGACTGTATTTCGGGTGTGTGGTAATATTCCTGTAAGGCGCCCATACTGCAGACAAGCGGGCAAGATCAAAATCTTCCGGGATCAGTAAATGTGAGACATTTCGGCATCCCAGTCCGAAATAGGAGAAAACATCTTCACCGAGATCAGCCAGTACATTGTCAGGTTCCCGTCCGGAAAGCAAAGCAGCGCTGTTGCGGTTCTTTCGTATGATGTGGGGTTTGTTTCCAAACCGGTATTCAAAATATCTGGCTGTATTGTCACTTCCGGTGGCAATCACTGCATCAGCTTCCCCGGGGTCAATTTGTGCTGAAGTGAATTTGATGCAATGCTCCAGACCCGGCGCGTGTTTGCTGAGCATGTGTGCGATTGTTACCGGGAGCACCGGATCCTGCGAAGATAGTTTGCCAAAAAAACGATGGCCGGCCATCAGTACGCACATGAAATCATGAAACCCTACCAGTGGGATGTTGCCGGCCATGATTACCGCTACGGTTTTGGGTGACCGTGATGTCCCGAATTGCCCCCTGTATCGGGAGATCCAGGCTTCCAGTTTGTCTTTCTGCAGCATATGGGCCAATGCACCCAGTGCCCTGGCGGTTTCCTCCCTGGTAAACCAGGGGTTATACGCCTGGCTCTGTTCCACGGCATTCAACAGGGATTGTACAACCGGGTTTTGCGCCGGGTCAGCATGAAGATCTCCGCCACCGTTGAGTTTCTGATTCAGCAAACAGGCCACCTGCCTCATCTCCTTGCCCAGTGCGCTGAATGCTTCTGTTTTTTTCTGAAGATCAGGTTCGGCCATCGTTTGGTGTTGTCAGAATATGATAAATCAACTAATTTTGTACGGGGTGTAACGCCGGTTACGGTGCAATGCCGGTCTCGGTGCAGTGCTGGTCTCTGAGCAGTGCCGGCTGCTTTGCAGTGCCGGTTTTTGTTGCACCCGAATCAGTAAAGTTACAAGATTCAATGGTACCGCCAGAAAAAAATTCCCTTATGACCAGGACTGTCCTTTTCATCGTTTTACATATTACCATGTTCGGGAGTCTGGTTTTTGCCGGGAGCGGCATGAAGGATGCCGATCCGGATTCACTGTTTTTCAGGGAGGCCGAGGATTCACTCCAGGCCATGGCCGCACGCATTGTGCAGCCTCCGGGTGATGACGAAAGGCTGCAAAACAACAAGGAGTTTAAGGCATATTTTAAGGAGGTGCTGGCCCATGAGCAATCATTCGATTACCCTTTTGATTCGCTGCATACGGTATCGGTATTGACTGCGCCGGATCAGAAATTCCGGCTTTTCACCTGGTATGTGCCGCTTTCCGGGCAGCAGTTCCTGTATTTTGGATATTTGCAGCGAGGGGAAAAGGACACCCTGAATGAACCATTGTACGGACTGACAGACAAAACCGTAAAGCTGCGGGAGCAACCCGACAGGGAGTTGGACCCGGGAAACTGGTATGGCGCCTATTATTATGAGATTATTCATCATCAGGATGCAGAGGGTAAGCATGTTTACACCCTGCTGGGATGGAAGGGTGACAATCCGAGAACACGTATCAGGGTAATTGAACCCCTTGTGATCCGGCAGGGAGAGCCTGTTTTTGGGTATAACGTTTTTGACGGCCGGTATACAGAAAACCGCCGGGTTATCTTTCAATATTCTGCCGCTGTGTCAATGAGTCTCCTGTATGAACAGGATTTTTTCCAGAAAGGAGACAGCCTGCATCATATGATTGTATTTGACAGGTTGGAGCCTTTGCATGAAGGAGTGAAAGGTCATTACCAGTTTTACAAACCTGAAGTGAATATTTTTGACGGGATGTACCTGAAGGATGGGAAATGGGTGCTGGTAGAGGATGTAGATGCACGGATGCCGGCTCCTCCTGAAGAAAAATAAATTTACCATCCATGCTGGAAAATCTTAAAAAAAGTTGCATCTTGCAGCAAAATTCACATACAGGTTTTTGTAATTAATTTTCAGGTATTCCAATTTTTTTCTGGTGGCTGGTCATCAACTGGTTCACCGGGATTTTTTTTCATTTTCATACATTTTTATTTAATCACCCATAAATCTACAAGCAATGAAAAAACATAATTTTAGTGCAGGACCCTCCATTTTGTCAAAGGAAGTGATTGAAAATACTGCCAAAGCAGTGCAGGACCTGAACGGAATCGGGTTGTCGGTGATGGAATTGTCTCATCGCGGCAAGGAGTTTCAGGCTGTAATGGATGAAACCGTGGCCCTGTTCAGGGAGTTGCTGGATATTCCTGACAACTACCATGTATTGTTCCTGGGCGGTGGCGCCAGTATGCAGTTTTGCATGATCCCTTTCAATCTTTTGAATAAAAAGGCTGCTTACCTGGAAACAGGTACCTGGGCCAAAAAAGCCATTAAGGAAGCCAAAGGCTTTGGTGAAGTGGACGTGGTAGCCAGCTCTGCCGACAAAAACTTCAATTTCATTCCCAAAGGGTTTAATATCCCCGAAGATGCGGATTATTTTCACATTACCACCAATAATACCATTTTCGGTACCGAAATTTTTGAAGACTACGACAGCCCCGTGCCGATGGTGGCCGACATGAGTTCTGATATTTTCAGCCGTCCGGTGGATGTGTCCAAATATGCCATGATTTATGGAGGTGCACAGAAAAACCTCGGACCTGCCGGGGCCACTTTTGTAATTATCCGTGACGATATTCTGGGTAAGGTGGACAGGTACATCCCGACCATGCTGAATTACCAGACCCATATTGACCAGGGTTCCATGTT
>PWGY01000268.1 GCA_003554665.1 Bacteroidales bacterium | reverse complement strand
CTTCTTCATCGATGATCAAAACAAACTTTTTTGTCGCTTCAAGTTCTTCTTTGATCGGTTCAATCAGCTTGGCAAAGGCGGTGTCTACAAACAGCATTTTCGCCCCGGAGTGATTCAGGATATACAAAATTTCCCTGGGGGCCAGGCGGATGTTAATAGCCACCAGTATGGCCCCGGCCAGGGGGACTCCATAGTGGGCTTCCAAAAGGGGAGGGATGTTGGGTGACAGGAACGCGACCCGGTCTCCTTTTTCAATACCTTCATTTTGCAGGGCTGAGGCCAGGCAGTTTACACGCTCGTAAAACTCCTGATACGAATACCTGTTATCCTTATACACGACGGCAGTTTTTTCCGGGAAAACAGCTGCACTGCGGACCAAAAAATTAAGCGGGGTCAGTGGTGTGTAATAGGTTTCTCCTTTCATGTTCATGCGCCAAAAATCGGCGTTTGCACCTCCTTAAGAGTTTGATTTGCCCGAAGGCCAGCAAAAAAAGAGGTTAGTCAAAGCTGCATGCCTGTGCGGTGAGTAATGGCGGTGTGAAGAGTGAGCTGATGTCAGTATTGGGAGTAATTGTTTGCTGTATTTCAAATAATAACAAATTTGTGATTTGTTTGTCAATATGGCCTGCCTGCTTGGTCTGCGGCCTGCTCTTAGCGCTTCACCACCAAATCGTGGAGATGATGCACGATCCTGGAACATTTCTCGAAGAGCAACCGCGTCAGAAGCGGAAGCGAAGTTTTCATTTCCATGCAAAAAAATAGAAAATTAGAACTTCCTTTCCTCTTGTTGAAAGTTGGCCCTGCTTCGTATATAATATAACCAGCAGGTTCAAAAGAATATAATAAATTTAAGTTTTAGAAGGTGACTGAAATGAGTCTTTATTTGCTGGGCGAATGCTCTCAAGGCATAGCTAACAGTTATCCTGTGCAGAACACCCTGACAACAGATCAGGGAACAGTTCAGTTCGAAGGCCCCGTTACATTCGAGCACCTGCGGCAACTATCTTTTTGTGAAAGCCTGAATAATTTCCGTCCGGCGCAAAAACAAAAAATAGCGCTGGAGACTTTAGCCGGGGATCCGGATGGAATGGTTTTCATCGCCCGGTTCGAGGAAACAATTATTGGTTACGTTACATTCCATGATCCTGATTTTCCCTGGTGGAAAAATGCCGGGGTCAAGGGGCTCGTGGAGCTTGGTGGGTTGGAGATTGCCCCTTCATGGAGGGGTAGCGGTGTGTCTTCAGCTTTCTTTAAGTCTCTTTTTGACAATGAACAATATGCTTATTTTAATGATAAAATTGTGATGAATATACAGACCATTCACTGCTGGGATCTCTGCAACTCAAACAAGTCACCCTGGGGATACCGGGATATGATGAAGGGTATGCTGGGCAAATATGGCTTCCAGGTGGAACATACTGCTGATCCCGAAATAAGAGAGCACCTGGCAAATATGCTGATGGTTCGTATGGGAGAAAATGTTTCCCGGGAAAGCAAAGAGGCTTTCCTGACTCACTGTACCTCATCTAATCGGATGTTTTAAGAAGTGGAAGCAGGCTTTTTAGTTATTACTTTGTTCTGTTATATGGGGGAAGAATTAACCGTAGCCAAGGTGTGCTGGCCTGGCCAGGTTCGTTTATCTTCAACAATCCTTCCGTCACCTTTCTAGCATTACCGGCAATCAATTGAAATGAATTACAGTATTCCTTCTTTGTTAATTTTTGGTACATACCTCAAATCGTAGTTGCAACATGGATTCAACTTTTTTACTTCTTACCTGGCTCAGGTCAGCTTTCCTTAAAAAAAATGCTTCTGCTATGCTTTATATTAAGACTGATAGCACTTCATTGACCAGCAGGCAAACCTGCAGGTAGAGAAGTGCTATTTTCATTATCTAAACTCAGCCTGGACAAGCCAGAACCATTAGATTTTTCAGTGTCGCCGTGCAAAGTTACAACATTTTGCCATTTCTGTCACAAGAGTTGAAAAGCAAGAGCCTGATACACTGCTCCAGGATGCTTGATTTCTAAATATTATAAGCCCCCTTTCGGCTTAAGATAATAGAAAGGTTCTGGATGAAAATGATTTATAAAATTTATAAAAAAGATTTTAATATTTAAAAGGAATTGGCTTTTCGGCGTCGAATATATGTAAAACTGTTACAATGTTTTTGTGCAGGGGGGTGTTTATTCTAAAATTTATAAATGCACTCCGGCGATTTTTTAATCATAAGCATTTGAAAGGAGGTGAAGGCCTGGTTTCCGTATAACGTTATTTTGGAAACCAGGCAAGTATCAGTGCGCTATAGTTACTATCCGGGCTGTACCTTAAAAACAACGGCTACCGTTCTGGATGAATCAGCTTTGAAATCTGCTGAAGCGCTGGGGATTGAACTGGCTGAGCAGGATGAATGGCAGTGTTGTGGGGCGGTATTCCCCCTTTCCACCGACGAAATTGCCAGTTATTTGTCCTCCGTGCGCAGCCTCGCAGCTACTGCAGAAGCAGGTGAAAAACTGGTCACCCTTTGCGCGGCCTGCCATCACGTGATTAAGAGGGCCAACCACGTGATGAAAACCAATGAGGAAGTTCGTGACAAAGCCAACAACTACCTGGAGTTAGAGGAATATTACTCCGGCCAGGGTGAAGTAATCCACTACCTGGAAATGCTGCGGGATGATTTTGGTTTCGAGAAGTTGGCAGAAAAAGTAAAGCAACCCCTGGAGGGGCGTAAAGTAGCGGCCTACTACGGGTGCCTGCTGCTTCGGCCAGGTAAGGTTATGGAGTTTGACAATGCGGAGGATCCCAGCATCATGGAAGACTTCATCGAAGCCCTGGGTGCAGAAGCAGTGGACTATCCTTACCGGACTGAATGTTGTGGAGTCTACCTTTCTGTGAATAATGAAGACATTGCAACCGGAATGGTAGAAAAGATTGTCAACTCAGCTTTGCGCCATGGAGCTGAAGCCATTATCAATGCCTGTCCGCTCTGCCATTACAACCTGATAGAGCTTCAGGACAAAAATGCTGATGGCGAGCCGGTATTGCCGGTTTATTACTTTACAGAACTCCTGCAAGAAGCTTTGGGATTAACGGAAAAAGTGGAGGATAAAGCGAGCGGTTAATTGGGTTAATCGTGTTACCGGGTTAAGCAGGTTACGACGGATTTTGGTTAATAAGGGAGGGAAGAATGTTGAAGGTTAAAACAGAAAACCTGCGCAGCAATATTTTAAAGGATATCGCCGAAATTAGTGGTGAAAATGTAGCCGATTGTTACCAGTGCGGCAAATGCACGTCGGCCTGCCCGGTCAATCAGGCCATGGATATTTTACCGCACCAGGTTTTACGACTGCTGCAGTTAGGCATGGTAGATGAAATCCTGGAAAGTAAGACCATCTGGATCTGTGCTTCCTGCTTTACCTGTGCCGGACGCTGCCCCAGGGATGTAGACCTGGCCAATGTCATGGAAGGCCTCAGGCTTACTTTGCTTCGGCAGAGGGATGCTTCCCGGATTAAGGCTGAAGATATGCCTGAGATTTTAAGCAAAGGTATGCCTGAACAAGGTGTCGTCAGTGGTTTCCGTAAATATGTCAAGTAAACAATAATGTCAAAAAAGATTAATTTTATGCTCCAACTAAGTTCAAGGAGGGATGTTCGTTGAAAAGGATCGGTGTCTTTGTCTGCAAGTGCGGCACGAATATTGCCGGCACTGTAGATGTGGAAGCGGTTGTTGAGGCAGCAAAAAAGATGCCGGGTGTGGTCCATGCCGCAGAATACACGTACATGTGTTCAGAGATCGGCCAGACCATGATCCAGGATGCTATAGAAAGTGAAAAGCTGGACCGGATAGTAGTATCGGCCTGCTCTCCCCGCCTACATGAACCTACGTTCAGGAAAGCAGCGGAAGCTGCAGGTTTGAATCCTTACCTTGTGGAAATTGCCAATATCAGGGAGCACTGTTCCTGGGTGCACAAGGATGAGGAAGAAGCGACAAAAAAAGCCATAGCCATGGCCCGTACTGCCGTAGCCAAGGCGGCGAGGAGCCGGGAACTGGAGCCTTCTGAGATCTCCGTGGAAGACCGGGCCCTGGTTGTTGGGGCCGGGATAGCAGGCATCCAGGCTGCCCTGGATATTGCTGATGCAGGTTATGAGGTCGATCTGGTGGAAAAATCTTCAACTATTGGTGGGCGAATGGCCCAGCTGGATAAAACATTTCCGACGCTGGATTGCTCCGCCTGTATTTTAACCCCCAAGATGGTTGATGCGGCTTCTCATCCCAATATTAACCTGATTACGTACAGCGAAGTGGAGAATGTAGATGGGTATGTAGGAAACTTTGAAGTTACCATCCGCAAAAAAGCCCGTTACGTGGATATGGAAAAATGTACAGGCTGTGGTATCTGCTATGAAAAGTGCCCCAGCAAAGTGGATAATGATTTTGACGAAGGATTGGCCCAGCGCAAGGCGATCTATGTGCCGTTTCCCCAGGCCGTCCCTAATAAGCCGGTGATTGACCGGCCCAACTGCCGTTGGTTTGAAAAAGGAAAATGCGCGGTTTGCCAGAAGGTCTGCCCCACGGAAGCCGTGGATTTTGAGATGGAAGATGAGATTGTGGAACAAAAATACGGGGCTATTGTGGTGGCCACCGGTTTTGACCTGCTCAAACTGGACGATTTTGGTGAATTTAGCTACGGCAAGCACCCCGACATCATCACCAGCCTGGAGTTTGAGCGCTTGATCAATGCCTCCGGTCCCTCGGGTGGCAAATTAGTCCGCCCCTCCAACCAGGAAGTGCCGGAAAATGTTGTTTTCATTCAGTGTGTTGGTTCGCGGGACAAGTCCCGGGGTAAGCCTTACTGCTCCAAGATCTGCTGCATGTATACAGCCAAGCATGCCATCTTAATTAAAGAAAAATATCCCGATACTCAGGCTTATGTATTCTATATTGATGTCCGGACCGGTGGAAAGGAATTCGAAGAATTCCACCGCCGTGCCGTGGAAAACTACGATGCCACGTATCTAAGGGGCATTGTGGGCAAAGTCTTCCCCGACGGAGACAAGCTGTTGGTGCACGGGGTTGATTCTTTAAGCGGCAGGACCGTGGAAATCGAAGCGGATATGGTGGTTTTGGCTACGGCCATGACGGCGCGAGAGGACGCCGGCGCTGTCTCCCGCCTGATGGGTGTCAGTTGTGACAGCCATGACTTTATGACTGAAGCCCATGCCAAGCTTCGGCCTGTAGAAACTCATTCTGCAGGCATTTTCCTGGCGGGTGCCTGCCTGGGCCCCAAAGATATCCCTGAAACGGTTGCTCAGGCCAGCGGGGCTGCTGCCAAGGCAATCGGCATTATCAGTAAAGAAACTCTGCTCAGCGACCCCTGCGTCTCAGAAGTTGATGAGTCTACCTGCACAGGCTGCATGAACTGCATCAACGTCTGCCCCTATAAGGCGATTTCGGAGAAAACCCTGGAAGAGAAAGTTCACGGCAAGGTGGTCAGGCGCCTGGTAGCTGAAATAAATGAAGTGCTCTGCCAGGGCTGTGGGGCCTGCACTGTGGCCTGCCGTCCCGGGGCTATGAACTTAAGAGGGTTCTCCAATGACCAGATCTTAGCGGAGGTGGATGCGGTATGTCTGTAAATGCAGAACAGCAGGCTTTTGAGCCTTTAATCGTTGTTTTTGGTTGTAACTGGTGCAGTTATGCTGGTGGGGACTTGGCCGGTACCAGCCGGATGACCTACCCTCCTAACGTTCGTGTTATCCGCGTCCCTTGTTCCAGCCGGGTCAACCCCAACTTTGTGCTGCGGGCTTTCCAGCGTGGCGCCGATGGTGTCGTCGTGGCCGGCTGTCATCCCGGGGATTGCCATTATGTGACCGGGAACTATTATGCCCGCCGCCGCCTTTCTGCCCTGAGGCGTTTCCTCGAGTTCATCGGGGTAGAGCCGGAACGCTTTGAGGTGCACTGGATTAGCGGTTCAGAAGGTGCCAAGTTTGCCAGAGTCATGGAAGAAGTTACAGAGAAAATCAGGGCCCTGGGTCCGAATAGAAAGATGAGGGATGTGAGATGAAGCAGCTAAACGATACGATCAAACAAGTCGCCGCCCAGTCTCTTTCCCGGGGAGATGTGGACCTGGTTATTGGATGGCAAAAAGGAGATCTGTGGTGGCAGTCTTACCCGGCTTTCGTGGAAAATGAGCAGGATACGGCATCTCTTACCTGGGATCCTTTCTGTGTGGCCAACTTGAGCCGCTATCTCCTGGAAGAGCAGGAAGGAAAAAACAAGGTGGCTATTTTTGTCAAGGGTTGTGATGCCCTGGGGCTGAACCAGCTTTTGCAAGACAAGCGTGTTGATCGCGAGAAGGTTTACCTGTACGGCATTCCCTGTGATGGGCTGGTCGACCACCGCAAGCTCGAGGCAGAAGGCTTTAAATGGCTGTCGGAGGTCCGCAAAGAAGGAAAAGAGCTGGTCCTGGTGGGCAGAAACGGGGAGCAGAAGGTTAATGCCCGGGACTATATGTACGATAAATGTTTAACCTGCCGCTACCCCAACCCGGTGGCGTATGACCAGATGCTCGGTGAAGCCGTTGAGGCCCAGCCCGAAGAACGTTTTGCCAGTGTCAAAGAGTTGGAGGAAATGAGCGCGGACGAGCGTTTTACCTACTGGGCAAACCAGTTTTCACGCTGCATCCGTTGTTTTGCCTGTCGCAATGTTTGTCCTGCCTGCAGCTGCCGGGAATGCATTTTTGACATTCCTGAGCCGCGCTGGCTGGGTAAAGCGAAAGAGCTAAGCGAAGACCAGTTTTATCATATAATCCGGGCGTACCATGTGGCTGGACGCTGCGTAGACTGTGGTGAATGCACACGGGTCTGCCCTGTTGACCTGCCCCTGCAGGAGTTGAACCGCAAGTTTATCAAAGATATCAATGAACTCTACGGAGAATATGACGCCGGTGTTGACCCGGAAACGGAGGCCCCTCTGGTAACGTACAATACCAATGACCCGGCGGCCTTTCCGGAAAGTTAAGGGGGTGTAATAATAAATGAAAAAGATCAGCAAAGATAAATTGCCGCAACTTTGGGATCGTTTAGCCCAGCAGGCCACCCTTTACCTTCCTGTGGAAGAAGACGGCGTTGTCAATTTTGCCCCCTGGAAAGAGGGTGCTGCGGTAAACCTGGATGTAATCAATACGGTGGTTCCGCCTAAGCAGATGGTTTTGCCCCAATCGGAAAACTACCTGCACTTCCGGGTGGATGGGGGCAAGCTTGACCTGGAACCCGTTGATGTGGATGGACCCTATGTAATCTTTGGTGCCCGGCCTTGTGATGTGGCGGCTATAGCCATCATCGACAAGCTGTTCCTGGATGAGCCCTGTGATACGCTCTATAAGGAACGGAGAGAAAAGGGGACGATTATTTCCTTGGGCTGTAATGAGCCCGAAGAGACCTGTTTTTGCACCGCTTTTGAGTTGGAACCCGCGTTTTCCCCTGATGCCGATGTCTCTGCCTGGGACATGGGGGAATACCTGCTTTGGAAAGCACAGGGGGAAAAAGGCGAGGCGCTGACTAAAAAAATGGAAGATCTGCTGGAAGACGCCGGGGCCGATGCGGAAAAAGCCGTGGAGTCACTGCGCAACAATGTGGCATCCAAAGAGGCCGCTGCAACAAAAGAATACGGCTGGAATGCCCAGGGGGTAAAAGATGCCCTGGAAGATAAATTTGACAGCGAAATATGGGATAAATTGTACCGTCGCTGCCTGGGCTGTGGGGTTTGTACCTACATTTGCCCGACCTGTCACTGTTTCGATGTGCAGGACTTTAGCCGGGGACAGGAAGGACTTCGTTTCCGGTGTTGGGATTCTTGCATGTTCGGAGACTTTACTTTAATGGCTCATGGAGAAAATCCCCGGCCGACTCAGAAAGAACGAGTCCGGCAGCGTTTCATGCATAAGCTGCTCTATTACCCTTCCAATTTTGATGTTTATGCCTGCGTTGGTTGTGGACGTTGTGTTCGTAAATGTCCTGTCAGTATTGATATTACCCAGGTTATTAAAGAGGTAGGAGGTGTTAAGTAATGGCTGTGATAAATCCCTTGCTGCCTCAGGTTGCAAAAATTGTCGATATCAAACAGGAAACACCCAACATCAAGACCTATCGCGTGGTATCACCTGATGGTGGTAAACCTTTTGAACACATTCCCGGTCAGTGTGCCATGATTTCTGTTCCCCCGGTGGGAGAAGCCCTTTTTTCCATTACTTCGTCGCCAACCCAGCAAGAATACATGGAATTCTCCATTGTTAAAACAGGTAGCGTAACGGACTTCCTGCATGAAATTGAACCAGAATTTGAAATTGGCATTCGGGGGCCATATGGAAACGGATTTCCCATCGACATGTTTAAAGGCAAAGATATCCTTTTCATCGGTGGTGGAATTGGCCTGGCACCTCTTCGATCTTTGATTAACTACTGCCTGGATACCAGGGATGATTTTGGGAAAATCGATATTGTCTATGGTGCGCGGACCCCGGATGACATGATCCAGAAAGAAGAGATTTTCAAAGTATGGCCTAAGGCGCCAAATACCGAGGTTCATCTTACAGTGGATAACGAATGGGAGGGATGGGAAGGCCGTGTAGGCTTTGTTCCTCAATGCGTTGAAGAAATCTGCTTTGCCCCGGACAACCGCATTGCCGTAACCTGTGGTCCCCCCATCATGATAAAATTTGTTCTGCAGGGGTTGGAAAAGCTTGGTTTTACCCCGGAGCAAATTATAACAACCCTGGAACTACGGATGAAGTGCGGTGTGGGTAAATGCGGCCGCTGCAATATCGGCGATAAGTATGTCTGCAAAGACGGTCCTGTTTTCACTTATGCCGAGCTTCTGAACCTCCCCCCGGAATACTAGCCTGGAAACTTGGTAAACAAGGCAGCATAAAGAATGGACCGCACTGTAAGAATTTTTACAGTGCGGTCTTTTTTCAAACTTCCACAGTCCATAGGACCACAGCAGGGGATGAAAATGGGTTTTCAAACCCGCTTTTCGCCTGGAGGATGTCCGCTTTCCCTGTATAGGCTCCGGTTATCTTCGCAGTATCCTATGTTTGTACGTTCGCTACTCCAGGGCAACCGCCTCGCTGCCATTTTCAAGTAAAAAAAAATCTATTTCCAATGGGAAGATTAAGTAACTTTTTTTTCTTTCCACCGTTATATTAAATAGAAAGAAAAATGGTCCTGGGGCGACGTTATTATTGATTAACTGGAGGAGATCGTGCAGTGAGAGAATTAAAAATCAATAAGATAAATATCCTGGCTTTCCTTTTAGCAGTTCTTATACTGCTTCCTGCGGTAGTGGGGGGTGCTGAAAACAATAGGGCAGATGAAGGTCCGGATATACAAGTATATTTTAACCAGAACAGGATTGACTTCTCCACTGAACCGGCCGTAATTGAGGGGCGGCTTGTAATTCCTATACGTTCTTTTTTAGAAACGATGGGTTCTGCAGTGCAGTGGGATGAAGAAAAAATGCAGGTTGTAACCCGGCATAAAGATAGCACCATTACCATCTATTTAGAGGATGGTTATGCCAAAATAAATGGAAGCAAGGTGGAGATGGATCCTTCAGCCACTGTAGTGAACGGTAGCACCATGGTCCCATTGCGTTTTTTAGCTGAATGCCTTGAATTAAGCCTGGATTGGGATGCGGATGCAAGGGTGATTGAAGTGACAACAAATAATTTTGTTCCTTATACACGAATACAGGAAAAAGCAATCAGCCAGCTCCCTGATGAACTCGAGAACTGGACAGAAAGAAGAACACAAACTCCTGGTGTGGATGTAAATGTTCATGAAAGCTGTCTTTATATTCTGGTTACGTATGGAGAAAAAGACTCTGGAGGCTATGGTGTTCAGGTTACCAACTTGGAAGTACAGGAGGGCAACTTGTTTGTAGAAGTGGATTTTGTCAAACCTGAAAGTGGGCAATTTACCTTTACAGCTATTACCAGGCCTTTTGATCTTATTTGCGTAGACTTGGAGCATATGGATTTACCTCAGACGATTCATTTTGACTATCAAGACCAAGACCAAGACCAAGACCAAGACCAAGACCAAGACCAAGACGACGACGATGACATTTACACCCTGCTACCTTCCCGGTTACAGCTGTAACGTTATAACAAGAACTATTGTTTAGTCATTTATTTGGAATTACTGTTTACTGAAAAAGAGGAAACATAATAAGCTCCATTATCCGCCTTAAGAACAGAACAAGGCGGGAAATGGAGTTTGCTTATTTTGACTGAGTTTTTAATTGCCTTGCTTGATAATGTGGGTAATAAATGTAGTCAGGCTGTCCATGAGGTTGATTACCCGAATTCCGCTCCCGTCACTTCCGGTTACCTGGAGAACAGGTCTTAAGGGCATTTCCGGGTTATTCGCAATTACTGTGCCAACTTCTCCTGTGTTTAACAT
>PWGY01000076.1 GCA_003554665.1 Bacteroidales bacterium | reverse complement strand
AGTGCAGCACCGTTGTTGGTTCCGCCGCGGAAAATCTCCTCATATTCTTCGCCCTCTTCAGCTGGCATCCGGAAGATGGATTTCATGGCCCGGTCTTCCGCCATAAAATAAATCGTTTCTCCATCCTCAGACCACGACCACTGTTCGGTGCTCAGGTCGATGTGATCGCTCAGGCGGGTACGGTTTCCGGTTTGGGGGTCGTACTTGATCATGACCACCTTGTCGGCATAGAAGTGATATGTAGATTGGGCCCCATAAAGAATATAGCGGCCATCTGGGCTGTAAACCGGATCGGAATCATTGGCCGGATTGTCTTCGGTGATATTGGTCAGCTGGCCGCTGCCATCAGTGGGCACCAGGTAAATGGCGTGGTTCAGCCTCTCGTATGGAGGGCGGGTTGAGTTTTTGCTTACAGCTATGGTGCTGCCGTCAGGAGAAATGTCATAGGATACCCCACCCATCAGACCGAAAAAGTTTCCGTTTTCCGGCATCAGGTCAACCACTTCACCGCTTTCCAGGTCTACGGTGAACATCCTTGATACATGGCCATCGGTCAACCAGCGATCCCAGTAGCGGTACATGTTGTCTTCGGTAACCTTGGCTGTTACCTTGCTTTCGTCCATTTCTTTCTGCAGTTCCCGGTGTTTGTCCCAGTCGCCGTTATACTCAGGAAGAACGTTGGCCGCAAAAGCCAGTTTCTCTCCGTCAGGGAACCACTGAACGCCATATACCCCAACCGGAAGGTCTGTTACCTTAAAAGCTTCTCCGCCTTTGGAAAAATCCAGGATATAGATCTGTCCGGGGCCGTCGTGACGCCTTGATACAAAAGCCAGTTTATGTCCGCAGGGGCTCCAGGTCGGGCCGCTGTCTTTGCCTGAATGGGTCAGCTGCCGCAGCTCACTGGTTTCATTGTTCACCATGTAAATATAGCTGGAAGAGCTGTTTCCCTCAATGTCGTAGTCTGTCACCGTAAAAGCAGACCAGGTGCCATTGGGTGAAACTACGGGGTTCCCGGGCCGTTTCATTTCCCACATGGTTTCAGGATTAAAGGGCTGTTTTTCCTGTGCAGCGGCAGGGGTCGCTGCCAGCATCAAAAGCATCGCCAATGCAAAGAATGCCAGTTTCTGTGTGTTCATTTGGATGGATTATTGGTTCATAAATTTCTGTCACTACAAAGAAACAAAATTTCCCTGATTTCCCTGTGGCGGCTGCCGGCAGCCAGTCTCAACTTTTTCCATAATTTTGTGCCTATGATACTTTTAACCGGAGCAACAGGATTGGTTGGCTCACACCTGCTCTATGACCTGGTTTCAGGAGGGCGGAAAGTACGTGCCATGAAACGGAAGAATAGCCGGCTGGAACTGGTCAGGGATCTTTTTTCATGGTATGACCCGGAAAGGGGGAAGGCTCTGTTCGGGCAGGTAGAGTGGGTGAATGCTGACCTCAGCGATATCATCAGCCTGCAGGAAGCAGTCAGCGGTGTCCGGAGTATTTATCACTGTGCAGCCACAGTTTCTTTCCAGCCGCGTGACCGGAAGGCGATGATGAAAGCCAATGTGGAAGGAACAGCCAACATGGTCAATGTGGCCCTGCGCAACGGTGTGAAAAAGTTCTGCCATTGCAGCAGTGTGTCCGCTCTGGGTACACCGCTTCCCGGTGAAGTGGTTCACGAGTCAATGATCTGGAAAACTTCCGGGGCTCATTCATATTATGCCATCAGTAAATATTGTGCTGAACGTGAAGTGTGGCGGGCGTCGGAAGAGGGAATGGATGTAGTGATTATCAATCCTTCAGTCATTATCGGCCCGGGAGATCCCACCAGGTCGAGTGCCCAGTTGTACCAGTCGGTGAATAAGGGGCTTAAATTTTATACTTCCGGTGTGAATGGATTTGTGGATGCACGTGATGTGGCCAGGGCCATGGTGTTGCTCATGGAGAGCGAACAGGTAAATGAGCGTTTCATTGCCAATGGGGAAAACCTGCCGTTCAGGGAGTTGTTTGGGTATTTTGCCAGCGCAGCTGGGGTTAAGCCTCCGGCATATCGTGTGACCCGCTGGATGAGCGAACTGGCATGGCGTCTGGAGTCAGGCAGGTCCTTGCTGACGGGTAGCAAACCCCTGCTTTCAAAGGAAACTGCCCGCAACGCCCACAACAAGCGATATTTTTCCAGCGAAAAAATCCGCAACGCCCTTGGGATCCGGTTCAGGCCAATCAGGGATGCAGCCGGGAACACGGCCGGGTTTTTCCGTAAATACCCGGATTATCTCTAAAATAACTGTCTTGTAATGGCTGCTGCCGGTTCTCCCGATGCCTAACCCCCCGGAAGCTTTCGCTGACTACGCTGAATCAGATACTGGCTGACCAGGTACAATAGCAGCAGGGCCGACAGAAATGTGGCAAATTTGCCAAAATAGTTCCCTGTGCGGGTGAAAAACGTAGTCTGCGAATTCTCATTCAGTGTGGAAACCATGGCATCGGATTCTCCCCAGTGGATTTGATCGGTGATGACCCCCTTTTGGTTGATGAAGGAAGAAATGCCCGTACTGGCCGACCTGGCAATGCTGCGGCGTGATTCAATGGCCCTGAGCCGGGCGTACTGGTTATGCTGGCGGTAGCCTGGGGTGTCGCGCCACCAGCCGTCATTGGTGACGATGAACAGCAGGGTGGCGCCTCTCTGCATGTATCGGCCCATGTATTCTCCGTAGATGGATTCATAGCAAACGGCTGGTGCCACTGCAATATCGTCGCCGGTTGAAAATACGCTTCTGTCGTCCTGGGTTCCCAGACTGCCGGCAATCCCGCCAAACCGATCCACCAGGCCGCTTAGGGGTTCCAAAAGCGTAAAATAAGGCATGCGTTCAATACCAGGAACCAGTTTGGACTTATGATAGTACTGTACGGGGCGATCCTGTTCCACCATAATGGCTGAGTTGAAGGAATCGTAATACTGGCCGGTATTACCATAAGGCCTGGCAGTGGGTGAAGGGGGATCTCCCGGCTGGTAAAGCCTGTAGGTAAAACTTCCCATTACCCAGCTTAAGCCGGGATGTTCACCAATATGTTCTCTCAGTCTGATGATCGTCGGATTTGATTCATCCCGATGCTTCCAAATGCCCTGTGGGTTGGCGGCCTCGGGAGCGACCACGAACCGGGTTTCAGGCGTAATTTTGCTGTTGGCCAGACTGATCATTTTCTCCACCCGCCGGGTAACTTCTGCTTCTGTGGAAGCACGGTCATAAGGATCTTCAGATGGCTGAATAACAACCACCTCCACCGGATCTGAGGTTTCCTCATAGGTGAACCACATTTGCCACGATAAAACCGATGGCACCAGGAAAACCAAAATTGCCAGACCAGTTTGCCATTTGCACTTTTTGGTGAATATGCCATGGGCAGTATATTGTTTCAATGCGGCAAACAGTATCAGGTTGATGCCCAGCACCCAGAGTGTGCCACCTGCGGTTCCGGTGAATTCGTACCATTGGATCCAGGCCGGGTAAGCTGCAAACACATTGCCTGTGTCGAGCCAGCTCCAGCTTAGCTCCCACTGCTGGTGCAGGTGCTCAAATGCAAGCCAGAATACCACCAGTGGCGCCGGTCCTTGCTTGCCGCCCAGCAATCTGCGACCTGTGTGCATGAGCCACCAGGGGATGGTCATGAAAATGGAGTTCAGCAGCACGGCAACAATCATCCCGGGAATGGTGGCAAATAGAATCCACCAGGTGGTAAGCAGGTTGAAAACAAAAAATGCAACCCATGCGTACATGGTGAAACTCAGTGCGCGCTGGTTTTTTCGTTTCCTGAAGCAATCCTCTTCCAGAAAGAGCAATGGGATGAATGCGATAAAAGCAAGAAAAGGAAAGCCGCGTGCAGGCCAGCTTAGTGCCAGTAATAAACCGGTGGCCAGGGCAAGCAGCAGGCGCCTGTTTGCCGGGATTAATTTCCACATGAGTATTGTTGTTTAATTGGATAAAGTTAAGGATATTCGCTTAAACAGTATTTAAAACCGGGGATTTGTTATTTTTGTGTATTGGCAAATGCAGGAGTTATGACAAAAAGCAGAAATACTGAACAGAAAATTTTTGATGCGGCCACAGAGCTGTTTTTGGAAAAAGGAGTTGACCGTACAAGTGTGAGGGAGATCGCCACCAAGGCAGGGATTAACCTGGCCCTGATGAATTATTACTTCCGAAGCAAGGAAAACCTGTTCCATACCATTTTTACCCGGCTGGTTCAGAAAAACTCTGAAGAGCTGATCCGTATTCTGGACAGTGACCTGCCACTGAACGACAAGATCAGACAGTATGTGGGCGTGTACATTGACATGTTGTCCGATAACCCCCTGCTTGTTTCATTTGTGATGGCCATCCTGCACCGTAGTCGCGAAAGGATTACGGAGATGAAAGTAATCAGCAGCCTGTATGCCACCGATCAGTTTACCCATCAATTGCTGGATGAGGGAAAAAAAGGAAACATACGCCGTACCGATCCGACACAGTTTTTCGTTGACATGCTGTCGCTGATTGCTTTTCCTTTTGCCATCCGGACACTGGTCATGGATAAAAACAACTTCAGCGATGAGGACTTCCAGGAGTTCATCCGGATCAGAAAGGAACGTGTCCCGGAGATGCTCATCGACAGCCTTCGTCCGCGCAGCTGATATTGTCCTTCAGTTTATCAAGGCTTATCCTTGAAATGGCTGACCCCGCCTTTTTTAAATCCCTGTTAAACTCTTCCTTTGTGCATGATCTCCACTGCTGATCAGTCCATTCCACCAATGGCCGGAGTGGCTCCAGGTCTTTTATCTGGTGCGGACGGGCATGGCGGTTATGCGGGCATACTTCCTGGCAGATGTCACAACCAAAGATCCATCCTCTGGTTTTTGTCCGATAGGAATCAGGAATCCTGTCCCTGAGTTCAATGGTCAGGTAAGAAATGCATTTCCCCGCGTCGACTTTGCCCGGTGCCACAATGGCGGAAGTCGGGCAGGCGTCCATGCATCGGGTGCAGTTGCCGCAAAGGTCTTTGCTGAATGGGGCGTCGGGTTCAGCTTCAATGCTCGTGATTATCTCTCCAAGGAAATAATAGCTTCCCTTTCGTGGCAGGATCAGGCAGGCATTTTTCCCGGTGTTTCCCAGGCCGGCTTCCACTGCCCAGGAACGTTCCAGCACAGGTGCAGAGTCGGTGAATGCCCGGTAATGGTGTTCCCCGGCCAGATCCGTAATAAAAGCCGCCAGTTCTTTCAGCTTGTTTTTTATTACCAAGTGGTAGTCTTTGCCGTAGGCATAGCGGGCTACTTTGTAAGCTGCCGAATCCGGCTGGTGAACCGGGGGGAAATAATTCATGGCCACAACAACCACGGTTTTCGCTCCCTCAGTCAGCAACCGGGGATCCAGCCGCTTATCAAAATGATTGGCCATATAGCCCATCCTGCCATGAAAGCCTTGTTTCAGCCATTGATCAAGCACGGGTTTGTACTCTTCAAGGGCGGAGGCACGGGCCAGTCCGCAAGCGTCAAACCCCAGGGCGGCGGCTTTCGACTTGATGGCAGAGGAAAGGGCTTGTCGGGGGCTGCGCCCCCTCCGGTTGCTGGTTTTCATGGTGTCGGGTGATGGTGAGGGTTGCCGGTATTCGTTGGACGGGGCTGGAAGGTTGTTGGTTTGCTGGTCAGTCAAAGAGGGTGTTGTTGCCGCGGGCTTTGAGCCGGCCCAGGTGTTTGTAGGCAATCTCAGTTGCTTCCCTGCCCCTTGGGGTGCGCATAATATAACCTTCCTGTATCAGATAGGGTTCGTAAACCTCCTCAATGGTGCCGGCATCTTCGCCCACCGAGGTGGCAACGTTGCCCAGACCGACCGGCCCTCCCTTGAATTTATCGATGATGGTAGACAGGATCTTGTTGTCCATTTCATCCAGTCCGAACTGATCCACATTGAGGGCAGATAGTCCGTAAAGTGCAATCTCCATATCAATGTTCCCGTTGCCCTTAATTTGAGCAAAATCACGCACCCTCCTCAGCAGTGCATTGGCAATACGCGGAGTTCCGCGACTCCGGCGGGCGATCTCTCCGGCAGCTTCATCTGTGATATGAACCTTCAGGATTTCGGCCGACCGCCTGATGATGCGATGCAGCAGTTTGGCATCGTAATAATTAAGCCTTGAGTTGATGCCAAAGCGGGCCCTCAGTGGCGAGGTCAGAAGTCCTGATCGTGTGGTGGCCCCGATCAGGGTAAACGGATGAAGGGTCAGCTGGACACTACGTGCGTTCGGACCCGTCTCTATCATGATATCGATGCGGAAGTCTTCCATGGCAGAATAAAGGTATTCCTCTACCACGGGGCTCAACCGGTGGATTTCATCAATGAAGAGCACATCCCCTTCCTCCATATTGGTCAGCAATCCGGCCAGGTCGCCCGGTTTATCAAGCACGGGCCCGGAGGTCACTTTTATGCCCACACCCATTTCGTTGGCGATGATGTGTGCCAGTGTGGTCTTACCCAGACCGGGTGGTCCGTGAAGCAATACATGGTCGAGGGCTTCGTTTCGCTGTGAAGCGGCCCCTACAAAAACCTTCAGGTTTTCCACCACTTTGAACTGCCCGGTGAAACTGGAAAAGCTTCCGGGCCGGAGGGTTTGCTCAATGATGCGTTCCTCATTGGTCAGGCGATCAGGAGCAGGATCCAGGTTTTCGTTCATTGGTCATTGGTTAAAAGGGTAATTGCATCCTTACATTACAAATGTAATTATTTCACCTGAAAGAAATGTCCGGGAGGTTCCCGAAGGAGTTGATGTTGTTCCCGAAGCAGTTGATGTTGTTCCCGAAGGAGTTAATTTTGTTCCCGAAGCAGTTGATGTTGTTCCCGAAGGAGTTAATTTTGTTCCCGAAGCAGTTGAGGCTGATTGTGGAAATGAATGTGTATCTTTGGTGTTGGGCTGCGCTGTGGCGGTTGCCGCTTCAGCTGACCGGCAATCGGTAATGGGCAGCCATTCCACAGATACCATCCTGGCATGATTGAACCGGAACAACTGACAGACAGGGTTTTTTCTTTACCTGCGGGGGGATGTTTTAACGAGCTTGCCCTGGAGGTGTTTAGCTTCCAGTATGCCCGCAACAGGGTTTATCGCCAGTATTGTGACCTGCTGGGTCGGACACCACAAGAGGTTGATCGCATCGATCAGATTCCGTTTTTGCCGGTGGAATTGTTTAAAACACACAGGGTGACCTCTTTCAGTGGCCATGAAAGCCATGTTTTTACAAGCTCTTCCACCACCGGCAGTGTGCCATCCCGCCATTACGTATATGATATGGCAGTGTATGAGCGCAGTTTCATGTCGTGTTTCCGTCAATTTTACGGATCACCATCCCGTTATTGTATACTGGCCTTGCTGCCGGGTTACCTGGAGCGACAGGGTTCCTCTCTGGTGTATATGGCCGATCGCCTTATTCGAGAAAGCGGCCACGCCGACAGTGGTTTCTATCTGAGCGATCTGGATAAGCTGGCAATCAAGCTGAAACAGCTCATGGAGCGCGGTACGCGGATTTTGTTGCTTGGTGTGAGTTTTGCCCTGCTTGATTTTTCGGAGAAATACCCCATGTCGCTGCACAATGCCATTGTCATGGAGACCGGAGGAATGAAAGGCCGCAGGCGTGAAATGACCAGGGAAGAGTTGCATCAAAGGCTTTGTCATGCATTTCGTCAGGAATCGATCCATTCCGAATACGGGATGACCGAACTTTTTTCGCAGGCGTATTCGGGGGGTGAAGGCCGTTTTGCGTGTCCACCGTGGATGAAGGTGCTGGTTCGTGACAGCAACGATCCACTTGAAGTATGCAGCACCCCGTTTGGTGGCAAGGTCCGGACTGGTCAGGTCTTGTCCACGCGCAGCAGGATTGAAGGTACCCCTCACGGGGATTTGACCGACCCCCTTGAAAACATACCCGGTTCCCACAGTGGTGGCATCAACGTGATCGATCTGGCCAACATCCGGTCTTGCAGCTTCCTTGCCACTGAAGACCTGGGCAGGCTGCACCACGACGGATCCTTTGAAGTGCTTGGTCGTTTTGATCAAAGCGAAGTACGGGGCTGCAACCTGATGGCCCAGTTGTAAGCTGGTTCACCTCGGGGTATTTCACCTCGGGGTATTTCACCTCGGGGTATTTCACCACATTCATTTGTGTGGATCAGGCCGGGCTTTATCGTGTGAATTTACAGACACCGCAGCAGCAGTATGGCAGGAACCGCAGCAGGATCCTGATGCGAATCCCGGCAGCATTATGGCAGAGACCACAGCAGCATCCTGATGCGAATCCCGGCAGCATTTTGACAGGATCCACACTAGCAGTAATGCGGAACCAGAAGCAGCATCATGACAGCATCCGCAACAGCATCATGGCTGCAGCGATCAGGACAAAAGCACCTCCAAAATAGGCTGTTCGTCTGGCGAAATCCACACCGAGTTGCTTCCCCCCGGCCATCCCGCCGAGGGTAAGAATAAAGGTAGTCAGGGCGATCATGACCCCGGCCAGATAAATATTGAACCCGGTAACCCCAATGGCAAGGCCTGCAAGGAAGGCATCCATGGCGGTGGCCAGCGACAGGATCACGATCACACGGGCTTCATTGATGTCGAATACCTTGGTTTTCGGATGCTTTCTGCGGGCTTCCATGATCATTTTGGATCCGATGATGCCCAATATAATGAAGGCGATCAGGCCTTCCTGTCCTGCAAACATGTGTTTCAGGGTGTCTCCCAGCCAGTACCCGGCAAAGGCGAGTACCACCTGGGCGAAGGTAAAGGCAATGGCGGTTTTCAGGGGGATGCCCGGTTTAACCAGTCCGGATACGGAGCTGTTGGTAATGGCGATGGTGAAACAATCCATCGCCAGTCCCAACGCCAGCAGAAAAAGAATGAGGGTTTCCATAGGAGCCACTTTTCCTGCAAAGATACAAGATTTACATTTTTTCCAGCTCTACGGTAAAGTGCCGCATAATGGGTGCTTCCCGAACGATTTTGAGACCAGTGGTGATCTGATCCCTTCGGTTGTAGATGTTTGCCAGGCAGGCCGCCACGTAGTCCATGTGATTATTGGTATATACCCTTCTGGGGATGGCAAGGCGCAACAGCTCCAATTCCGGATACCTGTTTTCGCGGGTTTTTGGATCCCGGTCGGCCAGCAGGGCGCCGATCTCCACACCCCTTACACCACCTTCCAGGTATAACTCCACTGCCAGGGTCTGTGCCTGATATTGTTCTTTGGGCAGATGCGAAAGCACTTTTTTGGCATCCACAAACACAGCGTGTCCGCCGGTGGGTTCCTGGCAGGGGATGCCGTATTCTTTGAGTTTTTGCCCAAGGTAAGCTACCTGCCCGATGCGCGATTCAAGGAAACTGAATTCCGTTCCCTCCATCAGCCCCTGTGCCAGCGCACCGAGGTCCCTGCCGGCCAGTCCGCCATAGGTAAGGTAACCTTCATACAGAATGCAATACATGCTGATCTTGTCAAACAACGCTTTGTCGCGGCAGGCGAGAAATCCTCCGATGTTTACAATGGCGTCTTTCTTGCTGCTCATGGTGGCACCATCCACATAGGAGTACATCTCGTACACGATCTCCCGGATGCTCTTGCCGGCATAGCCTTCTTCCCTGGTTTTGATAAAGTAGGCGTTTTCGGCAAACCTGGCAGCGTCAAAAAACACGGGGATCTCATATTCTCTGCAGAGGGCAGAAACCTCCCTGATGTTTTCCATGGAAACGGGCTGTCCGCCGGAAGTGTTGCAGGTCACGGTAATGATACACAAAGGGATCTGCTCCTTAGGCCACTTCCTGAAAACATCTTCCAGTTTGTTCAGGTCAATGTTCCCCTTGAAAGGATGATACAATGTGGTGTCGGCGGCTTCGTCGATGGTGCAGTCGATGGCTGTGGCACGGCGAAATTCAATGTGTCCCTTGGTGGTGTCGAAATGGGAGTTTCCGGGTACCACATCATTTTCACTGATCAGTGCCGAGAACAATACATTTTCAGCTGCCCTGCCCTGGTGTGTGGGCACAAAATAAGGCATGCCCAGCAGGGTGTTGATGGCTTCCTTCAGTTTATAGTAAGATGCGCTTCCGGCATAGCTTTCATCTCCGAGCATGATCTCCGACCACTGGTGCTGACTCATGGCACCGGTGCCGGAATCGGTCAGGAGGTCAATGAATACCTGGTCGCTTTGCAGGTTAAACAGGTTGTAACCGGCCTGTTTGATCCATTGTTCCCGCTCCTTGCGGGTGCTGCGCCTCAGGGGTTCTACAACTTTGATCTTATAGGGTTCTGCATAGGGTAGTTCCATAGCTGTTTAAAATAATATGGTGATGAATACGGGGTTGTTTTAAAATAAAAAATGGATGGCCGGGTTGATCAGGGAGATGACCAGAAGCCCCGGCAGGATGCTGCACATCCAGGGTCCGGCAATGAGATGAATGCTAATGATTAACAGGGCCGGATCCCCGGCTGCATGCGGGCTTAAAAGGGGTAGGTGTCCCGCCTTTTCAGGTTGCGGTAGATATGTTTGGGAGTGTTTACTCTTTGAATCATACTCTAACCTTTAGAGTGGCCAAAGTTAAAGAATTGGTTCTGTTTTTCCAAAAGGTGACCCGGGTTATGGCCCGGCCGGATTTGCCGTTACCTGAAACCGGATTGGTGATGGGAGGCCGGAATGGTAATGGGCGGATGGT
>PWGY01000055.1 GCA_003554665.1 Bacteroidales bacterium | reverse complement strand
GGGATGGGATGTTAACGGCAAGGGTCAACTATTATTACCTGGTTAACGAGGGCACAGCCGGTGCGCCACTCTTTGAAATCAGGCCGGCACTGGAAGACAACCAGCTGCCACCGGGCTTTGAGGCTGCACTCGTCACCTACGACAGAAACCTTCCCGGTCAGGAAGTCAACGAAGGCATTGAGTTTCACGTGGACTTCAGGCCCACCGATCAACTCCAAATCTTTGCCAATGCGAGCTATACAATTTATTCAGAAACGGAAGTGGATGACGATGTCGCCCTGTATCAGGGCCCCATGGGTGGAGATGATGCCCAGCCTTTTCTGAATGAGTCAGTAGGGCAGTTTGTGATCCCTTACGCCGGCCGTACAGTAATCCCGGGTGCTTATGAATGGCTGGCCAACCTGGCTGCAACATACAGTTTCAACCAGGGTGCCATGTTGAACCTCAATTTGCGCTATCGCAGCGAATCAGAAGATCCGCTCATGAAGTTCAACCTGGATCCGGAAGTGGATACAATGGATGCCATGTTTGTCACCGACCTCGGGGCTTCTTATCCCGTTATGACGCGTGACGGTATCAACGTCCGGGCAGTTGGGCGTGTAAGCAATCTGTTTGACAGCGAATACACCACTTTCGTACACTACCCCATGGTGGGGCGGTTTATTTCGGTGGGGTTTGAGGTAAACCTGAGGTAAAGACAGCCGGTTATTGTTCGAATCCGGGCAGGAGCCATAACAAAAAATCAGCCGCTTACATTTAAAAAGGTGAGCGGCTTTTTTATTGCTTATGATTATCCGGAAAACAGGGTATTATTCCCGTGAAACCCGAATTTTCAGCGTCTCGGTTTTACTGCCTGCAGTAAGCTGCAGGAAATACAACCCCGCATCAAGGCCGGAAACATTAATTTCAAAATAGGTGTCGTTGACAAGATCAGCTTTTACTTCCCGGCCAAGGCTGTCGAACAGGCGAATCGCTGAAACCGGGATGCCCGCCTCAACATAAACCGTATGGGAAGCCGGATTGGGAAACGCTCTTACGGCGAACGATTCGGCGCCGTTAACTGATGTGTCATCAGCTCGGATAAAGTTGGCGGTAAGTTCAACATCAACAGCCGGCATGGTCACTTCGCCTTCCGGCAAACTTTGGTCTTGCAGATGGGTTGTATCTCCTGTCCAGTTGGAAAATTGCCACCCTTCATTTGCCAAAGCCATAATGCTGGCCCGGTCACCCTCCTCATATTGTCCGCCTCCCCTTAATGTTCCACCCTCTTCCGGGCTTGCGGAAAGGGCCAGCACATAGGCGGGGATATTTGATTGACCACCGTCGGTAATGACCCAGTTAAAGTCATCGATAATGCGTTGCCGGGCATCGGTGGCTGCACCGGCTGAATATTGGCTGCCGCCTCCGTGAAACTCCACATCCTTTTTCAGGGGCAATTCAGCCCACCCGATCAGCAGGTTGTTATAATTTGCGGCAGATAAAGTTACCCCAAAAAACATCCTGTTCATGCCGGTAACACTACTCACATCCCAGTCGCCAATTGGCTGATTAAAGGATTTCGCTCCAGAAAACATGGAACCCATATTTGTGACCTGGCTCACATCCCAGCCGCCAATGTCCTGATTAAATGAAGAAGCGTCCATAAACATACGACCCATATACGCGACCTGACTCACGTCCCAACCACTGATGTCCTGGTTAAAGGATTCTGCCCCGGAAAACATTGATAACATCACCGTGACCTGACCTACATCCCAGCCGCTGATGTCCTGGTTAAAGGATTCTGCTCCGGAAAACATGGCCCTCATTTCTGTGACCTGGCTCACATCCCAACCACCGATGTCCTGGTTAAAGGATGAAGCATTATGGAACATCCGGTTCATGGCGGTAACATTACTCACATCCCAGTCACCAATTGGCTGATTAAAGGATTCGGCACTGATAAACATACCTTGCATTTCTGTGACCTGGCTCACATCCCAGCCGCCGATGTTTTGGTTAAATGCGGAAGCATCCTGGAACATATAATTCAGACTGGTAACCCTTTCGGGCAGCTGCGCCGGTACCTCTACAAGGTTTGAAGCACCCCTAAAAGCCCATGAAAGACCGATTAACCCAAGATCACCGAAGTCAATCACCTTTATTAGCTTTTCGGCATTCTCGGAGTAGGCCGGGCTAACTCCCTCAAACCTTTCAAGCGACCCCCCGATTTTGACCGTATAAGTTCCTTCAGCATCATAGGTGTGGTTTTTAACTCCTGGCGAATTAAAAGTACTCTCCTGTCCATCACCCCAGTCCACGGTAACATCCACCGTGCCCCGAAATGGAAGTGCAATGGTTGTCCCCTCTCCCAGTTTGGTGTTGAATACCAGCACCATTTCATCGGTTTGTTCATATTCTCCAAAAATTGCTGTAAAGGTTATGTGATCAGCCGGCATTGTGTAAACAAACTCATTGCTTTCGGTAATTGAACTGCCTTGCTCATCTACCCAGCCAATGAAATAGTAACCTGGTTTTGCAAAGGCAGAAACTGTTACTTCTTCTCCTTCATAGTAATCCCCCGCCCCGTTTATGTGACCGACTTCTTCAGGACTGGCTTCGAGGGTAAGGGTGTAAACTGGCAGTTTTTTAAAATTGGCCGTTAATGCGACATCTTTGGCGGGCATGGTATAAGAAAAAGCGGCCTGATCACTTACTTCGGTTCCATCTTCATCTGTCCAGTTCAGAAATCCATATCCCCGGTTTATCGCTGCGGTTATATGTACCTGACTCCCTTCCTCATATTGCCCGCCACCAGTTAGTTCACCACCTTCCTGAGGATTTGAAACAAGAGAGAGGAGGTATGCCGGGACATCTGATTGACCACCGTCGGTGATGGTCCAATTAAAATTATCAATGATGCTTTGCCGGGCTTCTGCTGCCGATCCGGGTGAATATTTACTGCCACCTCCGTGAAACTCCACATTCTCCTGGAGATGCAAGGCAGCCCACCCGATCAGCAGGTTGTTGTAATTTGCGGCAGATAAAGTTACCCCAAAAAACATGTGGCCCATATTTTTGACATTACCCACATCCCAGCCACCAATATCCTGATTGAAAGCAGAAGCATTCCGAAACATTCCACGCATCTCAACCACATTGCTCACATCCCATTTGCCTATGTCGTGGTTAAAGGACTCAGCTCCAGAGAACATCCCGTTCATATAAATGGCCTGGCTGACATCCCAACGACCGATATCCTGATTGAAAGAAGCAGCTTCGGCAAACATATTGCTCATATTGGTTACACGGCTCACATCCCAACCGCCAATATCCTGGTTAAAAGAAGAAGCTCCCAAAAACATCCCGCTCATATTGTTTACATAATTGACATCCCAGCCACCAATATCCTGATTGAAAGAGCAGGCTTCGGCAAACAACTCGGCCATGGTTGTGACTTGACTGACATCCCAGCTGCCTATATCCTGGTTAAACGAGGAAGCCCCCCTAAACATCCCAAGGATATTGGTCACCTGGCCCATATTCCAGCCACTGATGTCCTGGTTAAAAGAAGAAGCATTCCAGAACATATAATTCAGAATATTAACATCCGGAGGCAATTGCGAGGGTACTTCCACCAGGTTGACCGCACCACTGAAAGCCCGGGAAAGTCTGGTTAACCCAAGATCACCAAAATCAGTCACCTTTATGAGCTTTTCTGCATGATCATAACCTTGCCAGGTCGGGTCTCCAAACCCCTCAAGGGCTCCGCTTACTCTAACCGTATAGGTTCCTTCGGCATCATAGGTGTGGTTTTTTACGCCTTCCGAATCAAAAGTACTCTCCTGGCCATCACCCCAGTCCACAGTAACATCCACCGTGCCTTGCAGTGGAAGGGATACGGTGGTTCCCTCTCCAAGTTCGGTATCAAAAACGAGCACCATGTCCTCACCACTTTTTGCATCAGATCCCGGTTCAGACCCGGCAACAGGCTCAGCCTCTGATCCGGGATCAGATCCGGCATATAGTCCGGAAACAGGGTTAGCTCCAATTACGGAATCAGGCCCGGCAAAAACAAAAAAGGATATCAAAAGGTAAAAAACAAAAGTTACGTGTGCTTTCATGGCAAAAAAGTAATGTCGGAAGAATGGGTTAAATGATGGCTTGGGCATTCAGACTATATTTTAAAAAAGCATATATTTATTATACATCATTGTATTATATAAAAAACAACAATATCAGGGCAAAACCTGGTAGGCAAAGGATATAAAACAATTGGCTGAGATCAGGAAAGGATAGCAACAGGTGCGCTGAAAGATCTTCAGGTCTTGCCTGGTATCTGTTCCGGAAATAGAAATCCTGCCATGTAGCAGCCTGGAGGCAATTGCATCAGTACATTATTGCACAGACTCGGTTTACAATTTAAGTAATTTCTGCCGCCCCCGCAAGCTTTCATCAAACTATTCTTATTATATATTGGTGTTTATGTGCTTTTGGCAGAACAATAACCCAGGCTGGCTTATGAATATTGCTCATGTGATTTGGTTGCCGGATGAAAATGATGCTGAAATTGGTTTTGGAGATAAAACCCTGGAAAAATAGAAAGCGGTGGAGGGCTGCCTGCAGGAGAGTTTATTGTTTTACTTCACAGATATGCTGATTTCACCTCAATGGCCAATGTCATGGCATAAGTATGATCCGGTGAGACGCTTTTCCTTTATCTGACTGCAGCTCCAAAAAATAAACACCGGGGTTCAGTCCGGACAGCGGGATGTAAAATGCTGATGCACCAACATCCTGAACCCGAACACTACGCCCATTTTCATCAGTCAACCGGTAGGAAACCACCCTGGATTCAGCTTTGACCTGCACAAAATCCGTTGCCGGGTTTGGATACACCTTTGCCTGGATAACGGCAGGATCACTGACCGATACTTCATCGTCAAAGGTTGCAGTCAGGGTCATGTGACCTGCCGGCATCGTGTAATCGAAAGCCTCTTCACTGCTTATCATATCACCTTCTGCATCAGACCACTGAATAAAGCCCCATCCCTGTTCCGGGGTCGCCTCAATTCGCACCACCTCATCCTCGGCAAACTCACCTCCCCCTGAAACGCTGCCGCCTTCAGCAGGCTCTGCAATCAACTCAAGACGGTACAGTGGCACTGCGAGGCCCCCGTCGTTGATCTCCCATCCAAATGTATCAATAATATATTGCCTTCTTTCCTCAGGTTCTCCGGCATCATAGGTAGACTCGCCTCCATGGAATTTCAGGTCCTTCTCAAGGTCAAGGTCAGACCATGCAATCAGCAACTGATTGTAGTTTTCTGTGGAGAGGCGGGCAAAAGCAAGAAAAATATCAAAATTTTCCACATTTGACACGTCCCATCGGGAAATGTCCTGATCAAATGGTGACCCGTTGAACATATATTGCATGTCACGAACCCGGATCACATCCCAGTCACCGATATCCTGATTAAAGGATGATTGCCTGAACATAAAACTCATATCTTCTACCTGGCTCACATCCCAGCCACCGATATCCTGATCAAAAGGGGCGGAAAGAAACATATGACGCATATCCTCTACATTCGACACATCCCATTCACCAATGTCATGGTTGAAAGCAGAAGTATGGAACATCCAGCTCATGTCTGTTACCATGCTCACATCCCAGCCACCAATGTCCTGATTAAAGTCTTCAGCACCACGGAACATCCCACTCATATTATTCACACGACCCACATCCCAGGCGCCAATGTGCTGGTTAAATGAAGTTTGCCAAAACATGGCCGACATATCTGTAACCAGAGACACATCCCACTCACCGATGTCCTGGTTGAACTCCGACTCCCGGAACATTCCCCGCATGTTCTGCACCATACTTACATCCCACTCGCCAATGTCCTGATTGAACTCCGATTTACTGAACATAAGCTCCATGGTCTCCACCCGGCTCACATCCCAGCTGCTGATGTCCTGATTGAAGGCAGCATGCCAGAACATATTGGCCATATCTTCCACCTGGCTTACATCCCAGCCACCAATGTCCTGATTAAACGGGTGTTGTTCAAAGACGTCTCCGGAGAACATGCCCTCCATATTGGTGACCCGGCTCACATCCCAGCTGCCAATGTGCTGGTTAAAAGAGGAATGGGAAAACATCCTGCTCATGTCCTCTACCTGACTCACATCCCAGCCACTGATATCCTGATTAAAAGGCGTTGTGTGAAACATGCCGGACATGCTCTCCACCCGGCTCACATCCCAGCCGCTGATGTCCTGATCAAATAAAGACCCGGCAAACATTTCTTCCATATCAGTTACCTGTTTGCTCGCTTCATCAAAAAAATCTTCACAACTAAAAGATTCAACGGTGGTCATCCTGAACATTTCCCTTGCACTGACAATACCACTTAACCCGGCTGATACCGGTGTCAGAATATCTTTCAGCATTTGGGGGTGAGGTTCACCCATGCCCGTGTAAAAAGAAAGGCGATCCGCCCGGCCTTCAATTTCTATCACCCATTCACCTTCTTCTCCGTAATCATGTGAAGGATCAACATCTCCATCAAAGATCTCCGAATGCCCGTCTCCCCAATTGACACCAAGGCTTACCGCCCCATCGGCCACGAACTGAAATACTGTTTCTGTTTCGGAGGTCTCCACCACAATGGTAAACACCTCCTCATCATTATCCGGCAGTGCAGTGGCCGGCGCCTGATACATTGCCGTACAAATTAAAAACAGGATTGGCGCAACAAGATGATCGTAAAGGTTTCGCATGACATCAGGGAAATTGGTTTATAAAAAATTGGGACCCCATCCATAGCGTAAAGATCTGCAGTTTCCCGCCACTGTTTAACAGAAGGCAGGATACAGTCATTGCAAATTACCACATGGCAAACCAGAGTTATTGCAGAATTTGATCAATGTGATCCAGTTCCTCTTTGGTAAACGAAGCAGAAGACATTGCCTCTAAATTTTGCTCCAACTGGGCAACAGTGCTTGCACCAACCAGAACGGAGGTCACCCTGTTGTCTTTCAAAAGCCAGGCAATGGCCATCTGCGAAAGACTTTGGCCGCGCTGATTGGCCAGCTCATTCAGCTGCCTGGCTTTGCCTGTCAACTCATCGGTAACCTCTTCGGGCCTCAGCAAGCCATCAGACCTCGAAGCCCTTGAGCCATCAGGAATCCCCTGCAAATATTTGTCGGTGAGCAAGCCCTGGGCCAAAGGCGAAAAGGCAATACACCCCACTCCCCGGTTATCAAGAACATCAAGCAATCCTCCTTCCACCCAACGTTCAAACATGGAGTATTTTGCCTGGTGGATCAGGCATGGCGTTCCCAGTTCATTAAGGATCCTGATGGCTCTTTCTGCAAGGTCTGCCGGATAATTGGAAATTCCGGCATAAAGGGCCTTCCCGTCACGGACCACCCGATCCAGAGCCTGCATGGTCTCCTCAAGAGGAGTGTGCGGATCTGGCCGGTGGTGGTAAAAAATGTCCACGTATTCTAGGCCCATACGCCTCAGGCTTTGATCCAGGCTACTGACAAGGTATTTTCTTGATCCGTTGTCTCCATAGGGACCGGGCCACATGTAATACCCGGCTTTGGTACTAATGACCATTTCGTGGCGCAAATTTCGGAAATCACCGGCCAGCATCCGCCCGAAATTCCGCTCCGCGCTACCCGGAGGAGTGCCGTAATTATTAGCAAGATCAAAATGGGTAATGCCTGCGTCAAAAGCCCTGCGAAGGATCCGGCGGCCGTTTTGAAACATGTCTGTATCGCCGAAATTATGCCAGAGACCGAGAGAAACTGCCGGCAGTTGAATGCCGCTGTTACCACAACGGTTATACTGCATTCGGTCATAACGATGAAGGTCAGGGGTATAGCTCATACAAGGAAATTTTCTTTTAAGCTAAACTACGAAAAAAAAGTAAAAAACCATTTTTTGTTTGTTTATCGGATTTTTATCTATTATTTATCTACAATCATAGCTCCCGGAGTTTTGAACTTTTGCCCCCGGATTTTTGAACTTTTGCACCCGGTATTTTGTTTCGCTTTTACAGCTGAACCAGTGGCCTGAAAAACAATACAGGCAATAAAAAAACAATACAGGCAGTATTTTTTATAAACGAATCACATTAAACAACAAGGCGTATGACAATGACAATAATGAGAGTTTTTGCATTTATAATGATCGGATTTCTGGGGTTGACCCTCCATGCTCAGGAACCAGGGGTGCATGATGAACAGGACAAACTCGTGGTGCTATGGACAAGTGACGACCCCTACCTGGCTGAACGTGTAGCCTTCATGTACACCCATGAGGCCAAAGCCTCCGGGTGGTATGAAGAAGTCACCCTGATCGTATGGGGTCCGTCAGCAAAATTGCTGGCTGAGAATGTACGGATCCAGGAAATGGTAAAAGATATGGAAAGTGATGGAGTAGTCGTTGAGGCCTGCATCACCTGCGCCAATGACTATGGTGTGACCACAGGGCTTGAAGAACTGGGGTTTGTGGATCTTAAACCCATGGGGAGACCCCTTACCGAATATATTAAGTCAGGAAGTTATGTACTCACTTTTTAGGTTGTTGGTAACTTCATAAGCTTCCTGCAGAGCATCCATGCATAGAAGAGCATTCACGCATACCCCCCTCCATAATAATTCATACAGAAATCAAACAGGGTTGCTACCGTTTTCGGCAGCAACCCTGTTTTGCTTTGGTTTGAAAAAAGCGCAGGCACCTGTTCCTGCAACTTCCTGGTCCGGCAAAGGTCAATCAAAAACCGGTTTGAAGTCAACCCTTCTGTTCATACGACGCCCCTCCTCTGTTTGATTCGGAGCACGAGGATTTTCTTCACCAACTCCTTTGGTAATAATCCGGTCGGCACTGATCCCTTTGTTCACCAGAAACTTTTTGACATTCTCTGCTCGTTTTTCCGACAAAGTGAGGTTATATTCTGAAGACCCAGTGGTATCAGTATGGCCAGTAACCTCCAGGATGAGGTCAGGGTGTTCGCGCATCAGCTGGTAAACCATTTCTGCCACGTTGTAGTATGCAGGGCGAATTGAGGTACCATCAAGGGTAAAAAGGATATAAGCCAGGTCCGGATTAAGGGCGTCATAGGCTTCCTGTCGGGCTTCCTGACGCCTTCGCTCTTCTGCCTCACGCAATCTTTCTTCTTCATCAAGCCTGCGGGCCTCTTCAGCCAACTGCCTGCGCCTTTCCTCTTCTGCCAGTTCTTCTTCCAGCCTTCTTCGCTCTTCTTCCTCACGCAAACGGGCTTCCTCTTCCTCCCTGCGAAGCCTTTCTGCTTCATCCACATCTACAACTTCAGCAGGCGCTTCCACAACCTCCTTTCGACCAAGCCCAAGAACAAACCCGAAACTATGCTGTGCGAAAAAATCCCGATCATCGCCATAATAGAGATCGCGGTTGTTATCGTTGGTATGACTGAACTTTGACTGGAGTTGCAGAGCAACCCTCGGGCTTAACTGAAAACGCAGGGCCAGGCCATAAGACAAAATAAGGTCGACCCCCTCATCATCTATTTTACCGGGAGCATGATCCACTTCACTGTAAAATGCAACTCCCGGTCCGGCAATGACCATGGGCGCAAACCAACTATCAGCAGGAAGAATATTGCCGTTATTCAACTTGTAACCAATCATCAGGGAGATGTCAGTTTTATCTCCCTTAAAATTGTCGTCCAGGTCAAGGAGGTATCCATACCTGCCCCTGCTGCCTTCGAGGGCCAGGTTAAAAGAGGGGGATAAGTAACGGTTTATTGTTACGCCCCCGTAGCCATAAATAGCTTTATTCAAGTCGAATATGGCATTTCCCAAATCGCCGGAATGCTCATTTTTACCTGCCTGCAACCCGATGGCCCATTTATGGTCAGGGGTTTGCGCAAATGTAAGGTTCATGCAAAGCAGCAACCCAAATATCAGGGTAATGATTGTTTTCATAGTGGCTTTGTTTAGTAAATAAATAATGTGCTGCCAGTGATATGTAAACCGAAAGGAAAAGACAGAAGCATATTCGCCATATCTGCGAATACGCCACAGGAATTATCCAAAAAGTCTGATTAAGACCATTTCATTACAATTTACAACGAATTTTTTAAATTTTCCAAGCTAAAACACAGATAATTGCAAAATTTTCAATCATTCATCGAATGAAAACATATTTTTTACACAAAAAACCGGGGCCTTGTCACCTGGTTATGATAAAGCCCCGGCAAAAGCCACTTAAATCAACACAATCTCAGGTTAAACTCACATCAAACGATTCAGTCAGGCACTTTGATTACTCCGATGGTACTAAGTGAGTCCGGTTAATGTTTACATACATTTACAGGGAAACTTTCTGGCGTTCCCCGTTTGCCCCCACCGCATATATTTCAATATCTTCCGGTATCGTAGAGGCAGAAAAAGACTGCCCGGTGGAAACATAAATCAACTCATCCTCATGATAGACTTCAAAAGCAACCACATTCTCCCATCCTTCCATCACAAAATCACCTCCGGTTCTGGTACCAGTACCTTTGCGCACGGGCTGCTGACTCCTGAAAACCTGGACCGTTTCATCGGTGATATACTCAAAAGGTTTACGGGGAGCAGGATAACCCTTACCCGAGATATAGTCTTTCAATCCATGAATTTCTTCGCTGGTTATGGTCATTCGCCCGGTACCGTAATCACTGATCTCCTGATCGATCGGAGACAGGAAACCCCATGCTTTTAAAAACCCGGTAAGGTCTTTACACGCCACATCACATACGGCTCTGACAAATTCAAGCTGACATTTCCCGTCAGTTGAGGGGTCGGGTGTCAGGCGAATCTGCTCATGAACATCTTTGTAAAAATCCTCCATGTCTTTTACCCCGGAAAAATATAACTGAAGT
>PWGY01000149.1 GCA_003554665.1 Bacteroidales bacterium | reverse complement strand
GGGAAACATTTTTCCAGGAAAAGGCATGGGGGGAAACGGCCCGCCGGGAAAAGGTCTGCCGGAAGAAATAATCGAAAAAGGTAATTACTCGCAATGCTGAATTGTCATGAAGGAGGTTTTTTCACCGGGTTATGAATCATACAGAAAGCAAATACGGGAAGCCATATGCAATTTTGAAAATGTGGGCGTAAAGGTTGGCAGGGGCAAACGCAATATGGTCAAGCGACTTGAAAGCGGAGACCTTTTGCTGAATATCAAGGCCTTCAAAAAACCGAACCCACTCAATCGCCTGGTTTATCGTTATTTCCGAAAATCAAAAGCCCGCAGGTCTTTTGAGTATGCGCATCAATTGCTTTCCATGGATATCGGGACCCCGCAGCCCCTGGTTTATATAGAGACATCCGGAATCCTTCTCGGTGAAAGCTATTATGTAAGTGAGCATATCGATGAAGATCTGACCTTCAGGACATTGATTGAAAATCCGGACTACCCCGGCCGGGAAAGCATTTTGCGGCAGTTTACACAATTCACACATCGAATGCATGAAAGTGGGGTGCTTTTTCTGGATCATTCTCCCGGAAATACCCTGATAAAAGAAGAGGGGAGCGATCAATACGCATTTTTTCTGGTAGACCTCAACAGAATGCGAATGCATGTTCGTTTGGGCGTGGAAGCACGAATCGGGAACTTTGCCCGCTTGTCGGCCACTGATGACATGATCCGGGTAATGAGTGATGAATATGCCCAAATCACAGGGCTGGCTGACGATATGGTGTACGAAACAATGTTACATCACACAATAGCGAACCGCCAGCGCAGGGTGCGTCAGAAAAAAAGAAACCGGTTGTTGGGAAAATATGAATAACCCTTTATTGCTTGTCTTCTTCCCCTTCTCCTGAATTCCCTGAATCCTTTGCTTCTCCTGATTCTTTGTCCTGGTCACCCAGATCTTCAAATGACAGGTCATCGGTTGGTTTCGTTTCACCAGCATTGGCCTCAGTCGACTCACCGCTTTCCCTGGGGCCTGATGATTCATCCTGTTTGTCAGGGCGTGTTATTTCACCCTGAAGTTCATCAATGGCCTTGAATGAGTCACCCAGTGCCTCTTTGAATTTGTCAAAATCTTCCTGGTAGAGGAAGAGTTTGTGTTTTTCATAAAAAAACTTACCTGTTTGCTGGTTAAAACGTCTTTTACTCTCCGTAATGGTGAGGTACAGTTCGTTTGACCGGGTGGATTTTACATCAAAAAAGTAGGTTCTTTTCCCTGCCCGTACTGCTTTTGAATAAATGTCATCCCTGGGAGCATTAGTGCCAAATTCATCCATGATAGTTCTCCTGTTTTCTTTCTTTTCTAATTTTTTTTTGGCAAACCTTAAAGAACGTTGGCCCTTTAGGGGCTTTGATTATTGTATTGAAGTCAAATATAGAAAAAAATCGCCTTCCTTTCAAAAATCCCTTACTTTTGCATAGTTTTTTCCTGGTATCTCTGACGTTTTGGCTTCACCAATGCCATGGCATCAAATTCTTGACCATTATTCTATGCTAAACAGAAGGCATCTTCGTGTAAAAGTTCTCCAGAGTCTGTATGCTTATCATCAATCGCATAATCAGGACATTGGTTCCGGTGAAAAGGAGCTGTTATTTGGAGTTGAAAAGATCTATGACCTTTATCTGTATCAGCTGACCCTTCTGGGTGAATTGATATCACAGGAGGAGCGCATCATGGAGGAAAACCGTTTAAAGCGGCTTCCTTCTCCTGAAGACCTGAATCCCAACCGGCGATTTGTTGACAATGCCTGCCTGAAGATGGTTGCAGAAAGTGAAAACCTGCAAAAGCGGGCCAGTGCAAGAGGGATCTCGTGGGGTAGCAATCAGGAGCTGGTAAGAAAACTCCTGTCCAGATTAAAATCACAGAAATATTATGCCGAATATATGGCATCTTCTGGTGATGATCCTGAGGAAGATACCCGGTTTGTTGTCAAAATGTTCAAAAAGGATATATTGCCTTTTGAGTTGCTTCACTCCTTTTACGAGGAACAGAGCATTTACTGGATCGATGACTGGGAGTTGGTGAGCAAAATGCTGATCAAAACCCTCAGACAATCCGATTTAAATAAGGGTAAACTGGCTCTTATGGATCTTTTTAAGGAGGAGTCGGACCGGGTTTTTGCCATTGAGCTTTTCCGGAAGGCCATTGTTAATCACAGTGCCTTTAATGAGATCATTTCATCCAGGACCCGGAACTGGGATGTGGAAAGAATTGCACTGATGGATATGATCATTATGGAAATGGCACTTACCGAGGTGTTAAAATTTCCGGATATCCCGGTTAAGGTAAGCCTGAATGAATACATTGAATTGTCTAAAATGTACAGTACACCCAAAAGCAAGGTTTTTGTCAACGGGGTATTGGATAAGCTCGTGGAACAGTTTAACAGGGAAGGGAAAATTCATGGAGCCTCCCCGGGATTGCATGACAACACATCTGAATGATTTTATTAACTTTGCCGCAACAGATCATTTTTAAATTAAATTTTTCAACCGATGAATTTTTTGAATGTATTATTGATGGCTCCTCCTGAAAATGGGGGAGGGGGAATTGGTGCTTTTCTTCCACTGATACTTATTGTGCTTGTTTTTTATCTGTTTTTTATCAGGCCGCAGATGAAAAAACAGAAACAATTGCGTCAATATCGTGAGAACCTGAAAAAGGGAGATAAAGTGATCACAATTGGTGGCATTCATGGTAAAATTATTGAAGAGCAGGAGCGCTCCTTTACCATTGAGGTGGAAGATGGAAACAAATTGCGTGTGGAGAAGTCTGCCATTGCCATGGATGGTGCATCAGACCAGCTTGGCGATAAGCGATAAATGAACTGGCGGGTTTTATGGCGAAAAAAAGATGTCCTTACACCAGGGGAGGCGGCAACCAAACGTAAGGCCTACATTTTTTTTGTATGCCTGATCATAAGCACGCTTTTCTGGTTTATTTCCAAGTTGTCTCAGGAGAATCAGGCCACTTTCAGTTTACCCGTCAGATTTCAAAATATTCCGGAAGGTGAATTGGCTGCCAGCCAAAGCGACAGTATTGTGGAATATACACTGCACGCTACTGGTGCCAGACTTATACAACTACGTTTTTTCCCACAGGCTGACACCCTTCGGCTTGAGTTGGATCGTACGTTTTCCACTGTTCGAAACGGGCTGGACTATCATTACCTGACAAGTGATCAGATTGCCGACGAGATTACCGGTTTGATCGAACCCAGGGTGGAAGTAGGTTCTGTCTTCCCTGACTCACTGTTTCTTCAGCTTGTACCAGCTGTTCAAAAGAAAATTCCTGTTAAGCTTAAATCCGAGATCTCTTTCGCTCCCCGTTTCGATCAATATGGTAGCATTGACATTGTTCCTGACAGCGTGATACTGACCGGGCCGAGTACCGTTCTTGATACGCTTGAGTATGTGGCTACCAAGCATTGGGAAGTATCCGGCCTTCGGCGTACCATGACAGAGACACTACCGTTGCAATTACCTTCTGATATCCCTTCTTTAAAGCCGGATGTGAGGCAGGTGGAGGTTACCGTTCCGGTTGAAGAATTTACTGAGTCAGCCATTGAACTTGATCTTCAGGTTGTTTGCCCGGATGAGTTCCCGGAAGTTGATTTGCGCCTCTTCCCCTCCAGCATAACGGTAAGCTACCTGGTATCCCTTCGCGATTATCCTAATGTTGATGCAGAGATGTTTGAAGCTTTTGTTGAATGTCCCGCAGCTGTTGATGAAAGTGATGGCCGGCTTGAGGTACAGTTGGACAGTTATCCGCAATTTGTAGAAATACTATATGTGCGTCCTTCCTCGGTGGAATATATTATTCTGGAATAAGTCTCTTTGCAGGGATGAATGACTATAACTCCCGTATAAAATGTATGCATGCTCATGATAATAACAGGACTCACCGGGAATATAGGAAGTGGAAAAACTACGGTAAGCCGTTTGTTCTCCATGCATGGCGTCCCGGTGTACCATGCCGATGAAAGGGGAAAGCAATTCCTGGGACTCACTGAGGTAAAGAATGAGGTTGTTTCCCTTTTTGGGCTGGAAATACTGGGGAATGAAGGGGAGATTGATCGTAAAAAACTTGCTGCTGTTGTGTTCGCAGATAAAGAAAAACTCGACAAGTTGAATCATATCATTCATCCGATGGTCAGGGCCGATTTCAGACAGTGGGTGGATAAACAGGAAAGCCATCCATATGTGATCGAAGAGGTGGCCATTTTGTTTGAAAGTGGGATTGCCGCCGACTTCGATAAGATTGTACTGGTCACTGCTCCTGAAAGCATGAGAGTTAATCGGGTATGCAGGCGCGACAGTGTAAAAGAAGAATCTTTTCGTCAACGCGCCCGGCACCAGTGGAAAGAGAAAGTTAAAATTCCTTTGTCAGATTATGTGATCCGGAATGATGAAACCTCCCTGCTGATTGACCAGGTTGCTTTTATCCACAAGCAGCTGTTAAAGTTTGCAGGGAAGGCAGGATAGGGATATTTCCCCAGTTGAAAAATATATTCAGAGAGTTTGTCGTTTTGAAAAAAACGCATTACAAAACCGCATTTTGAAGCAATTTTCTATATTAATCTGGTTAACTCTGCTCCTGCTGATAACTTCAGGTGATGTTTCGGCACAGAAGCAAAGCGGCCGGGTATATGAATTCCTAAACCTTCCGCCTACAGCAAGAATTACCGCCATGGGTGGGTATGCGTTTCCTGCGCTTGACAATGACCCGGGGATGGCACTCCGAATTCCTGCGCTCCTGAGCGGTGAAATGGACAACCACCTTTCTCTGAACTTTATGGACTATTTTGATGACATCAATTACGGAACAGTTGCCTTTACACGCTATATTGAGGGTTTGGGCCGGTTCAGCGGGTCACTGCAGTACATCAACTATGGTACATTTGTTGAAGCAGATCATACTGGTCATGTAACCGGACAGTTTACAGCCGGAGAATATGGTTTTCAGGTTGGCTGGGGACGTCCCCTGAATGAAAACTTTTCCATTGGCAGCAACCTGAAGCTCGTCTATTCCTCTTTTCATACCTACTCTTCATTTGGGGTTGCGGTAGATGTTTCAATGGCTTATTTCAATACCGATCAGCAACTGGCTGCATCTCTTGTGTTAAGCAATGCCGGCCGTCAGCTTACTTACTACCACGATGGGAACCGGGAATCGCTTCCGCTTGACCTGATGCTGGGGGTGTCAAAGGAGCTGGCCAACGCCCCGTTCCGGTTTTCACTCGTTGCCAACAATTTACACAATTTTAAGCTCAGTTATGATGATCCGGTTTTATTACCTGGTTTATTTGATGATCAAAATGAGGAGGAAGATCCTGGGTGGAGCGAACGGGTCGGAAATACTGCAGATAATCTCATGAGGCACGTAGTGGCGGGAGTGGAATTCATTCCCGGGGATAATTTTGTATTCAGGGTTGGCTATAATTACAGGCGCAGACAGGAAATGAAGGTGGATACAAGATTGTCTACGGTAGGCTTTTCCTGGGGGTTTGGCGTTCAAATTTCCCGTTTCCGTATCAATTACGGAAGGTCAGTTTATCACCTCGCAGGTACACCCAACCATATTTCTTTAAGTACCAGTTTGAAGGAGTTATTTTCTAACTAATGTCAAGTGGGGGTTGTTCTTTTGTCTGGTCTGGCGCTCCCTTTCTTACCTCTGCAATTAATCAGGTTAAGCGGCTTTTGTCGAATCCGGGGCGTTCAGATTTTTTCCATGATCATCAGGCCATCACGGACAGGTAATAACAGTTGCCTGACGCCTTCGTGATCCCGGATGTAATCATTGAAACGAACAATTCCTATGGCTTCCTCGTCCCTTTCGTCAACCGGTTCAAACACCTTTCCGCTCCATAAAACGTTATCTGCCAGGATCACTCCTCCTTTGCGCACACGTGGAAGGATTAGGTCAAAGTAACGTACGTAATTTTTTTTATCAGCATCCAGAAACACAAGGTCAAAAGACTCATTCAGTTGAGGGATTAAATCCATGGCTTCACCCAGGTACTGGATGATCTCCCTGTCCTTGCCGGCCATTTTAAAAAACTTTGCTGCAAAATCTTCCAGCTCAGGGTTGTGGTCAATGGTGTGTAGTTTCCCCTTCTTGGTCAGGCCTTCAGTCAGGCATAAGGCTGAATATCCTGTATAGGTACCAATTTCAAGAATTTGCGAGGGTTTGATCATCCGGCTGATAAAGGCAAGCAGGCGTCCCTGTAAGTGACCAGACATCATCCTGGGTTGCAACACTTTGGCCTGGGTGTCACGGTTTAGCTTTTTCAGGATTTTCGGTTCAGGCTCACTGTAGACCGATGCATAATCTTCAATATAATCCGGTAAAATTTCCATAATTTATGCTGGTTTATATGCCAGCATACTCATGGAGGCGGGGTCAAGCAACTCATTGGCTGTGTTCATGAGTTCTGCGGCAGTAATCATTTCAATTTTTTTTCCGATTTCCTCAAGACTGAGAATTTTGTTCAGGTGCAACATGGTTTTTCCTGCTGAAAGCATCTCGTTCAGGTTGGATTCATATGCAATGGCAACCTGTCCGATAATCTGGTTTTTTGCACGCTTTAACTGAAGGGAGCCCAGTTTATTATTACGCAGCCTGAAAAGTTCCTTATGGATGAGTTTCACTGTCTTATTCACATACCCCGGGTCGGTGCCAAAATAAATTCCGAAAATGCCGGCATCAGAATATGGCTGGTACATGCTTTCAATATGATAGCAAAAACCATGTTTTTCTCTTATCGACATATTGAGCCGGCAGTTCATTCCCGGTCCTCCGAGAATGTTATTCAGCAACAGCATCACAGTGCGATTCGGGTGCGACATACCATAAGCCTGATTGCCGATCATGCAGTGCGCCTGGTGATTGTGCCGCTTAATCTCTTTTTGCCTGGGTTGGTAGCCCGAAATCATTTTACGTGCTGATTTCCTTGCAGAAGCAGGGATGTCACCAAAAAACTTTTCGGCCATTTGAACCAATCTGGAAAAATCAATACGACCCACTGAGCAGATAACCATCTCCTCGGTTACATAATTCCTCCTGATGTAACGGCGAACCATTTCACCGTTAAACTGTTTCAGATGTGCGGGTGTGCCAAGAATATTGTTTCCCAGGGGGTGGCCATCAAAAATGATCTCATCAAAATCATCAACGATCTGTTCTGAAGGGTTGTCCCGATAAGAGTTGATCTCGTCGATTACGATGTCTTTTTCTTTTTTCAGTTCTTTTTCAGGAAACACAGACCGAAAAACAATGTCAGCCACCAGGTCAAACCATCTTTGGTAATACGGGTGCATGAATGAACCGTAAATACAGGTTTCTTCTTTTGAAGTAAAAGCGTTTATCTAACCGCCCACATTCTCCATGTGGCTCAGGATATGGTGGGCCTTTCTCTTTTCAGTCCCTTTAAATATGACATGCTCAATAAAGTGAGCCAGTCCCTGTTCTTCAGGTTGCTCGTCGCGTGAACCGGAATTGATCATTAGTCCGCAGTGAGCCACATAAGAATCAGCAGGTTTGTGAATAATCCGTATGCCGTTGGAGAGCCTGTGTTTTTGGTAGGTCATTTCTTTTTAAGGGGGAATTTCATCTTATAATCCACATCAACCAGTCCTTTTGAAATATTGCTGAGTTTTCTCCGAAGAAGGGTGCGCTTAAGGGGCATCATGCGGTCTACCATCAGGTTGCCTTCAATGTGGTCGTATTCATGTTGAATGATCCTTGCTGCCAAACCGGAATATTCCTCTTCATATTCGTTGAATTCCTCATCCTGGTACCTGATGCGGATCTGTGGTGGCCGGCTGATATCTTCACGTAATCCCGGAAAACTCAGGCAACCTTCGTTGAAGGACCAGGTTTTGCCCTTTTCTTCGAGTATTTCCGCATTCAGGAAAACTTTTTTGAAGTTTGCCAGCTGGGGTTCCTCTTCCCCGAAGGGAGATGCGTCGATGATGAAAATCCTTAAACTTTTACCCACCTGGGGAGCAGCAAGTCCAAGGCCGCTGGCTTTATACATGGTCTCCCACATATCGTCAATCAACTCCTGCAGGCCTGGGTGGTCCGGGGTAACAAAGGTGGCCTTTTTCTTTAATACGGGATCACCGTATGCACGTATGGGTAGTACACTCATGATGAAGGCTTATTGGATATTTTCTCCAGGTAATTTTGCAACAAAATGGTGGCGCTGATGGTGTCAACAAGGGCTTTGTTCTGCCTGGCTTTTTTTTTCAGTCCGGCGTCGATCATTGTTTGCAAAGCCATTTTTGATGTGAAACGCTCATCCATTCTTTCAACAGTTATTCCAGGCAATTGTTTGCGAAGGTGTTTGACAAAAGGATCAATGAAGCGGGAGGCATCCGAGGCTTTGTGCTGCATATCGAAAGGCTCGCCCACCACAATGCAATCCACGTTTTCTTTGCTTGTGTAATCTTTAAGGAAATCGATCACGTCTTTGGAATGCACGGTTGTCAATCCTCCCGCCACAATTCTGAGTTCATCTGTAACGGCGATCCCAACCCGTTTTCTTCCGTAATCAATGGCCATGATTCTTCCCATCTGCCAATTTTTTTGCAAAGATAACGAAAGCCCGGGAGAATCGGCCGGCTGTCATTATTACGGGCGTAAAATTGTCCTATCTTTGCTCATTGATTACCGGGAGTTGCTTGCCAGTTTAAGAAAGCACCCTGGTAGCGGCTTTGGAAACATAAACAGTTGAAATATTATGGATGAATTAAAAAAAGTAATTGAGAAAGCCTGGGAAAACCGGGAATTATTGGAGCAGGAAAGGGTGCGCGATTCAGTCAGAAAGGTGATTGGCCTGCTCGACAAGGGAGAACTTCGGGTGGCTGCTCCCGCGGCAGATCAATGGGTTGTTAACGATTGGGTAAAAAAAGCAGTTGTCCTGTATTTCCCCATCAGCAAGATGGAAACCATAGAGGTGGGTCCGTTTGAATTTCATGATAAAATGCCTTTGAAAAAGGGCTACCGGGATCTTGGTGTGCGCGTTGTTCCCCATGCTATTGCCCGCCACGGGGCTTATCTTGCTTCGGATGTGATTATGATGCCTTCGTATGTGAATATTGGTGCATATGTAGACAGTGGCAGCATGGTAGATACCTGGGCTACAGTTGGATCATGCGCACAAATAGGCAAAGGAGTTCATCTGAGTGGGGGTGTTGGAATAGGTGGTGTGCTCGAGCCGGTGCAGGCTGCCCCGGTTATCATTGAAGACAACTGTTTTATCGGTTCGCGCTGTATTATTGTGGAAGGGGTTCATGTGAAAAAGGAAGCTGTGCTCGGTGCCAATGTGGTGCTTACCGGATCTACCAGAATCATTGATGTGAGCGGATCAGAACCTGTGGAGTACCAGGGTTATGTGCCTGAAAGGGCGGTGGTGATTCCCGGGAGCATGCCCAAACAATTTCCGGCAGGAACTTTCCATGTTCCATGTGCCCTGATCATTGGTAAAAGAAAAGCAAGCACTGATCGAAAGACCAGCCTGAATGAGGCATTGCGGGAACACCAGGTGGCAGTCTAATGAAAAATGTTTTACATTTGTTTTAAAATCCGCCAGGCATGCCTTCTGTTTCCGGGGTCATTATCACCCTCAATGAAGAAAAAAATATTGAACGCTCTATACGGTCTCTTCAACGGGTTGCCGATGAAATAGTTGTGGTTGACTCCTGTTCCTCAGACCGGACACCTGAGATTTGCAAAGATCTTGGCGTGAAGTTTTTTACCCAGCCATTCCTGGGTTATGTTGAGCAAAAAAATTTTGCACTGGGTCTGGCTTCATATGATCATGTTTTGTCACTTGATGCGGATGAAGCTTTGTCAGATAAACTGGTTGCCTCTATCCTTAAAATAAAGAACCAGTGGAAATACGATTCGTATCGCTTTAACCGGCTGAACAGGTTTTGCGGAAAGTGGATGTATCACACCAATTTTTACCCAGACCGGAAACTCAGGTTATTTGACAGACGCAAGGGGAAGTGGGGAGGTGTGAACCCCCATGACAGGGTGGAGATGCAACATGATGCCACCACGGGTTTTCTTAAAGGTGACTTGCTTCACTGGATGTGTGATTCTCTTGATGAACATGTTGAAACCATTAACCGTTTCAGCAGTATTGCTGCCAGGGAGGCCTTTGAAAGAGGTGTTTCCTGTTCTGCCTGGAAGGTATTTTACAAACCGGTATGGCGGTTTATCCAATATTACCTGGTGAAGCATGGCTTTTTGGATGGGTATATGGGTTTGGTGGTAAGCCGGCATGCAGCATTTTTGTGTTTTCAGAAATATGCCAGGCTGCGACAGTTGATACTGAAAAACAATCAGGAGGGTAATTCATGAAGGGTTTGCCTGAAGTTGCGGTAATTTTAAGTACATATAACAGCCCCCGGTGGCTCGAAAAAGCTTTGTGGGGTTATATGGTTCAAAGCTTCAAAAAATTTGATCTGATCATTGCTGATGACGGATCAGGGGAGGAAACTGCAGGGTTGATCAGGTATTACCAGGAAAACAGCGGCCTGAATCTGTATCATATTTGGCATCCCGATCAAGGATTCAGAAAGTGCCGGATTCTGAACAAGGCCATCCGGGAAACCAGTTCGGAATATTTGATTTTCAGCGATGGCGACTGTATTCCGCGAAACGATTTTGTGGAAAACCATATTAAAAATCTCCGAAAAGGCTGTTTCCTGAGCGGAGGGAACCTTAAACTGAACAGGAAGGTTTCTGAGGCCATCACCCGGGAAGATGTAGACACCCAAAGACTCTTTGACCTGAGATGGCTCTTGAAATCCGGTCAGACTCCAAACAGCAAGCTTGTTAAACTGGTGCGTAATCCAGCGGCAGCGGCTTTGCTTAACAAGATCACAACAACCAGGTCAACCTGGAACAGACATAATGTCAGCGGATGGAGATCGGACATTGTAAAAGTAAACGGGTACAATGAAGACATGATGTACGGGGGGTT
>PWGY01000259.1 GCA_003554665.1 Bacteroidales bacterium | reverse complement strand
TGGCAAGGTAAAACAACACCCGGGCCATCACACTGTTGGATGACGGAATCACATTGTCAAAAAACTCATAGAACGGCGCTGCCAGCTGTTCCGATTGCCCGGAGGAAAAGGACATCAAACGTGTACCTTCAATGGAAAAATGCTCCAACACATATTCTGTCAGCTTTCGGGCTGCCTGCAGGTAATGCAGGTGCATACTCACCCCGTAAAGACGAAGCAAGGCTTTTGAAAAAAGGGCATAATCCTCCAGGAAAGCGTCAATGGAAGCTTCCCTGCCCTGCAAGGACCGGTAGAGCCGGCCGTCTTTCTGCATGGCATGTTCGATGATAAAGTCAGCTGCACTTCGGGCCTGTTGCAAAAACCTTTCCTCACCATATGCAGCAAAAGCATCTGCCAGTCCCTCTATCATCAGTGCATTCCATGCCACCAGCACCTTGTCATCCAGACCCGGCCTGACCCTTTGATTACGCAATTCCAGCAACTTTCTTTTACTGCGCATCACAACTTCCCCCAAAGCAGTCATTTCCATACCCTGATCCCGCGCAAAAGCTTCCTCATCCGGGATCCGGAGCAGGATATTTTTATCACCCTCCCAGAGACCTTTTTCCCCAACCTGATAATATTTCCGCATCAACGGGGCATCTTTCCCGAGTGCCGCATCAATTTCTGACGCTGTCCAAACATAAAATTTCCCCTCTTCCCCTTCACTGTCGGCATCCAGGGCTGAATAAAAAGCCCCTTCCGGGGATGTCAGTTCCCGTTGCACAAAAGCAGCGGTATCATAAACCACCTCACGGAACAACGGGTCATGGTCAACCTTCCATGCCGCTGCATACAACGACATCAGCTGCCCGTTATCATAGAGCATTTTTTCAAAATGAGGAACCTTCCATTCCCCATCGGTTGCATACCGGGCAAACCCACCACCCACCTGGTCATAAATACCGCCCAAAGCCATCTTGCGCAGCCCCAGCTGCACTTGCTTCAGGGCTGTTTCTTCACCGGTCTGCTGATAATAATGCAGAAGAAACTGCTGATTCACGGGCAGGGGAAATTTCGGAGCCCCTTTGGTTCCGCCTTCTGAGGAGTCCATAATTGCGATCACATCCCGGTAAAGCTTTGGGGCATCTTCCCTGTGAAAAATAGCTTCATCTTTTTTCACCGGCACAAAAGCGGAATCGGCAAGTCCTTTGGTGATGTTTTCAGCCTGCTGCTCCACCTCTTCAGTTTTTTTATGAAAGATCTCAGCCACCTGCCCAAGGATCTCCAGCCAATGCTCCCGGGGAAAATAGGTACCACCCCAAAAAGGCCTGCCATCCGGGAGGGCAAAACAGTTGAGAGGCCAGCCGCCCCGTCCGGCAACCAGCTGTACCGCATTCATGTAAAGGTGATCGATGTCGGGGCGTTCTTCCCTGTCTACCTTCACGCAAACAAAAAAGCGGTTCATTAGTTGGGCCACTTCTTCATCCTCAAAACTCTCCCTTTCCATCACATGGCACCAGTGGCAGGCAGAATAACCAATGCTTACCAGCAAAGGTTTGTTTTCCCTGCGTGCTTTGGCCAGGGCCTCTTCCCCCCAGGGGTACCAGTTCACGGGGTTACCTGCATGTTGTAAGAGATAAGGGCTTGCCTGATCTTTTAATTGGTTTGGCATGGTCATGTGGTTTTGATAAGAAAACATTACTGCTTCGACAATCCGTATCGATCGGCAACGGCCTGATTTTTTTGCCTGATAACCGAATAACCGGAATGAGGCCAACCCCTGATTTCAGAGAGACAATATGTATCTGTGGGTGCCAGACATCAGGGATCACTCCTGCAAAGGCACCATTGGTTCCGGCAGGTCAGCCGTCAGCTTTTTTCATGCCAGCTGCTTCCGCCCCGATTAGCTCACCAGCTGTGGCTTTCGTGTCAACATACTCCAGGCTTGCCCTCCACAATCTATCAGCCACCTTCATATCCCGGGCGTGTTTTGAGGTTTTGGCAATTTTCTTTTTGGCAAAATATTCTCCGGATACATCCACCACTTCTGGTGAAGTAGCCAGGTAGATGCTCGTCTGTGCCCCCTTTTCTGCTGATATCATAAATAAACCGAAAAGCCATCGAAAGAAACGTGGCATTTTGTCAAAAAGTCGGGTTTCAACCACCCCCGGATGCAGACAATTGACGGTAACCCCCGCACCTTCCAGGTCGTGTGCCAGTTTCCGGGTAAAGAAAATATTGGCCAGTTTTCCCTGCGCATAAGAGCGCATGCTTGACCACCTCCTTTCTCCCTCCAGGTCCTCAAAATTCATGGTAGCCTGCTTGTGCGCCGTGCTTGACACATTTACAATCCGGGCAGGCGCACTGGCCAAAATAGTATCCAACAGCAAGTTGGTCAACAAAAACGGAGCCAGGTGATTCACGGCAAAATTCATCTCAATGCCGTCTTCTGACAACTTTCGCCTGGTTTCCCAGGTTCCGGCATTATTGACCAGCAAATGTAACCGATCATATTTTTGACGAAAAGAAGCAGCAAACTGGCGGATGGAATCAAAGGAAGCCAGGTTGCAATGCATCACCTCAACATCCTCATTGCCGGTCTTTTCTGCCAGTTCTTCCCTGAAAGCTTTTCCCTTGTCCATGCTGCGGACGGGCAGCACCAACTTCATTCCCTCACTGGCAAGCGCAATTGCAGTTACACGGCCAATCCCGGAAGTAGCACCAGTCACAATGGCGGTTTTTCCTTTTAAATTCATAAATTATGTCTTTTTTCAAGTTTGTTCTGCTATCAAATAAAACATTTATTTTCAACCTTTGTTTACATAGTAATCAGCAAAACTTTATTTCTGAACAAACCAACCGGCGCTTCAGCACCGGAGCACCGGCACCAACAACCATCGGTACTGACAAACCGGTTAACTGAAGTGGCAACAGCAGAGACAAATCGTAAGACCCATGCAAAAACCTACAAACAACCCCCAACTTCGATCTTCGAATTCCGGGCTTCAAACCTCTTCCTTCGAGCTTCCTGCCTCCAGCTTCGAACTTCTTCCTTCTAGCTTCAAACCTCCAGCTTCTACCTTCTACCTTCTACCTTCTACCTTCTACCTTCCACCTCCCAACCTCTAACCTCTAACTTCCAACCTCTAAAAAATGTCCCGCACCATGGCCTTTCTCCTGTTTTTCGGCATCGTACTCAGTATTTACCTTCTGGGAAACTATTATGTATTTTTCCGCGGACTGCAGGCAATCCCCGAAGGCAGTTCCTTGCGGACACCCTATATATGGATATTCTGGATCCTTGCTGCCACCTACGTGGCCGGTCGGCTCATGGAAAACATATACCTGAGTTACCTAAGTGATGTGCTGGTATGGACCGGTTCATTCTGGCTGGCTGCCCTGCTATATTTCTTTCTGGCAGTCATGCTTTTTGACCTGCTCAGGCTCATCCATCATTTTGTGCCGTTTTTCCCTGCTTTCATTACGGCCAACATGGATAAAACAAGGTATTTTGTATTTGCGGGGACAATCATTAGCGTGTTTCTCCTGGTCATCGGGGGGTTTATCAATGCACGGAACCCGGTAGTCAGGAACCTTGACATTGAGATCCAAAGCAGGCAAATTTCGGAAAGGGATCAGGTAAAGGCAGTGCTTATGTCAGACATTCACCTGGGAACCATCATTGGCAACGGACATTTCAGCCGCATCGTCGACAAAGTCAACCAACTTCAGCCCGACATCATTCTGCTCGCAGGCGACATCCTTGATGAAGACCTTGAGCCACTTATCCGCCAAAACACAGGGGAAACCCTGAAGCAACTGAGCGCACCCCTGGGTGTTTACGGTGTCATGGGCAACCATGAGCACATCGGCGGGGCAACCCGGGCGCAGAACTATCTGGAGGATCATGGCATTCATATGATCCGGGACACCGTGCTGAAGATTGATGAAAGCTTTTACCTGGCCGGGCGGGATGACCGCGACAAAAGGCGTTTCAGCGGAAGGGAGCGTCTCCCGCTTGAAAAAGTATTGCATAATGCCGACATGAATTATCCGGTTATCCTGATGGATCACCAGCCCCTTGACATGGAAAAAGCTGCAGGCCTCGGAGTCAGTTTACAGTTATCCGGTCACACCCACCACGGACAGCTATGGCCCCTCAGGTACATTACCCGATCAGTATACAAGGTCAGTTACGGTTATCGGAATATCGACGGGATGCATATGTATGTAACCACCGGCACTGGCACATGGGGTCCCCCGGTACGTATCGGAACCCGCCCGGAAATCGTAGAATTGAACATAAAATTCAGAAAGCAATAAAGGGTGGAGGATATCCCGTCGGATACAGGATGCAGCTGCCGCCACGCTTGATCTTTGTGCAATAAAGGATTGAGGATTTCCCGCCAGACACAGGAAATATCAACCAGATAAAGAAAACATCAATAAGAATCTACCTCCGGATCCGGATCGTTCCGGTCGTCCTTATTGGCCCTTTTTTTCCCGAAAAGACCACCCAAAAAACCGGACATGTGGGAAATAATTCCGTAGGCATAACGCACAACTCCGGCAGCACGGCGAAACAGGGTAAAGAAAGTAAGAACCTTATCAACAGCCTGAAGGCTGTCTGCCAAATCCTTTTCCGCCATCAGCACTTCATAGCGCAGGCGTGCTTTTTCCCCCCTGAGATCCTGCATCGTTCTGACATTCCTCAAACGTTCAGTTGGAATCATACCTTGCTTTTGTCTTTTGGATCACCTAAGTCATCCCGGATGAATATATTCAGCAAAATACGGATGGCAGCCCTTCCGAAAACATGCCTGCGACTGGCAAAGAACACCAGCGCCAGCAACAGGTAAAAACCACCGACAATGAGCATCCCATAGCCATAAGAACCCAGCAGACCACCCAAAAACCAGGCACCCGCTGCAGATATGAACAACAGTGCAAGCAGTAAAATAGCTGCAACCACCAAGTTGGCTATCAGGAGGCTCAGTGCCTTTGCAGCCTTTTCAAACGCCAGAACCCCATAATAAGATATCCTGGCATCAAGGTATTTTCGGACATTGTCTTTCAGTGAAACAATGTGCGCCAGCAACTCCTTAACTTCCATGAAAGAAAATTAAATTCTTATTTGTCAGCCTCGCCAACAGATTTTTTAACCCTTGCCCTGGTGTCATCAGCTATTTCCCCCACATAGTTCTTCAGCTCATCAAACTTGGTGTTGACCTGCTTGGTAAGTTCATCCGTATACTCTTTGCTCTTTTCCTTCACTTTTTTCCGGGTCTCGTCACCTGAGCCGGGAGCAAAAAGAAGACCGGCTGCCACACCAACTGCAGCTCCAAAAATAAAACCAAACAACACTTTTCCGCCTGAATTACTCATAATATGTACATTTTAAGTTAAACAATCATTTTAAAAAACTACAACCAATTTTTGCCTGTATTCTACCGGCTAACAACAAATATAGCCAAAAATTGATCAAATGCCAACGTTTTTAGCCATTTTCATTGTAATGCAAACATTTTAACCTGTTTTACGTATATTATATTATGTAAGGTTTGCTGACAGGTCATTGTGATTCTATAGATGATTTTTTACGCATTCTGATTAACGGCCCTGGGGCCACCTGACCTGAGAAAACCTGATTTGCGCCAAACAAAGCCGGAAAATGTGCTGATCGTATTATGATAAAAAAAAAGGAAATAAGCCTGCAATATATTGAAGTAGAAGACATTGAAGGGTTACCGGATGATGAACGGGAGCTGGTAAAAACCGCCAGAGAAATGACCGGAAATGCCTATGCCCCCTACTCTTCTTTTAATGTAGGGGCAGCCATTCTGCTTCAAAACGGGAAGATTATCCGGGGGTCCAACCAGGAAAACGGGGCCTACCCCAGCGGATTATGCGCCGAACGTGTGGCAGCGTTTGCTGCATCTTCCATGTTTCCCGGGGTCGCCATGACAAAAATTGCGGTCAGCGCAAGCTCCCCGGAATTCACTCTGAAGGCCCCCGTTTCACCATGTGGGGCATGCCGGCAGGTATTGCTTGAATATGAAGCAGCCCAGAAGCTTCCGTTGAAAATGTTGCTTTCCAGGGAAGACGGCAAAATCATCATTGTGGAAAAAATCAGAGACATGCTGCCCTTTTCCTTTATTGGCAGCGAATTAAAAAAATAACACCTATGGGAAAAACAATGATCACTGCAGTCTTAATAATCGTCCTGGCGTCATTAAGTGCAGCGGCACAGGATAAACATGCTTACCAAATTTACACCACCACCGGTGAACCGGTCACTTATGGTGAAATGCTCACCGGAGCCCTCGCTTCGGAAGTGGTTTTGTTCGGTGAGTTGCACAACAACCCGATTGCACATTGGTTGCAGCATGAGCTGGGGATGGATCTTTTCAGCGAAAAAGACAGCCTCCTGGTGATCGGAGCAGAAATGTTTGAAACGGATAATCAACTGTTGCTGGACGAATATTTTGACGGAATCATCCGGGAACGTGACTTCACATCGGAAGCAAGGTTATGGAACAATTACACAACAGACTACAGGCCCTTGCTGGAATTCGCCAGAGAAAACGGAGTCCGGTATGTGGCGACCAATATTCCCCGACGCTACGCGGCTATGGTAAACCGGGGAGGTTTTCAGGCACTGGACACGCTGAGTCCTCAGGCGCAACAATACATTGCCCCCCTTCCGGTTCCCTACGACCCTGATCTGCCTGGTTATAAAGCGATGCTGGAAATGGGCGACATGCCTGCTCATGTCAGCGAAAATCTTCCGAAAGCCCAGGCCATTAAGGACGCCACCATGGCCCACTTTATTCTTGAAAACATGGAGGAAGGGAGCACATTCCTGCACCTGAACGGTGCTTACCACTCCAACAACGACGAGGGGATCAACTGGTACCTCAGGTATTATATGGAATCTCCGCTGGAGGTATTGACAATCAGCACCGTTGAACAGGATTCTGCCGCATCTCTTCAGGAAAAAAACCATGGCCTGGCTGATTTTATCATTGTGGTTCCGTCCACCATGACCAAAACTTACTGAAGTCCTCAGAGACATAGCCCGGAACAACCTCCGGCTTTTATCAGGCCGGTTGCCTGTATGCCACCCCCGCAACATTTTTGCCTTTTTGCCTCCAAACTGCCTTCCGGTAGTAAAAACTGACCGTACAACGTATGCAAGCCCCGGTCTGCAGGGTAGTTACTTCCTTTTGGCATATTTTTACCAATATTTTTATGCCATGGAAGAAGAAGAGTTATTATACCGGATCGCCATCACAAGGATCCCCGGAATAGGCGGTGTAACCGCCAAAAAACTGATTCGTTATTGCGGAGATATCAAAGAGGTTTTCAATGAAAAACAAAGCGCTCTAAAGAAAATACCGGGAATCGGCGACAGCATTGCGGGAAAAATCAGTCAGCATCAAAACTTCAAAGAAGCGGAACGGGAAATCCGTTTTATCCGGAAACATAATATCCGCCCCCTGTTTTATCAGGACAAAGAATACCCTTACCGGTTAAAACAGTGTGAAGACGGACCCCTGCTGCTGTTTGTCAAAGGAAAAGCTGACCTGAATCACCCCCGAATAATGGCAGTGATCGGCACCAGGAACATGACAACTTACGGAAAAGACATATGTGAACAGATCATTGCCGGGCTGGTTCCTTATGATCCCATGATAATCAGCGGACTGGCCTACGGAGTGGATGCCTGTGCACACAAGGCGGCACTTCACAATGGCCTGCTCACCGCTGCTGCCCTGGGCCATGGACTTGACCGGATCTACCCTCCCCTGCATGCTTCCCTGGGGCGCAAGATCATGGAAAACGGTGCCTTGCTCACAGATTTCCTTTCCGGCAGCAAACCGGAGCGGGAAAACTTCCCTAAAAGAAACAGGATCATTGCCGGATTGTGTGATGCCATTGTTGTTATCGAAGCAGCAGTAACCGGCGGGGCACTGATCACTGCCAACATAGCAAACACTTACAACCGGGACGTATTTGCCATACCCGGGCGGGTCACGGATCCCTATAGCCTTGGCTGCAACAAACTGATACGCATCAACAAGGCCCATTTGCTGGAGAGTGCCGCAGACATTCAGTACATCATGAACTGGGAACCTGGAAACAAGAAAAAACGCGCAGCCCCGGCAGGGCTTTGCGTGGTTCTTTCAAGTGAAGAAAAAACCATGGCCGGATTCCTGAAGAGCAACCCCGGTGCCGGCATTGATCAGATAGTTGCAGGAACAGGCTTCGGCCTGAGCAAAGCATCATCAATATTGCTCAGCCTGGAGTTTAAGGGCGTGGTGAAATCATTGCCGGGCAAGGTTTTTACCCTGAGGTGCAAGGCAGGGCTGTCACAGGAATAACCCGAAATAAACACAGGCAGACCGAAATAAACACAGGCAGATCGGAAGCCTGCGGTTACCTGATGTGCCTTTCGTAAAACGAACCCGATCCGGCGAAGAAAAAACCGGAATTTTTGTACCTTTATCTGCCCTCCGAATTAAAATACTTAACCATGCCTATCAGACAAACCTCAAGGATCAGAACAACTGCCCTGCTGCTGCAGACCGTACTTGTTATGCTGTCTTTTGCCGCAAACGGCAGCGATTACCGGATGAGTGCGCTTGAAATGGAAATCCGGCTGAATACGGACGGCTCCATGCAGGTACAGGAAGACCGTGAGTTTACCTTTGACGGGGAATTCTCCTTTGTGTACCGGTCCTTTCCGCTGGACGGAAAGGCAAGTTTCAGCGATTTCCGGGTATTCGAGGGAGACCGGGAGTACCAGGAAAGCGACTCAGAGGCTCCCGGCACCATGCGGGTTACCACAAACGGCAGCCATAAAGAGCTCCGTGTGTTCTTTGAAGCCAGCGATACCACACGCACATTCTCATTCCGGTTTACAGCTGATGGAGCCACGGAAAAATACCTGGACAATGCCCTTTTTTATTACCAGCTTATTTCGGATGAATGGGACAAACCCACCCATAATATACGCGCACTAATCCATCCTCCCGAACCTTTGCCTGAAGGAGAGCCCGCACACTGGGTGCACGGATCCCTTGATGCCGTCTCGCAGATTTTAGATGAAGGTACCATTCTCGTAACCCTGGATCGCCTGCCTGCCAACAGCTACCTTGAGCTAAGAGCCCTGTACCCGCCGGAAGTTTTCCCCGGCCTACCGGCCATAGAAAAAGAGATCCGCGAGGAGGTGATGGAGGAGGCTGCGGCCCTTACAGAAGAGGCCAACCGCCTCCGTCGTGAAGCACAGGAAAAAAAGGCCAGGGAAGCAGCCCGTCATGAAAGGGGAAAGCAGTTGTTTATTCCGGTTTCCATCCTGTATATTCTAATCTGGGTAACCTTGCTGAAAAAATTCAGCAGAAAACCCTCTCTCACTGAAAAACCCGGGGCCTTTACCCGGCTTCCCGCCAAAGACAAACCCGCCATTGTCAATTACCTGATGAACCAGACCGAGGTGAACGGCAACGCCCTTGTATCTACATTGTTTCACCTTGCCCACAGAGGTTTTGTGCAGATTGAAAGCACAGAAGAAGCCAAAAAAGGATTCTTTGGAACCCGGAAAACCACCGATACATCCTTTTTGCTGAACCGTGAGCATTGGGAATCAAACAAGGAAAACCTGCTGCCTTTTGAAAATGAGCTGCTTCATTTTCTGTTTGATGAATTGGCCGAAAGTGATGACCGGCTATCGCTGAAACGCATGAAAAAGAAGAGCTCCAAAATGCAGAAGTTCTTCGCCAAATGGAAAAAGAAAGTAAAACAGGAAGGGAAAAAGAAGAATTGGTTTGACCCTCAAAGCCAGCAAGGGCAGAAGATCGGATTTGTGATCAGCGCAATCTCCCTGTTGGGGTTCCTGGGATTGACCATCTTTTATGGCCCCTGGATGCTTATTCCGACCGGGCTGGCGGTTTTTTCTGTCATTGCAGCCGTCGTGATGCTGCAACGGACTGAGGAAGGCGAAAAAGCTTACCGGCAATGGAAGTCTTTGCGCCAGCACCTGAAACGATTTCATTTCCAGTCGGAAATTGAAAAACTTGGTGAGGAGGATATCAACGAATACCTGGTTTATGGCCTCGCACTCGGCCTGGGACCCAAATTTTTCAAAAAACTTACAGAGGGACTGGAAGCATCAGGCAACACCGGCTACCTTGCCTGGATTGTGCTGCACAATACCCGGCTGCAATCTGTGGGAGACACCATCAACACCGTAATCACCACCACGAGCAGTACCATGAGCTCCGCCAGCGGAGCCGGTGGCGGCGGCACGGCAGGAGGTGGCGGAGGGGCAGGTTCAGGCGGAGGAGGCGCCGGCTAAACTTCTGAGAGGATGACTGAACTTCCGACCAGCCGGTTAAACCTCTGACAACAGGTTGTCCAGGTTTTCAAACTTCATCTGGTAGTCAACCACCGAACGGCGAATCACCTCTTTGGCATCCTCTGCGTCATAAGTATGGGTGATCTCGATATCAAGACGCGTATTGGGCAGATCCTTATAGGTAAGGAAATAATGCTTCAGCCTTTCCACTACAGCCGGGGGGCATTCAGTGATATCCCTTATGTCACCGTAAACGGCATCATCCTTTAGCACACCGATGATCTTGTCATCCGCCTGTCCGCGGTCGATCAGCCGGAAACCACCGACCGGGATGGCATCCACCAGGATATTTCCGTGAGAGATGGATTTCTCAGTCAGTACCACGATATCCAGCGGATCATAATCCCCCACAATGTCATCGCGGCCACACTTTTCAACGGCAAAAGCGGCCACCTCAGTATCACAAAGGGTCTGGGGAATAAAACCATATAGGGCAGGCAACACATTGGAATACTTTTGCGGGCGGTCAATTTTCAGGTACCCGGTGATCTTGTCGATCTCATATTTAACTGTATCGGTCATCACCATTTCAATAAAGCAGGTGATCTCATCCGGGGCATTTTTCCCAATTTCAACCCCGTGCCAGGGGTGTGATTTATAACGCAAGCCCATCAGACGACCAATGGGATCCATGATTCTGTTTGCCATAATATCGCTGTTTTTCGCAAAATTACAGATAAATTCTCTTTCAACAATTTTTATTAATTTCGCTCGCAGGATAATCCGTTGTTATGGCAAGGCAAGAAGACAAAATCATCGGCAGGCGCTTAAAG
>PWGY01000183.1 GCA_003554665.1 Bacteroidales bacterium | reverse complement strand
GTTCATGACTACGCTGAATAATGTCGCACCCCTCTGCCCGGTAGTCAGCAGACAAAAGCAATGCGGACTGTGACTAAATCAGTTGTAGCCCCGACAGGAATCGAACCTGTATCTAAAGTTTAGGAAACTTCTATTCTATCCGTTGAACTACGGGGCCGTTTGCAGCCACAAAGATAGTCACTTTGAATGTTTTTTACAAACCAAAGACAGCAAAAAAGGACTATCAGTCAGTTTTTTTTGGCTAAAAAGGCCCATTGAAAGATTACCCGACCACACTGCCGTTCTCAATGTCTTTTTCGGGTTGCACGAAAGTCATCTCACCGTCTTTGGTCTGCCCCATCAGCAACATTCCATGTGACTCGATCCCCCTTATCTTTTTGGGTTTAAGGTTGGCCAAAAAAAGCACACTCCGACCGATGATTTCATCCGGATGAAAAACGTGCGCAATGCCAGCCACAGCTGTACGCTCTTCCAGCCCGATATCCACTGTAACCTTCAGCAGTTTTTTGGTTTTCGGCACTCTTTCTGCAGAGAGTATAGTCCCTGTCCGGATATCCATTTTGGCAAAATCTTCAAAAGTAACCGTTTCTTTCAGCTCAATCATTTCCGATTCATCCTGGTTATCCATCCTGGCCTGGTAAAGTTTATTTACCTGCTCATGCACCTGCAGATCTTCCACCTTCTCAAACAATAATTCTGCTTTATTGATCGAATGGTTATCGGACAACAGATCAGGACGCCCCCCGTCTCCCCACGTAAGATTGCTCAGATTTAACATTTTACACAACCGTTGTGCAGTATGAGGCAGGAAGGGTTCTGACAACACGGCCAGGCTCGCGCAAATCTGCAGACATATATTCAGGATTGTTTTAACCCGTTCAGGGTTGCCTTTGTAGATCTTCCATGGCTCAGCCTCGGTAAGATAGCGGTTCCCCAATCGTGCCAGGCCAATCAGGCCGGACAGCGCTTCCCTGAAACGGTAATTATCAAGGCTTTGGCCAATGGTGTCGGGGAAAGCAAGTAACTGCTCAAGGGTTTCTTTGTCAGCTGATGACAACTCTCCGGCAACGGGCACGCGGCCATCAAAATACTTGTGCGTCAGTACCAGGGTACGGTTTACAAAATTTCCGAATATGGCCAGCAATTCATTGTTATTGCATGCCTGAAAATCCTTCCAGGTAAAATCATTGTCCTTTGTCTCCGGGGCTGCAGCAGTCAACACATAACGCAACACATCCTCCTTGCCGGGAAACTCTTCAAGGTATTCATGCAACCAAACCGCCCAGTTCCTGGAGGTGGATATTTTATCCCCTTCCAGGTTCAGAAACTCATTGGCAGGGACATTGTCCGGCATTACGTAGGATCCCTCAGCGTTCAGCATAACCGGGAAAATAATACAATGAAACACGATGTTGTCTTTTCCAATAAAATGAACCAGCTTGCTGTCGGATGACTTCCAGTATTTTTCCCAATCTTTTCCATGCGCCTCTCCCCATTCACGGGTGGCGGAAATATAGCCGATGGGGGCGTCAAACCACACGTATAACACCTTCCCTTCAGTATTTTCGAGGGGCAATTTCACTCCCCAGTCAAGATCCCGCGTAACTGCCCTGGGCTGCAGGCCCTGATCAAGCCAGGACTTGCACTGACCGTAAACATTGGGTTTCCAGTCCTCTTTATGGGACTCAAGGATCCATTCGCGCAACAGGGGCTCATATTGATCCAGCGGCAAATACCAATGCTTTGTCTTTTTCATCACTGGCTTGTTTCCGCTGAGCATGGACCGGGGATTCCCCAGATCAGTAGGGCTCAGTGAGGTTCCACAGTTCTCACACTGGTCACCATAAGCCCGTTCATAGTCACAATGCGGGCAAACACCTGTGATGTAACGGTCAGCCAAAAATTGTTTATTGGCCTCGTCATAATACTGCTCGGTTTCCTTTTCGGTAAACACACCCTTGTCGTATAGCGCCTTAAAAAACTCAGCAGCCGTTTCATGATGCACTTTGGCAGAGGTCCGGCTGTACACGTCAAAAGATATCCCGAAACGCTCAAAGGAATCTTTGATTTGTTTATGGTATTTGTCGACAACCTGCTGTGGTGTGATGTTCTCCTGCCTGGCTTTAATGGTAATGGGTACCCCATGTTCATCACTTCCGCATATATACAGAACATCTTCCCCCTTCAAACGAAGATAGCGCACGTAGATATCAGCAGGGATATATACACCCGCCAGATGGCCGATGTGCACAGGGCCGTTTGCATAGGGCAACGCAGCGGTTACCGTATGGCGCTTGTATTGTTCAGGTTTCATTGTCTTGGGTATTAGTAATATGTGACCCCTTCAGGGTCAATAGTCGGATCTTTCAAATTCGCTGCAAAGGTAGTAAATCTTCATAAGCCCATGACTTAATGTCCGGTGCCTAAGGCATTTTTCCACATAAAGCATTAACTTTGCATCAATAAACTGACGTAATGGCATAGCACATGGACATCCAATCCATTAAACAGCGATTTGGCATCATCGGGCACTCCCCAAAACTGGACCGCGCCATTGACGTGGCCCGGCAGGTAGCTCCCACGGACATTACGGTACTGATCACCGGCGAAAGCGGAACCGGCAAGGAGGTTTTCCCGAAAATAATCCACCAGCTGAGCCCGCGAAAGCACGGGCCTTATATCGCCGTTAACTGTGGAGCCATCCCGGAGGGCACGATCGACTCTGAACTTTTTGGCCATGAGAAAGGCTCTTTTACCGGCGCGCACGAAGCAAGAAAAGGATATTTTGAAGTGGTCAATAAAGGAACCATTTTTCTTGACGAAGTGGCTGAGTTGCCCTTGCTGACACAAGTCAGGCTGCTGCGCATCCTGGAAAGCGGCGAATTCATCAAAGTGGGGGCGTCCAAGGTGATCAAAACCGATGTACGTGTGGTTGCTGCATCCAATGTGAGCCTGCAGGAGGCCGTCAACAAAGGAAAATTCCGGGAGGACCTATATTACAGACTCAACACGGTGCCCATCCGGGTGCCTCCGCTGCGTGAAAGAAAAGAAGACATTGTGATGTTGTTTAAAAAATTCTCTGCTGATTTTGCAGAGAAATACCGCATGCCTCCTCTTCATCTGACCCATGATGCAGAGCAGCTGCTGATCAATCATCGCTGGTCAGGGAATGTGCGCCAGCTCAAAAATCTGGCCGAGCAGATATCTGTGATTGAAAAGGACAGACACATTACATCAGATACCATCAACCGCTATTTGCCTGATGAAAAGGACAGTCCCCTACCCGTTTTATTTGATCCGAACCGCAACGAAAGCGCAGGGATGAATGAAAGGGAGATCCTCTACAAAGTACTGTTTGATATGAAGAAAGACATCACCGACATGAAGCAGATCATCATGCGGATGATGCAGGAGGGTCAGGTTTCAAACACTTTCCAGGAAGAACACGCCCACCTGATCGAAAAACTGACCAATAACGAAAGGGATCTGCCGCAGGTTTACCAGAAAGAAGAAGGCCCCGTTCCCGACAGGGAAGAACAATATGACGATATGCTCGAGAGCTATGAGGAGGCTCCCCACGAATACCTTGAAGAGAGCCTCTCCCTGCAGGAAAAAGAGAAAGATCTTATTGAAAGAGCTTTGCAGAAACATAACGGCAGGCGCAAAAAGGCAGCCAGGGAGCTTGGAATTTCGGAAAGAACACTGTACCGGAAAATCAAGGAATATGGCATCGCTTAAGTAAATAATGACTGGCATAATTTAACAACAATGACTGGCATAATTTATGTTGTTACTACACTGGCATCATCAATGAAACACCACATGCGCAAGTATCTTTTTTATACCTTTTTGCTAATCTCACTTTACAGCCTGACTTTTTTGCAGGGTTGCGGGGTATATTCATTCACCGGGGCGAGCATTCCCCCCAGAGCTGAAACTGTTTCAGTCAGCCATTTCCCCAATGATGCCTCCCTTGTACAGCCAATGCTCAGCCAGTATTTCACAGAGGCCTTGCAGGATAAATTCCTTCAGCAAACGAACCTTCGGATGGTGGATGGAACAGGACACCTTCATTTTGAGGGATCCATTACAGATTACCGAACCGAACCTGTTGCCATCACCGGTGATGACAGGGCAGCCAGGAACCGGCTTACCATCACAGTGAGTGTCTCGTTTTACAATGAATTTGATGAAGATTCCGACTTTAGCCGGACTTTTTCAAGGTATTATGAGTATGACAGCAACCTGAGCCTGGCAGAAGTGGAGGAGGAAGCCATGGAAATCATTACAGAAGAACTGGTGGAAGACATTTTCAACCAGGCAGTGGTTGACTGGTAATAAAGCATTACTTTACTATGCGACAAACCTTTTCTGATCTGATCACGGGGCGCCGTGAGATCAACCAATCAGCGGCCGCCTACCTGGAGCGGCTGGTGTCGCAGTATCCATACTGCCAGGCAGGACAAATGCTTTATGCAAAAGCACTGAAACAGGCCGGAGATCCGGCTTTTGACCGGCAGATGCATCGTGCCATGGCCGCGACACCTGACCGGAGACATTTTCGCTTCATGCTCTATGGCCAGACGGAGCCTGATAAAACAGATCAGCAAACTTATGACCCAGAGGAGCATCATTACCCGGCTCCAGGCGCGGAAGCTGAAGGACTCAACGAGGGTGCTCTTCCCGGCGAAGAATCTGAGCCGGGAGCCGGAACGGCATCTTCCGGTAAAACAGTGCAACAAAACAAGCAACAGGCGATTATCGACCGGTTTTTACGCAAGAACCCACGCATAGAAGCCCGAAAGGATGAGATTCCTGACGGAGAAATGGCACCCGAAAGCCTTGAAGACCACCCTGAACTAATCAGTGAAACATTGGCCTCTATCCATGCCAAACAAGGGAAAACCGACCGGGCCATTGGTATTTACAAAAAATTAAGTTTGAAATTTCCGGAAAAAAGCAGTTACTTTGCAAAAAAAATCGAATCCATTGAACGGAAAACCAACTAAATATAAACTTTAACCTGATGGGTACTTACATATTATTATCTGTTTTGATACTGATCACCTGCGTTTTGCTGGTGCTGATCGTACTGGTTCAAAATGCAAAAGGCGGCGGACTTGCCTCCAATTTTTCTTCAAGCAATCAGATCATGGGTGTGCGTAAAACAACTGACTTCCTGGAAAAAACAACCTGGACCCTGGCAATTGTTTTGCTGATCCTGACCCTGACCACAAATTTTGTGATACCCCGCGGCGAGGTGGCAACAGCTCCGCAGGAAAGCGAAGTGCGCGACCTGATACCGTCTACAGAGGCACCACCCGCAGAACAACTCCCCACCCAGGAAATCCCTGAGGAGGTGGAAGACATTCAGGACATCCCCGATATGGAAGACATTGAAAACTGATCAAAGACAGACCAGGATTCATAAAAAAGTGTCAGAATGGCATACCGTTCTGACACTTTTTTTATAGGCAGCTGGCAGAGCATGCAAATTTGACGTGATCCTTCCCTGTTTTGGCCTTTGGCATAGTATATGAATACCCCGACGTAGCATCCCAACAAAAAATTCTTACCAAACCATATTGTTTAACTAGTAAAACGAAAGAAAATGGCAAAAGTAAACATCAAACCTTTAGCTGATCGCGTAGTGGTTGAGCCGGCCCCTGCGGAAGATAAAACTGCAGGTGGAATCATTATTCCTGACACTGCCAAGGAAAAGCCCCAGATGGGAACAGTAGTAGCGGTTGGTGAAGGAACCAAAGATGCTCCCGTTACCCTGAAAGTGGGAGAAAAGGTGTTGTACGGGAAGTATGCCGGCACTGAACTGACACTGGAAGGAAAAGATTATCTGATCATGCGTGAATCAGACATCTACGCCGTTATATAATCACTGAAAAAAAATCATTTCATAACATAAAAAACAGAACATCATGGCAAAAGACATAACCTTCAACCTGGAGGCAAGAAATGCACTGAAGAAAGGAGTTGATCAGCTTTCAGATGCTGTTAAGGTAACGCTGGGGCCCAAGGGTCGCAACGTGATCATGGACAAAAAATTTGGTGCACCTGCTATCTCTAAAGATGGTGTAACAGTAGCCAAAGAAATCGAACTTGAAGATGCTGTTGAGAACATGGGTGCGCAGATGGTCAAGGAAGTGGCCAGCAAAACCGCTGACGTAGCCGGTGACGGGACCACAACCGCCACTGTACTGGCACAGAACATTATCCAGACCGGCCTGAAAAACGTGGCCGCCGGTGCCAACCCGATGGATCTGAAACGCGGTATTGACAAAGCCGTAGCAGAGGTCGTGAAAAACCTGCGCAAGCAGTCGAAAGAGGTGGGCGACAGCAATGAAAAGATTGAACAGGTTGCCACCATTTCGGCCAATAATGACCATTCCATTGGCAAGCTGATCGCAGAAGCGATGGCCAAAGTGAAAAAAGAGGGTGTGATCACCATTGAAGAAGCCAAAGGAACTGAAACCAGCGTGGAAATGGTTGAAGGGATGCAGTTCGACCGCGGATACATTTCTCCTTATTTTGTAACAGACAGTGAGAAAATGGAAACCGTATTTGAAGATCCCTACATCCTGATCTATGACAAGAAGATCAGCACCATGAAAGACCTTCTCCCCCTGCTGGAAAAAGTTGTTCAGTCAGGCAGGCCCCTGATGATCATTTCCGAGGATGTGGACGGTGAAGCACTTGCTACCCTGGTGGTGAACAAACTGCGCGGATCCCTGAAGATCGCGGCCGTAAAAGCACCCGGATTCGGTGACCGCAGAAAAGCCATGCTGGAAGATATCGCCATTCTGACCGGTGGTACCGTAATCAGTGAAGAACAGGGCTACAAGCTGGAAAACGCCGATCTGTCGCACCTTGGCAGCGCTGAAAAAGTGACCATCGATAAAGACAACACCACGATCGTAAGCGGCAAAGGTGACAAAGAAAACATCAAGGCCCGCGTGAACCAGATTAAAGGGCAGATGGAGAACACCACCAGCGACTATGACAAAGAGAAGCTGCAGGAGCGTCTGGCCAAGCTGGCAGGCGGAGTAGCTGTAATTTACGTTGGTGCCGCCAGTGAAGTGGAAATGAAGGAAAAGAAAGACCGCTTTGACGATGCATTGCATGCCACCCGCGCAGCCGTTGAAGAGGGCATTGTTCCCGGCGGCGGAATTGCCTACATCCGGTCACTGAAGGCACTGGAAAACTTCAAAGGCGAGAACATGGATGAAAATACCGGTATCGCCATCGTACGCAGGGCACTGGAAGAGCCGTTGCGCATGATCGTTGAAAATGCCGGAGTAGAAGGCTCAATCGTAGTTCAGACAGTAAAAGACGGCAAAGATGACTACGGCTTCAACGCCCGCTCCGAGAAATATGAAAACCTCTACGAGTCAGGTGTGATCGATCCCACCAAAGTAACCCGCGTAGCATTGGAGAACGCCTCCTCCATTGCAGGTATGTTGCTGACCACAGAATGTGTGCTGGCCGACATTCCTGAAGAGAAAGGTGAGGGCGCACCTCCGATGAACCCTGGCATGGGCGGCATGGGCGGCATGATGTAATCATTGAACCGTCATATAAGCAGCGGCTTGCCGCTGCTGACAAAAAACGGATTGGGGCTCAGCTCCAATCCGTTTTTTTAATCCTGTAATTCAATTTGGTGATGGTTCAGAAATCCTTCTGAGTCCGCCTGGCAAAACATGCCTGGTGAACAGCACAACCATCAACAGCATGCGGGTACCGGATGCCCCGGGATCAACCCCCACGCCGACAACCTATTCCTGATTGATGGTAATCTTCTCAATTTTATCGCCCTGGCGGATGGCGTCAATGACCTCCAGTCCTTCCACCACTTTGCCGAAGCAGGTATGGTTTCCATCCAGGTGGGCGGTATTGGTACGGCTATGGCAGATAAAAAATTGCGAACCACCGGTATTTCGTCCGGCATGAGCCATAGACAATACACCACGGTCGTGATACTGGTTCCCGCCGTCGGTTTCACAATCAATGGAATACCCGGGGCCACCCATTCCGGTTCCGTCCGGGCAACCACCCTGGATCACAAAATCCGGAATCACCCTGTGAAAGGTAAGCCCGTCGTAAAAACCTTTGCGTGAAAGGTCCACAAAGTTCTTCACCGTATTGGGTGCATCATTTTCATAAAACTGCACCTTCATTTGTCCTTTTTCTGTTTTAATATCTGCTGTTAACATAGATCAAATTGGTTTATTACTCAATTAAAGTTAATTCTGCATTCAGCCTGTCAAAAAAATCGTGGTCTTCGAGTACCGAGGAAACTTTATATTGCATGGTGATCACATTTCCACTCAAAACACCATCGCCTTCCACCTCATAAAAATTATGAACCTGGGGTGGCACGATAAAACTCCGCCCGTCTACGTGCGCTGAAACATCCATATCCATATCATAAAAATTGGAAATGATCACCTGGTCTTCCGTTCCCCTGTCAATGCGTATGACCACTTCATACTCCGGGCGTTGCGCATAAGTTATCTGGCTGTATTCCTCCACTTCATAACGCCCGGAAAAAGTACTGCGATCGTCCCCGTTATCCGAAGTGCAACCGAAAAAGAAAAACCCCAGCAAAATCAAAAAGCCTGTAAATTGCCGTAAGTCTTTGCGCCTTTTGGCAAAACCACAAGAATGTTTCATCAGTTTTGTCACTGGTAAAAATTTCTGTCAAAAATACTGATTTTTTGTTCCTTCCGCATGGTAACAGCCTGCGTTCAGGTTACAGGGTAAAAACTCAGGTGGATTGCCCCCGGTTGCATAACCATGATGTACCATGCCGCATTTGCCTACCGGCGGCGCGACCCGGTCACAAAAGACTCAACGGGGTAACGCAAACGCCTGAATCCGGTCAGGTCAAGGCGAGCACGTCCAACCACAAGTCCGGATTCAATTCTTACAGGCATCCGGTTCTTGTCATCTGATATCCATATCGTCATGGGGTAAGGCTGACTAAAAACAGGACCCTCCAATACTTCTGGTCTGAACTTCAGGGTGTTGAAGGTTCCCATGGAGGTGGTGATCTGCTCCCTGCCCTCGTAAAGAATGCGGCTTACATAAACGGTATCGTGCATAAAAAGGTCAATGCCGATCGCATCACCTGGTTGCAGCGTGTCCATATCAAATGAACGCGCATAATAAAATGCGGACAACATGTCCTGAACCTGAACCGGTATTTCAGTGGTCTCACGAGTGGTTTCAGTGGCTTCACGTACACTTCGGGCCTGCATCGTCTCATAATCAAAACTTACATCATAATTCCGGCGATAACTCCCCTCCCTTACCTGCTCTGAAAACCTTAGTGGTTTACGGGCTTCATGGTCATAATGAGACTCATACCGGTTTTCCACCCTGTAAAATCTGTTGAAAAGCCCTGTTGTATTTACAGCACCAACAAATTGAATGACTGATTGGTTACCAGCATTTCCAGCTTGTTCCCGCACCTCAAGCACAGCCTCACCAGCATTAACATTGCCAGTGACAAAGCTGTTGTACATGGCCCGGAACTCAAATCTTTCACCAATTCTAAAGGGAATTTCAGCCGAAGCTGCACTGTCAGGGATGCCCGGAGGATCGGGTAAGGCTGTTAAGGAAACTGCACCAGCCACCAGAAAAAGACCCATAAAAAAGAGCCTCATTGTTTTGCCTTTGCTTTTTGTTACCTCAGCCATCTTCATGTCTGTTAAAACACATGCTGTTTCAAACATGGCAATTATAGTGCCACACACCTGAGAAATAACTGACCGGCTTTTTAAAAAAGCTAAAAATTAATTCTGTCAAAGATGCAAAAGCTCATGACTCATAAGCGGAGACTTAAACAGCTAAAGGTAAAACCAGTAATCAGCTACAGGTAAACCAGTAATCATATGACAATGTTCACAATCTTGCCCGGAACAACAATCACTTTTTTGGGCTTTCTGCCCTGTAGCCACTTTTGGGCATCCTCAGCCCCAAGCACCTGTTTTTCGACTTCTTCTTTGCTGCTGCCAGCCGGAAGCTCCATCTTAAAACGGGTTTTCCCGTTAAAAGAAACCGGGTACAGTACCATGTCATCCTTTACAAGTTCTTCATTCCACGAAGGATAATCAGCCAGGGCAACGCTTTCTTTATTCCCGAGAAGGTGCCACAGTTCCTCACCGATATGCGGGGCAAAAGAAGACACCATTACTGACAAGGGTTCCAGGATCTCCCGTTTGTTGCACTTAAGATTTGTCAGCTCATTCACGCATACCATAAAAGCACTAACGGCCGTATTGAAAGAAAAACGCTCCACGTCTTCGGTGACCTTTTTAATGGTTTTATGCAGCACCTTTTTCTCTTTTTCCGTGGCCGGTTCTTCAGCAACGGCAAACCGGTTCTGCTGGTCATGGTACAATCTCCAGAGTTTCCGGATAAAGCGGAACACCCCTTCAATCCCCTTGGTATCCCATGGCTTGGCCTGCTCAATGGGGCCCAGAAACATCTCATACAACCGCAGTGTATCCGCCCCGTATTTCTCAATCAGGTCATCCGGGTTCACCACATTGTGAAAAGACTTGGACATTTTTTCCACTTCCCAGCCACAGATATATTTTCCATCCTCCAGGATGAACTCTGCATCTTTGTATTCAGGGTTCCATTTTTTAAATGCTTCCAAATCCAGGACGTCGTTCTCCACAATATTCACATCCACATGAATGGGCATGGTATCATACTGATCTTTCAGATTCAGTGACACAAAGCGGTTCCGGCCTTTTTCCCGGTATGCAAAATTGGAGCGGCCCTGAATCATCCCCTGATTTACAAGTTTTTTAAATGGCTCTTCCTTTACCGTGATGCCAATGTCAAACAGGAATTTGTTCCAGAAACGGGCATAAACCAGGTGACCCGTGGCATGCTCGGCTCCGCCCACATAAAGATCCACATTCTCCCAGTATTCAACAGCTTCGCGCGACACCAGCCGGCTGTCATTGCGGGGATCCATATAACGGATATAGTAGGCGCTGGATCCGGCAAAACCGGGCATGGTATTGGTTTCCAGCGGCCACCCATCACTGGTCTCCCAGTTTTTGGCACGGGCCAGGGGCGGATCTCCCTCACTGGTGGGCAAATATTTATCCACCGGAGGCAATTCAAGCGGCAGTTCCGACTCAGGCAGCACATAAGGGGTCT
>PWGY01000004.1 GCA_003554665.1 Bacteroidales bacterium | reverse complement strand
GTCATTTTCGCAATCGTCATTGGTTTACTGATGGCGTTTTTCTTCCGCAAAGAGGAAAAACAGCGATCTGAAAAAGCCATGGCCTTCCCGGATGATGCCGGTGAAAGGCCCATGTGGAAAACAGCCCTGCTGTTCTTTTCCCTTGTGGGGGTTCTGGTATTCGCCAACTGGGGATCTCCCGGCGACAGTCAGGGATTCTGGTACTGGGTATGGAACAACCAATGGGTCATCACTTCTGTTTTCGCAATGCTCTTTACGCTGGCTTTAATTTTTGTCCTCAGGATGAAGTTCCGGAATGTCATTGTTTCCGTCTTCGCCGTGACAATATCCGCCCTGCTATCGCCAGGCATACCGGAAATCCCCTTTGCCGTGGGGTTTATTGCATTGTCTCTTATTGCCTGGGCTGAAAAAGGTGAGCCACGGGAGTGGTTGTGGTCCACATGGTCTTTCACCAGACAGATCGTACCACTGCTTTTTGCGGGTGTGTTTGTGGCCGGTTTACTTCTCGGGGCGCCCGGCACTGAAGGACAAGGCATCATTCCAGGTCATTGGGTGGCGGGTCTCGTAGGCGGAAATTCGCTGGCTGCCAATTTATTTGCATCCCTGTTCGGTGCACTGATGTATTTTGCCACTCTCACTGAAGTCCCGATCATCGAGGGACTCATGCACAGCGGCATGGGGAAAGGTCCTGCACTGGCTCTGTTGCTTGCAGGTCCGGCTATATCGCTTCCAAACATGCTGGTAATTCACAGCGTACTAGGAACAAGGAAAACAGCTGTTTTCATTCTGCTGGTAGTGATCATGGCCACAGTTAGCGGGCTGGTATACGGAACACTTTTTTAAAAATTCACCGACACACAGGAAAGTCCTGAAGAGAGCCCGAAAGTTATTGATTTTAACATAGATTAATTACTTTTACGGAATAATTTTAACTTACAGGCGTTTTTACTTGCAAAACCAATACAACAGTATCGTATATTTGCGATTATCAAAATAATCAACAAATTCAATCCAGAAATGAAAAACTTTGTTTCATTATTATTTTTGGTTTTTTTCCTTGCTGTCACAGTAAAAGCCGACGACCCGGAAGGTCCGGAACTCACATTTGAAAAGGAGCGTCACGACTACGGAACCATGTATGTGGACAGCATGCCTGAAACCAAACTTGACATTAAGTTCACCAACACGGGAAATGAACCCCTGATCATTAGCAGGGTACGTGCATGTTGCGGCACCAGGGTCAATGAATGGCCGGAAGAACCCGTTGCTCCGGGTGAAGATGGCGTAATCAAGATTGAATTCAGGCTGGCTCCCAGACCTCAGCGGATCAGCAGAACAGTTACAGTGAATTACAACCATCCTGAGCGACCCACTGTGGTATACCGAATCGTGGGACAAATCGAACAAAGAGACTAAAACCACTGGTTTCTCAAAAAGTCCAACAGTGGTTTATCAACTCCCATATGTATTGTTTTAATCTGTAATATGCATTCCCATGAGTGTTGCCGTTAAGAGTTTGTTATGGACAGCCCGCATCATACTGGGGGTCGTTTTTATTTTTTCCGGATTCGTAAAAGCCATTGACCCGCTGGGTTCAGCCTATAAGTTCCAGGACTACTTCATGGCTTTCAGTATGGACTGGCTCATGTTTTCTGCACTGCCAGCCGCAATTTTACTGAGCACCCTTGAATTTGTGATCGGTATTGGTATTTTGCTCGGCCTGAAAATGCGCCTTAGTGCATGGGGCGGGTTGTTTTTTATGGTAATATTCACCCCAATGACGCTTTATATTGCCATTACAGATCCGGTTCCGGACTGCGGCTGTTTCGGTGACGCCATCATCATCAGCAACTGGGCAACATTCAATAAAAATGTGTTTCTTTTGGCAGCAGCCATCATTGTTTTTGTTTTTCGAAACAAGATAAAACCCTTATTGTCAAAAAAAGCCGACGGCTACCTGTTGGTGCTCTTTACCATCGGCATCCTCTGGCTCTCCATATACTGCCTCCGGAATTTGCCCATTATGGATTTCAGACCCTGGAAAGTCGGCAATGACATTACCGGGCTGGTCATTCCCACTGAAGAAATTGCTGACACCTACCTTATCTTTGAAAACACAGAAACAGGTGAGACCAAAGAGTACCCGGCAGACGATTACCCCTGGGATGACCCGGAATGGACGGCAGTATGGGAATATAAAGACAGGCGCGAGGAGGTCATCCAGCCATATAAGGAAGCGGAGATTGAAGATTTTTACATTGAGGATGAATTCGGAGAAGACCTTACCGAATTCTATATGACAAAGCCAGGTTACCTTTTCATGGTGATTGCCCACGACCTCAACAAGTCTAACACCCGGGCTTTCGAGAAAAATATCAACCCGCTTGCCAGAGAAGCCGAGGAAGCCGGATACCCCCTCATTGTCCTTACCGGTTCAACCCAAAAGGCAGCAGACGAATTTCGTCATGCTTACCAAACCCCCTATCCGTTTTATCTTTCTGATGAAATCGAACTAAAGACCATTATTCGTTCCAATCCGGGTTTGGTTCTGATGAATGAAGGCGTGGTCAAGGGAAAGTGGGCACACAGAAACATTCCTTCACTCAGGGAAATACTAAAAGAAGTTGAAAACTAACGGCTAACAGGCAGCCAGAAACAAGGAACAAAGGTTTTTAACGCCTTCTTTCTTCAAAAAAACGTTTTAACATCGCGGCAGAAGCGGGTGCTTCAACCCCTTTGACAACCTCTGTTTTGGGATGCAGCAAATTTCCACCAACCAGGGTAAACCCCCGTTTCTCATCATCAGCCCCGTAAACCAATGCGCCAGCCTGGGCCCAGAAAATTGCCCCTGCACACATGATGCAAGGTTCAAGGGTGACATACAGTGTACAATCTGAAAGGTATTTGCCACTTAAATGATTCGCAGCAGACGTAATGGCCTGCATCTCTGCATGAGCGGTGACATCATTGAGACGTTCAGTAAGGTTGTGGGCACGGGCAATGATCCGTTGATCACTCACTACAACCGCACCAACAGGCACCTCACCGGCTTCATAAGCCTTTTCAGCCTCTTTAAGGGCTTCGCGCATGAAGTGTTCGTGTGAAAAAGGTTGTAAAGCCATACTGGTTGGTTTGTTGGTTAACGGGGGCTTCGCCCCCTTGGTTTGTCGTGGCTGCGCCACTCCGGTTGGTCAGCGCTGCGCGATGACGGTTGTTGGTTTGTCGGGTGCTTCGCACCCTCCGGTTGGTCGGAGGCTTCGCCTCCTCCGGTTTGTCGTGGCTTCGCCACTCCAGTTGTTGGTTGTTGGTTCTCATGGGCGGTGGGCTTGTGAAAGCTGTCAATGGTATGGTAATCGGCCTGGCCAGTTGTTGGTTTGTTGGTTGTTGGTTCTCATGGGCGGTGGACTTGTGAAAGCTGCCAGTGGTCTGTTAGCCTGGAACTGCTCCGGCAGTTTCTTCCAGCAGCCAAACAGGGGTGGAAGTCCCTCCGGTAACCCCCACCCGGTCGCCGGAACGGAACCATTTGGATTGCACCTCCCCTGGATCCTCAATGAATTGGGTGCGGGGGTTGACCTGCCGGCAAATATTAAAAAGATACCGGGAATTCGACGAGTTTTTCCCACCGACAAACAATATGACATCCTTTGTGCGGGCAAACTGCTCCACCTCCTTTACCCTGTCAGTCACCCGCCGGCAAACAGTATTGTGCAGCTTAACCTCTTTCCCATATTTTTCCAGCCAACGGGCCAGGTTGCGAAGACCTTCTACCGGCATGGTGGTCTGACTGTAAAGTGTCAGCTTTTCAGGCAGGACTTCCGGCGAAAGGGTTTCCGGCCGGTCTGCCACGATTGCATCCCCGTTTATCTGGCCAACAATGCCCGCCACCTCCGGATGCCCCGGCTTGCCGTAAATAATGATTGTTTCTCCCCTTTCATGAGATTTTTTTACCCGCTCCTGGAGTTTTTTTACCACCGGGCAGGTGGCATCCACCAACCTGGCCCCGCTGAGACGGCTCATCTCATAACTTCCTGGTGGTTCACCATGGGCCCGGAATAACACGGAATACCCTGTCATTTCAGGCAGCTTTTCATGGCTGATAGTACGCAAACCCATGACCTCCAGTCGCCTGATTTCATGTGTATTGTGCAGCAATTGCCCCACACAATGCAAGTTGCCGGTTTCCTTCAGTGTTGCTTCTGCCTTACCCACAGCAGCAGCTACTCCAAAGCAGAATCCGGCCGAGGGATCAATTTCCACATGTAACCCCTGTGTTGACATCCGGCAAATCTACAAATTTAAATCCGGTTGAACTTGTTGCGCAGGTAACTGCCGGGCAGAAGCAGCAGCTTCCGGAAATTGGATACACGGAAACGCTGATTATGAAGCTCTCCTGGTTCAGCTTTCTCAATTTTGCGCAGCAATTCGATGTAGTAACGATAGGCCAGGTAAACACCCAGACGAACCTCTTTATCCAGTGACCGGATGCCTTCCAGAGCCTCTTCAAAATCCGCACGAATCTCTTCCTCTATCCTTGTTTTGTTTTCCTGTGAAAACTCCGTCAGATTCACTTCCGGAAAGTAAACCCTCCCCCGCTCATCTTTGTCGGCGCGAATATCCCTGAGAAAATTGACCTTCTGGAATGCCTCCCCAAGCTTCCGGGCAGCAGGCAAAAGTTGCTGATATTCCTTATCACGACCGGAGCAAAAAACCCGCAAACACATAAGACCGACCACCTCGGCAGAACCATAAATGTAACGCCTGTATTCCTCATCCGAAAACCCTGCTTTATGCAAATCCATCTCCATGCTGTAAAGAAATGCATCAATCAGGTCGCGTTCAATTCCATATGTATTGACCACCCACTGAAACCCGTGCAAAATAGGATTGGTGCTGAACCCTTTGTCGATGGCGGTGTGGGTTCGTGCCTTATAGTCTGAGAGCAGGGCCTCCTTGTTCTGTTCATGAAAAGTATCCACAATCTCATCTGCAAAACGCACATACCCGTAAATGGCATAAATGGCCGGACGGAATTTTTTATCCAGCGTACGCACCCCCATGGAAAAGGAGGTGCTGTAATTTATGGTTGTAATTCTGCCGCAATCAAGGGCATTACGCGTGTACAGATCCATATTTATTGCTGATTCGTTCCACCACCAGTTTCGAGCTGATCACCGCCATGGGCAATCCTGTGCCGGGTACCGTGGAAGCCCCGACATAAAACACATTGCCAAATTCTTCATCATAATTCTTTGGCCGGAATCCACCGATCTGGTCCAGGTCATGCCCCAGACCCAGGCCGCTCCCCTTATACAGGTTGAATGCATCCCGCCATTCAACCGGCGTCATAATGGTTTTGGAGATGACGTGCTTTTTCATGTCAACCCCGATACGTTCGGAAATGTCTTCCAGGATATTGGCAGCCACTTCTTCGCGGTCTGACCAATCGGGCTTGTAACGCAGGTCAGGCACCGGGCAAAGCACAAACACACTTTCACAGCCCTCGGGTGCACTTTCAGGATCAGATTTTGACACCACGTTGACGTAATAATAGGGCTGATCCAGTTTAATGTCATTCCGGAAGATCTTGCCGGAGTACTCTTTGAAGTTGTTGCCCAGGAAGTAATTGTGCAGCGGCGTGTCCTCCAGTTTGGTGTCGAGCCCCAAATACATGGTAAAAGGTGCCAGCGTCCACTTCAGTTTATCCATTTTCTTTTCAGAAAACTTTTTCCGCCCGAAAACCTTGTGCCGGAACCAGGCAGCATCGGCATTCACCACAAACAAGTCCGCGTCCCACTCCTTGCCATGCTGATCTACCAGTGCAGTAAGCTGCTTACCTTCATATCGATAACCGGTAATTTCCGTGTCGAAATGAAAGACCACACCGGCTTTGTCAAGTTCACGCTTAAGCCCCTCCACAATTTTGTACATCCCCCCTTCCACATTGTGGTACCCGTCGTGCACCAGCTCCGTATAAGACAGAATGGTATAAATGGCCGGCGTATTGAAGGGGGTGGCGCCCAGAAAAAAAGCCACCAGCGAAAAGATCTCCTTTACTTCCCTGGATTCAAAATGCCGCTCCATTTCACTCCACACAGAACGTAACAATTTCGGGGAATGTACCAGGGGCACACGCAGCAGGGTCAGCAAATAATCAAACAGGGAGTCATAGTTTCGCTTGAGCACAAGATATTCGGTGTCGTGAAAAAACCTCCCGGCACCCGCGAGGAATTTTTCCATTTTTTCTTTGAACCGGGGCTCCACCGATTCAAACTCCTTCGCCAGGCGATCCAGGTCGCGGTGGATCATATAGCGCTTCCTCTCTCCGCGGAAATTAACCGCATAAAGCAAATCAAGTTCCCGGAATGTAAAAGGCATTTCTGCAAGACCTGTATCCTGCACAAACTCATCAAATTCATAGGTCATACTGAAAAAAGTCGGGCCAAGGTCAAAGGTAAAGCCATCCTTTTTCAGCTGGTTGAGACGGCCGCCGGCCTGGTGATATTTTTCCACCATTTCCACCTGATATCCGCGACGAACAAGCCGGAGGGCTGTGGTAAGGGCCCCCAGTCCTGTACCCGTAATGAGAACTTTCTTCATGCGATAATTGTTTAAAAAAGTGAATTTAATGAATATATTGCATCCCGGGCAAACTGCAAATGCTTTTTTTTGTTATTTATGTACCGGCAGACTGTTTAACCATATAAAACAACAATGAAACAAAAAGCAGGGGTCATAGGTTCAGGGGTTGCGGGAATTTCTTCGGCCATCAGGCTGGCTGCAAAGGGATATGCAGTTGATGTGTTCGAACAATCAGAAAAACCGGGCGGAAAACTTTCACAGTTGCAACAGCAGGGGTTTCGCTTTGACACCGGCCCTTCTTTGTTTACCATGCCCGAACTGGTGAATGAACATTTCAGGCTGGCGGGCAAAAACCCGGGGGATTATTATCGTTACCGCCCGCTCGAGTCAAGTTGCCGGTATTTCTGGGAAGACGGCACAGTGATCAATGCCTGGAAAGAACCGGAACAGTTTGCCGCTGAGCTAAGCACCAACACCAATGTGACCAAAGACCAGGTTTTGGCATTTCTGGAAAAAAGCCGGAAACTGTACGACATTACCCATGAAGTGTTTCTGTTCAGCTCCTTTCACAAAATCAGCAATTACCGCCGGTCCGCCTACCGCAAATCCCTGCTCCATCTCCATGAACTGGATGCGTTCACCACCATGCACAAAAAAAACACCCGCTGGTTTTCTGACCCCAGGGTTGTGCAGTTATTTGACCGCTACGCCACCTACAACGGTTCCAACCCATACCAGACACCCGCCACCCTGAACATCATCCCGCATTTGGAACACAATACAGGCACGTTCTTTCCGGAAAAAGGCATGTATTCAATTGTGGAGGCCCTGGTTAAACTGGCCACAGATATGGGTGTAAGGTTCCATTTTAATTGCCCGGTGGAGGAAATCATCCTGGAAAAAGGCACCGTAAAGGGGTTGCGCAGCGGCGGTGAAACATACCCCTTTGACCTGCTGGTAAGCGATGTGGATGTGGTGAACCTTTACCGCCACCTCATTCCCGGCAAAAAAGTCCCCCGCAAACAATTGTCCGGAGACCGGTCCACTTCGGCACTCATATTTTACTGGGGTATCAACAAAAATTACCCGGAGCTGGGCCTGCATAACATTTTATTCTCCAACAACTACCGTGAGGAATTTGACTGCCTTTTTACTGAAAAAACCATATCCGGCGACCCGACCGTTTATATCTTTATCAGTTGCCGGGAAGTTCCGGGAGATGCACCTGAGGGCCAGGAAAACTGGTATGTGATGATCAATGTGCCGGAAAATACCGGCCAGGACTGGGACAGCCTGATCAGCAAAGCCCGGAAAGACATTCTGTCCAAAATCCGCATGGTTACCGGGAAAGAGATCGAACCACATATTGTTACCGAGACGATCGCTGACCCGCGCAGCATTGAGGATGACACCGGATCATGGCGGGGCTCACTGTATGGGCTAAGTTCCAACAGCAGCTTTTCTGCTTTCAACAGGCATCCAAACTTTAAAAAGTCCCTGAAAAACCTTTACTTTACAGGTGGAAGCGTTCACCCGGGCGGAGGCATCCCCCTTTGCCTGGCATCTGCACGCATTGCCGCCGATGAAATACCAACCTTACAGACACACTGAATATGAGCAACCTCAAAAAAAACCGAACAGCCAGATGGGTGGGGTATATTTTCGTGATCTATTACCTGGTCGGACTGGTTGGACTTACCATTCCATCCACCCGGCCTTTGTTTACCGACCTCATGCCGCTGACAATTCTGCTAAGCACGGCTATTTTGCTTTTTTTTCACCAGCGTTGGCGCTCAACAGAAGCCGTTGTGCTACTCTTCATTGCACTTACCGGTTACCTGATTGAAGTACTCGGGGTTATGACCGGACACATATTCGGCAGCTATTCTTACGGTGAAGCCCTGGGAATAAAAGCTTTCGGAACCCCGCTGATTATAGGTATCAACTGGATGATGCTTGTATATTGCGTATATGCCATCATGGAAAATACCAAACTTTTCTGGCCCCTGAAGGCACTGACAGCAGCAGTGCTCATGGTTACCTATGATTTTGTCATGGAGCCTGCAGCCATCAGGCTCGACATGTGGCACTGGACAGGAAGTGAGATCCCCATGCAGAACTACCAGGCATGGTTCATCATCTCGCTGGTTTTTCTCAGCGCCATGCACCTGTCAAAGGTCAAAACAGCCAACCGAGTGGCTCCATGGTTATTTGGTGTTCAGGTTTTCTTCTTTCTGGCATTAAACATCCTTCTGAGGATTTTCTGATATGATCACGGCAAAGCCCCATCCGTTGTATGTCCGGGGCTCCGACTGGATCATGAAAAGACTGATGAACAGGTACTTCCGTCACATCCACATCCGGAGCGAGCTGGATGACCGTCAGGGCCCGGTACTGCTTCTTGCCAACCATTTTTCCTGGTGGGATGGCTTTCTGGCCCGATATGCAGTAACCAAAACACTGAAAAAGAAGGTTTTTGTGATGATGCTTGAGGAAGAGCTGTCGAAACGTCCGGTTTTACGCAAGGTCGGGGCCTTCTCTGTCAGGAAAAACAGCCGTACTGCAGCTGAATCAATGGATTACGCCCTAAAGATACTGGAGAACCCGAACCACCTGTTGCTGCTTTTCCCCCAGGGAAAGTTCCAGTCATTGCACCAATATCCGCTTGAATTTGAGAAAGGATGGTTTCGCATACTGGAAAGAGCACCGAAAGATACCAGGGTGGTGTTCCTGGCTGCCCTCACCGATTATTTTGACCGTCGCAAACCAGGTCTGAATATTTATTTGGAAGAGGCAAGCCGTTACAGCTCCGGCGGCAGGGATTCCGGCTTTACGGACACAATCCACCAAAAAAACGCAAAGCATCCGGAAGCCACCACATTCCTATCCCCAAAAGAAGCAGAGTCTGCCTACAATGAATTCCTCAAAAACGCCATTGAGCGGCAAAACCAGCAAGCCAACCAATAAGCTATGAACTATCTGGCAACGGCCATAATCACTTTTTCCATGATACGCCTGCTGGTGGCTGTTTCCAATATGCTTACCCGCCAGTGGCTCCGACCCGGATCGACTGCGACCGGCCAGCCCCTGGTGTCGGTGCTGATCCCTGCCCGAAATGAGGCCCATCAGATCGGCAGGCTGCTGGAAGACCTGATGGATCAGGACCATCCCAATTGGGAAGCCATCGTGTACAATGACCTCTCCGAAGATGATACTGAATCCGTGGTCCGTCATTATATGAATAAAGACAACAGGATCCGCCTTATTTCCGGAGAGGCACTGCCCCCGGGATGGCTGGGAAAAAACCATGGCTGCCACCGTCTGGCCGCAAAAGCGGGCGGCGGGTTTCTGCTTTTCCTGGATGCGGATGTGAGGCTGGGTAAAACCGCCCTGGGTGACGCCCTTGCGCACCGGGAAAAATTCCGGCTTGACCTGCTGTCTGTTTTCCCCCGGCAAAAAATGAATAGTTTTGGGGAGAAGATCAGCGTACCGCTCATGAACTGGGTGCTGCTGAGCCTGCTTCCCCTGATTCTGACCAGGAAAACCAAACTACCCTCCCTGGCAGCCGCCAACGGACAGTTTATGCTGTTTAATGCGGTGGTTTATAAACGGCATTTATTCCATCAGCAGTTCCGGAAAAAACCGGCAGAGGACATTGCCATTGCCAGGGAAATGAAAAAAAAAGGGTTTCGCATCCACACCATTTTGGGAGGCAGGCAAGTTGAATGCCGGATGTATCCCTCACTGGCAGAAGCCATGGGCGGGTTCTCCAAAAATGTCATTGACTTTTTCGGAAGCAGCTTTGCCATGGCCATATTGTTCACCTTGCTGACCACCTTTGGGTTTATTCCCGTATATTTGGCGATGGGCCCTGTTGCAATGGCAGGATTACTGATCATGACCCTTGCAATCCGGGGCATCACTGCCGGAATCAGCCGCCAGCAGGTCATCATAAATATTGCAACCGCTCCGCTGCAGCAGGCCATTTTTGCCGCAACGGTTGTACTGGCCATCTACCGCACCATCAGAAAGACCAACACATGGAAAGGAAGATCTGTCAATATTTAGTCATACTTTCAGGATTTGTCCTGCTGACAGCCCTTCATACCCCGGCCAATCAGGGCAGCGGCCGTACCGGCTTTCAGAATATGATCTACCGTGCTTACGTGTATGACCGCATGCCATTATGGGAAAGCACCCTTCAGACCATGGAGTTTGAATACCGCCAGCAGCCGGACCCCGGGTTGCTTTACGATATCCTGCTGGCAAAGTATGGATTGATCGGGTACTACCTCGGAACCGACCAGGAAAATGAAGCGGAAGCCATGCTCGACAGGGCAAATAACTACCTTGACATTTTGTCAGAAGATCGCAATTACAGAGCAGAGGCCAAACTGTTTGAAGCAGCCTTCTACGGATTCCGCATCGGGCTCCGGCCACGCAGAGCAGTCCGGTTTGGCCCCCGAAGCAGCCGGCTTATCGACGAAGCCCTGGAAATAAACCCAGACTATCCAAGGGCACATATTGAAAAAGGCAATGTATTGTACTATGCACCCTCCATTTTCGGAGGATCCAAAAGCAAAGCCATTGAGCATTATGAAAAAGCCATTGAACTGATGGAAGACAGC
>PWGY01000107.1 GCA_003554665.1 Bacteroidales bacterium | reverse complement strand
CTCGACAGTGCCAACGTGGCAGCAGACATCCGTGGTAAGGTGGTGATGGTGACCGGGGCTGCCGGATCCATTGGGGGAGAGATTGCCCGCCAGGCCCTGTCTTTTGAACCTTCCGGGCTCATCCTTGTGGACCAGGCCGAATCGTCACTGTATGACCTCCAGTATGAGATCAGCAGCGACAGCATGCTGAAAGAGATCGCGGATCGGGCAGTTTACGTGGTGGCCAATGTGAAGGACCACGGCCGGATGGAGCAGCTTTTTCAGCAGCGCAAGCCAGAAATTATTTATCATGCAGCGGCATACAAGCATGTGCCGCTGATGGAAAGCTTCCCTTATGAAGCCTTGCGAACCAATGTTTTTGGCACAAAAACCGTGGCCGACCTGGCTGTGAAGTACAAAGCCCGCAAGTTTGTAATGGTCAGCACCGATAAGGCCGTCAATCCGACCAATGTGATGGGGGCCTCCAAGCGGATGGCTGAGATCTACACCCAGTGCCTGAGCAATGATTCCACCCAGTTTATCACCACCCGCTTTGGCAATGTGCTGGATTCCAATGGTTCGGTGATCCCGCTTTTCAGGCGGCAGATCGAACGGGGCGGCACGGTTACCATTACCCACAGGGAGATCACCCGCTTTTTCATGATGATCTCCGAGGCCTGTAACCTGGTACTGGAAGCCGGCGCCATGGGCAAGGGAGGTGAGATTTTCCTGTTTGACATGGGTGAGCCGGTCAAAATCCTGGATCTGGCCCGCAAGATGATCCAGCTAACCGGGCTGGAGCCGGACAAAGACATTGTGATCAAAGAGATCGGCCTCCGGCCCGGGGAGAAGTTGTACGAAGAGGTGCTTGCCACAGAAGAGAACACCCTTCCGACCTACCATCCGAAAATTCTTCATGCCCGCGTCCGCCCCAACGACAGGGAAGGCGTTTGCAAGCAACTGGAAGACCTTCTGGAACTGATCAGCCGGGGCGACGACTTTGCCCTCGTGCGAAAAATGAAAGAAATCGTGCCCGAGTACCGCAGCGAAAACTCCGTTTACAGCTCGCTGGACTAGTCGTGGCTGACGCCACTCCAGTTAGTCGGAGGCTTCGCCTCCTCCGGTTGTTGGTTAACGGCGCTTCGCGCCTAGGTTGTTGGTTCTCATGGGATGAGGATAGTGGGGGTTGCCCATAAACCGTGGCTGGAGCCGCGAAGTTTTTTGGTTCTCATGGGCAGAGGGTGTTGGGAGTTGCCTATGAACCGTGGTCGGAGCCACGCAGTTGTTGGTTAGACCCCGAAGGGTCACATGTTACTCACACCGGAAGGGCCACAGACGCTTCTGACCCCGAAGGGTCAAACATCGCCGTGGGGATCACACACCGCCACCCGGATCCTTCAGCCGGAACCAGGTATGGTGTTCATTCTGCCGGATTTCGATCAGCCCGGCGATCATCAGGTCCACAATGATATTCTCCGCACGGTAATGCGGAATTCCCGCCAGGCGACAGTATTTATCGAGCGTGATCGTGGGATGGCTGGTCAGGTAGTTCAGCAGCAGCTTTTCATTGTCAGAGTAATGGATCACCGTTCCCTCCTTCTGCTTTTGCCGCTGCCAGAATTTGATCTGGATGGTGTCAGCCACAATGTTCTGATCCCCTACCCTCACCCAGGCCACCCATTCACCATTTTCGGTGTTCGCATAAACCGGTTTGATCCGGGCTGTGGGTACGTCCACCTCCAGTACCTTTTTCCCGTCGATGTTCCAGTGCCGGAAGGCAAAATCCATCTCCGGCTTGCAATACATCGTCGCTGCAGCCTCAATCATGTGGTATTCTTCTTCGGCACGGATCCCGGCAATTACGCCGTTGTCCTTGACCCCGATCAGCAGCTTGCCCCCATCGGTGTTGGCAAAAGCCACCAACGTCTTGGCAATCTTACGACTGTCATTCACCTGGAACTTAAAGTCCTGCTGTTGATGCTCTCCCTGAAGAATCAGATTTTTTATATAGCTGGACATGACAATACCCTTTCTTAGCTTCGAACCGTAATCCCTTCGGTGTCTAACCAACAACCGCATTGGCCGTTTACCAATCCATTGGCAGCTTACCATCACCCTGCCCGTGAAAACCAACAACCTCCTGGCTCCGTCCACCGTTTATGGGCAACCCCCACCATTCCCATCCCATGAGAACCAACAACCTAGGCGCGTCAGCGCCGACTAACCGGAGTGGCGTCAGCCACGACTAACCGGAGGCGCTTCAGCGCCGACAAATCAAAACTACAAAAATCCCTGATGAATAATATACCCAGATACAAAAAGTCCGGCAGCCTTTTAGCATCCATTTATAACCGGCTGGTAACTATAAATTTAAAGCAGATGAAAATATATGTACATTTCTTTTGCCTGAATTGAAATTTCGTAACTTTTAAATTACCTTTGTCATGAAAAATTAGAGGCATTATGAATACAAAACCCTGGAAAGAAATTAAGGACAAGGTCTACGGAGAAAAAGGAACTCCCCGCCGTGACAAGCTTGAAAGGGAGTTTAAAACATTCAAAGTTGGTCTTTTGTTAAGAAAAGCACGGGAAGAAAAACAACTGACTCAGGAACAACTTGCTCAGTTGATTAACAAAAAAAGAAGCTACATTTCAAGAGTGGAAAACAACGGCAGCAACATGACGCTGCAAACCCTCTATGATATTGTAGAGAAAGGTCTTGGGGGCAAAGTAAAAATCCGGATTGAACTATAAATCAAAGTCAGGCCCTGCCATCTAACCAACAACCGCATTGGCCGTCCACCAATCCATTGGCAGCTTCCCATCACCCTGCCCGTGAAAACCAACAACCTCCTGGTTCCGTCCACCGTTTATGGGCAACCCCCACCATTCCCATCCCATGAGAACCAACAACGGAGGGGGCGATAGCCCCCGACCTAGTAAGCCCTTTCGTCTCTCCCCTCAATGTAGTTCACAAAGGACCGAACGGCCACTTTGTTTCCACCGGGGGTGGGGTAATCACCGGTAAAGTACCAGTCGCCCACATGGCCCGGGCAGGCGGCGTGAAGGTCTTCGATGGTCTGGTAAACGATATCCAGGCTGGCCTGCACCTTCGGCGGGTGCAGCATCTCGGCAATTTTCCGCGAGATCTCGGTTGCACTGAAGGGGCGATAAATGTCTTTCACGGAGTTTTCCACCTCGGCAACGGGCAGATCCAGCTGCGCCTTGCACCGCTTATACACATCGTTGATAACGTGTTCCTGACCGGTATCTTTCAGCAGCTCAATGGCTGCGCGGAATGCAATGAAATCACCGAGTTTGGTCATGTCAATGCCATAACAATCAGGAAATCTGATCTGTGGGGCGGAGGAAACGATCAGGATGGCACGGGGGCCAAGACGATCAAGCATCCGGACGATACTCTGTCTGAGGGTTGTACCCCGCACAATGCTGTCATCGATCACCACCAGGGTATCGGTTCCGCGGTTCACAACCCCGTAGGTAACGTCGTACACGTGTGCCACGAGTTCATCCCGCTTTTTGTCTTCCGTGATGAAGGTGCGCAGTTTGGCGTCTTTCACGGCCACCTGGTCAACGCGCGGACGCATTGAAAGGATCTCCTTCAGTTTTTCAGGATCCACCTTGCCCTGCATCTGCATGATACGGTCTTGCTTCACGGAATCACAAAAGTCGTGCAGGCCTTCTACCATCCCCTTGAAAGCGGCAATTGCCGTATTCGGCACATATGAAAAGAGGGTGTTGTCCAGGTCGTAATGAATGCTTTTCAACAGGGCGGGGACCAGCTGCTTGCCAAGCCGCTTTCTTTCCTGATAGATGTCGGCATCCGTTCCCCGGCTGAAATATATTCTTTCAAAGGCACAGGCTGCTTTTTGCTGCGGTTTCTTGCAGTTCATTTCCAAAACCCGGCCGTCGCGCTTCACAATCAGGGCATTGCCCGGCCCCAGCTCGCGAATGTTGTCGTGCGGGATGTTAAAGGCAGTCTGTATCACCGGACGTTCGCTCGTAGCCACCAGCACCTCGTCGTTCTGGTAATAATAGGCGGGGCGGATTCCGTTCGGGTCACGCATCATAAAGGCATCGCCATGACCGACCATGCCGGCCACCACATACCCGCCATCCCAGTATTTACTGGCATTGGTTAGCACATTGACCAGATCCAGGTCTTTGGCGATCAGTGGTGAGATTTCTTTTTTGCCGTACCCAAGCTGTTTGTAATGCCGGTAAATGTCTTCATTTTCGTCATCCAGAAAATGGCCCAGTTTTTCCAGAACTGTAAAGGTATCGCTGGTTTCATTGGGATGCTGGCCGATGTTCACCAGGCTGTTGAACAACTCACCCATGTTGGTGAGGTTGAAATTTCCGGCAATCATCAGGTTTTTCGACATCCAGTTGTTCTCCCGCTGAAAAGGGTGGCAGTATTCAAGCTGGTTGCGCCCGAAAGTTCCGTAGCGCAAGTGGCCCAGGAACATCTCACCGGTAAAGTCCTGGTGCTTTTTGAGCCACTGCACGTCTCGCAGCCGCTCCGGATGGTCTTTGGTGGCCTTTTCAATGGGTTTCTGGATGCGTTCGAAAAGATCCTTGATGGGATTGGTGTGGTCGCTGCGGATGCGTTTCATGTATCGTGATCCGGGAGGGACATCGAATTTAATACAGCCGATCCCGGCTCCGTCCTGTCCGCGGTTGTGCTGTTTCTCCATCAGGAGATACATTTTGTCCAGCCCGTAAAAGGCCGTTCCGTAGCGGGCTAAGTAATATTCAAGGGGCTTGAGAAGGCGCAGGAGAACCACGCCGCATTCGTGTTTGATCTGATCACTCATTGTTGAGGTGGGATGTATTAAAATGCAAAGATACAAAGAAAAATTTTCGGGGCTCAGCCCTTCGCCCACCTTTCCACCCACCATATCCACAATGCGAACAGCACCACGTAGAAAAACGGCCGCAGCACCCAGTCGTGGATAAAATGCCAGTGTTGAGGAATAAGTGCCATGGCAACAGACAACATCACCACACGAAAAATATTGGTCCAGTACATAACCAGCAGGCTGCCGGGTATGAACCACGCTTTGTGCCTCCATGGTCCGGGGAACAACAGGAAAAGTACCAAGACCTGGTAATATTGCTTCAGGCCGGAACAGCTCTCATTGATGATGATGGACCCCTTACCGTTGAAAATAAAAATATTGGGGTCAGCAGTGGAGTAATTCATTCTGAGCAAGTGGGTCTGAATCCAGTCTGCCACCGTATATGCCCTGGTGGCGAACCAGTCGCCGAGTGAAATAATGACCGCAGCCTGCTCTATCTGATCCTGGAAAATCTTCCAGATGAAATGAAATGCCAGGGTAATCACAATAAAAAGGATGACATTGCCCGCGACAGACCAGATTTCCCTGGCCTGATCTCTCACTTTGTCAACAAATCTTTTTCCACTGCTCATCTTCAAAACGTTAAAATCATGCGGCCATTGAGGTTCGTACCAAGCGGCCATTCAGGTTGAAACCAGGTGGGCATTCAGGCCCAAACCATGTGGCCGTTCAGATTCAAACCATATGGCCAATCAGGTTCATACCATACGGCCGTTCAGGTTCAAATGATGTCGCCATTTAGGTTCAAACCAAGCGGCCATTCAGGTTCAAACCATGTGGCATTTAGATTCAAACCATGTGGCCATAATTTTGATGGGCCTCCCCCCTGGCCCCTGATCCCTTTAAAGCGACGGGGGCAACCGGAAAAACATTACATGCACAAGAATCCGGCACCAGGCCCCCGGGGTCTTTATTCTTGTTTTTCGTATCCGTTTATCAGCTCAATGGCCTGTTGTTTCACCTCACGAAGGAACCACTTTTTGTACTCAAAAGGAATGAAGGCGGATTTAACGCCGTTGATCACCAGGTCGAGAATGTTCTGGGGACTCAGGTTGAACGTTTGATAGGCCAGGAGGTATTCGTCAGACATGGTGGTATTGGTTACCAATCGGTTATCGGTATTCAGGGTTACGCGCAGGCCCAAATCCAGGTAAAACTTGAAGGGATGTAGCTCCAGGGTTTTGGATGCCTGGGTCTGTACATTGCTCGACAGGCACACTTCAAGGGGTACGCGGTGGTCGTTGACGTAGTTCAGCAAATCACCGTCTTCTTTCAGGCGGGTGCCGTGCCCGACGCGGTGGGCGCCACAATAATGCAGGGCCTGGTGGATGCTGTCCGGGCCATAGGCTTCGCCGGCATGGATGGTCACATTGACATTGTTTGACAGGATGAGATTGAAGGCATCCAGGTGATCCCGCGCAGGATAGTTGTATTCGGCTCCGGCCAGGTCAAAACCCACCACGCCCCTGTTTTTGAAAGCCACAGCAAGCTCGGCCATCTGCAGGCTCACTTCGGGGGAAATGTTTCGGATTCCGCAAACAATCACACCGGTAGCAATGTCAAAATCACGCTCTGCATCTTTAAGTCCTTCAACGACCGCCTCCAGGATCACAGATACCGGCAGTCCTTTTTGGGTATGCAGTATGGGAGAGTACCTGACCTCGATATAGCGTACATTTTCTTTTGCACAATCCTCTGCCAGTTCATAAGCAACGCGGTATAATGCTTCCTCTGTCTGTAGCACCTTGAGGGTCAGGTCAAATGCTTTGAGGTATTGATTCAGGGATTCGTGGGTTTTTCCGGGCTGAAGCGTTTTTTCAAGCTGTTTAAGCGTGGTAACGCCGATGTCAGCTCCGTCTTTTTGAGCCAGCTCCAGGATGGTTTCCTGACGCAGCGACCCATCCAGATGCACATGCAAATCTGTTTTGGGTAAATGTTGAAAAAAATCCCGGTCGAAAGGTTTTTTCGGGGTGATCAACTCCACTTCCCTGTCCTGAAATTTTCCGATCTTCTTTTTCTTCATACCGGTAAAATTAAGAAGAAAAACCCAACAACCAACAACTCCGTGGCTCCGATCACGATTCACGGGCTACCCCCACGAACCCCATCCCACGATGAACCAACAACTGCCTGGGCCGTCTACAAGGCCATCGGCATCTTTCCCATCTCTCATCCCATGAGAACCAACAACCGGAGTGGCGAAGCCACGACTAACCAACAACCGGAGGAGGCGCAGCCTCCGACTAACTGGAGTGGCGCAGCCACGACTAACCGGAGGAGGCGAAGCCTCCGACTAACCGGAGGCGCACAGCGCCAACAAACCATTTTAAAACCTTTTCAGGATCCCCTTTACGCTTGAGAGGTATCCTCCGCCGAAAAGGTTTACGTGTACCATCAGGGGATACAGGTTGGCTATATCCATGCTTTCGTGCCAGGAAGGCTCCAGTGGCCAGGCATCGTTATAGGCTTCGTAAAATGCGGTGGAAAATCCCCCGAAAAGCTTGCTCATTCCCAAATCCATATAGCGGTGGCCATAATACACGGCCGGATCGATGATCACTGCCTGGCCTTTGTCGCCCGTCATATAATTGCCGCTCCACAGATCGCCGTGCAGCAGCGACGGTGGTTCTTCAGGGAAAAACTCCTGCAGGCGGCTGTACAGCCTGTCAAACATCTTTGCCAACTCCCCTCCTGCCTTTCCGCTGTCGCGCGCCATTTTCAACTGGGGCTCCAGCCGCTGGTTTACAAAAAATTCTGTCCAGGTTTTATGTGGATGGTTTTGTTGGGGCAGGCTCCCGATGTAGTTGTCATGATTGAGGCCAAATTCGCCGGTTTCGGGTTGGTGGCGATGCAGGTTAGCGAGTCCCTGTCCGAAATCCTGCCAAAAGTCCGGGGTTTTCCCGATGCTCTCAATGTATTCAAGCACCAGCATGCTGATGTCGTCCTGCTCGCCGAAGCCGATTACCCGGGGTACATCCACTTTGGGGGAATCATTCTGGCGGGTAGCGTTTTGTTGCGAATTACCATGCCGGGCATTTTTTTGCTTTGCATGGCCTTGCCGGGATTTGTTTTGTTGGGATTCATAAAGAAGCTTCAATCCCCTGGCCTCAGCTTCAAACATGCCGGGAAAACGACCCGCGTGGTTGAACTTGACAAAAAAGCTTCCCTGGTCGGTTTCAACCCTGTGGGCATCGTTGATACATCCGCCGCCAATACCAGAAGCCTTTGTGATGGTCACCGGCCTTCCGGTCTGTTCAGCAATGATTTCGGTGATTTTGGTTTTAACTGCTGATGGTAGCATATGTCGGTGATTTTGGTTAGTCGGGGCCGTCGCCACTCCGGTTTGTTGGCGCTACGCCACTCCGGTTTGTCGGCGCTGCGAGCTGACTAACTTTACAAGGTAAATTCATTCAAAATTTTATATTCGGGCCCTTTGGGACGTAATATGCTTTGGATCAAGTAAAATGACGTCACCTCTGTGGTACCGAACTGGGTGTCTTCGTAACGGGCCATGAGTTCCCGCAGGGGGCCGGTATCATTCAGGTGTTTGATCCGACCGATGGTCAGATGCGGTACAAAAGTCGCTTTGTCGGGCTTGTAACCGAGAGGTTCCAGCTGGCGATTTACTGACTGGTATAAACAGTCCAGGTCATCCGCGTCTTTAATTCCAAGCCACAACACCCTGGGCATTCTGGGGTTTCCAAATGTTCCGCAACCCTCCATCCTGAAATTAAATCCTGAACATTCAGTGGCGGAATTCTGCAGGGCTGGTACAATCTTTTTTAGCATGTAACCCGGGGTGTCGCCGAAGAATTTCAACGTCAGATGCAGGTTATCGGGCGATACCCAGCTGATTTTTTCTCCTTCAAGTTCCCGGCGGAAAGTATCCATGGTATCCCGGATAATTTGGTTGGGAACCACTTTAACGGCACAAAATAATCTTTTCATTCGCAGCTATTTTTATCCCTGGTTAATTTTTTTGCCAAATTAAGAAAAGATATTAATTTTGCAAACCTACTGCGGGGAATTAGCTCAGTTGGCTAGAGCGCTTGGCTGGCAGCCAAGAGGCCACCGGTTCGAATCCGGTATTCTCCACTTAAAACCCGGATGCCTTGCGTCCGGGTTTGTTATATACACATGTGACCCCTTCGGGGTCGAAGAAGCGGTGGTTGCACCCGGGCTTAGTAACGGGATCACAAAAATCACTCGCTGCCATGATACCGCTTGCTGAAGCTTTCCACAACCCTGGGCATTTCCCGCCTCGGGCCCCAGGCCTTGCCGAAAAAGGTGCTCGCAACAAAGTTTTTCACGCCGGGGGGTACCATATCAAGCCGCTTGCGCTTACTCATGGCCATCTTATAGGCTTTCATACCGTAGCGTTCAACCCGGGAGGGCATTTTCATTTTTACCGCCAGATGCCGGTTTTGAAGGAGCTGATGGTGCAGGTCAATGCCCACGGGGCATACTTCTGTACATTTACCGCAAAGGCTCGAAGCATTACTCAGGTGAATGTGTTCCCGGAACTGACCCGACAGGTGGGGACTGATCACGGCACCAATGGGCCCGCTATAAACTGTACCGTAAGCGTGTCCTCCTATGTTACAATAAACCGGGCAGGCATTCAGGCAGGCACCGCAGCGGATACAGGACAGCGCCCTTCGCTGTGGAGTGGTACCCAGAAGGCGACTGCGCCCGTTGTCCAGCAATATCACATACATGTGCCGGGGTCCCTCTCCTTCCCCTTTTTGAACAGGTCCGTTTACCAGGCTGTTGTAGGCCGTAAGTGACTGACCGGTACCGTGGGCCGAAAGCAATGGCCAGAACATATCCAGGTCTTCCAGTGAAGGCAGTACTTTTTCTATTCCGGCCACCACAATGTGGATGCGGGGATGGGAAATAGACAACAGAGCATTGCCCTCATTTTCAGTAATTGCCACGCTGCCTGTTTCTGCCACCAGGAAGTTGGCCCCGGTGATTCCGGCATCGGCCCGATAGAATTTTTCGCGCAGGTGTTTCCTGGCAAAAGCGGTAATCTCTTCCGGACTTGAATCTTCAGATAAGCCAAAGTGCTTATGAAAAACCCCTGCTATTTGTTTAGCCGAAAGATGCATCGCGGGGGTCACAATGTGATAGGGCCGCTCTCCGGTTAACTGCACAATAAATTCACCCAGATCCGTTTCCAGACTTTCTATCCCGTTTTTTTCAAGGCATTCAGTCAGTCCGATTTCTTCTGTAGTCATCGACTTGGACTTGACCACATTTTTTACATAGTGTTGTTCAAATATTGAAAGAACGGATTGCCTGGCTTCTTCTGCATTTTGTGCCCAGATCACCTTTCCCCCGCGGGCGGTAAAATTGTGTTCAAAATTCTTGAGGTGATTTTCCAGGTGCTCCAGCACATAATGTTTGCGGAGCGCAGCCCGGCGACGCAGCCCCGGTAGATTCACAAAACGGGCCTTACCAGCTTTTGCCGCATTTTCATACTGCGTCATATTAAAAGCAATGGTAGCCCTGTGATCCTTGTCAAAGGCCATTTTTTCGCTATCCCGCAAAAAAGTCTGATGCTTGTTTAAGGCTGACTGTTCATTCATGCCATCAAAGATCGGTATTTTCCAATGACCGTTTTGGTTTCCGGGTGCATCCTGTAATTCTGCAGGTTACACTGCACGGTACTTCTGTTTAAAAATTTTCCTTTTCAATGGCCGGGTCAGCAGCCAGGCGCATTGGTTTGGTATTATCCCAGTTTATTTTCCTTATATATTGCCAGATACAATGCCTGGCCCATTACCCGGCGCATTTCTCAGGAACAGGGGATCTTTTCAACCCGGGACTTGTGTCGGCCACCCTCAAAGCTTGTTTTCATAAATACATCCACGATGGCTGAGGCAGTGGTCTCGTCAATAAAACGGGCAGGCATGGCCAGTACATTGGCATTGTTATGCGCCCTTGCCAGCCGGGCCAGTTCAGGTTCCCAGCATAATGCAGCACGAATACCCGGGTATTTATTGGCCGTCATACTTACACCATTACCACTTCCGCACATAATGATGCCAAACTGATGTGTTCCCTTTTCAATGGCCCTTGCCAGGGGATGAATCTGATCAGGATAATCCACAGATCCATCCGAAAAAGGTCCGTAGTCTTTTACCTGGTATCCCATATTTTTAAGCCAGGTTTTAACTTTTTCCTTTAAGTTAAAACCTGCATGATCGCCACCCAGGCCTATTGGAGAAACTTTTTGCTGCATTTGTTCATAACTGTTTTCAATAAATAAAATGGATAGATATATCAAAGATAATACATAAAATTTATAGTTAATGTATTAGCTCAAAGCATCAAAATAATGATACATATATGGATTCCATTTTACCTTATGATTATTAGATTTTTGTGGTTTTATAAACATATTGTGTGGATAAAGCAGTTCTGGTTGTTGATATTTTTTTATAAAAAACTCTTGCATTTATGGGGTTTTATTATAAGAGAGAATTGTTTTCAACAATGCAAGTTTTATAGCTGCTGTTTTTTAAAAATTTACCAACAAAATATTGACAAAAAACATCAATCAACTGCCTGTTGAAAACCTGAAAATTTTTAACTGCAGCGGTTGTTCACAAAGTGTAATAATTGTTAATATTTGTTATAATTTACTTATTAATAATGCATTAAGAATATGCGTTTTGTGAAAATAATGTGAATAAAAATTTATAATCGAAATAGTCAAGGTTTTCTCAAAAATAGTATGAACAGTATTCACAGCCTGATGAACATGAATTAATTTTAATAAAAACAATAAATAAATGATCATCACAGTTGAAGGATTAAAAGCCCCTTGCTTTCGATGTATGTTGTTAAATTTTAAAATTTTATGTAATTTTGGGGGCAAATACAGGAATAAAAACAATTGTTTGTATAAAACCCCTGTTAATTTACAATAATCCAACAGCAATTAACAGAACAATTAAATTTAAAAACATAAGGTCATGGCAAAAGTAAAAGTACTTGTTGTAGAAGACGAAAGCATTGTTGCAAAAGATATCCAGAATACACTGAAAAAGCTTGGTTATGAAGTTACTGGTGTAGTAAGCAGTGGAGATAAAGCTGTTCGCGAAGTTGAAGAAAATAAACCGGATCTTATTCTTATGGATATCATGCTTAAGGGAGATCAGACCGGGATTGAAGCAGCCAAGACGATTAAGGAGAGGTTTTCGATTCCTGTTATTTTCCTTACTGCTTACGCTGATGACAGTACACTGAATAAAGCTAAGATTACCGAACCATACGGATATATTATTAAGCCGTTTAAAGAGCGCGAATTACAAACCACCATCGAAATGGCTTTGTATAAGTATGAAAAAGATGAAGAGGTCAAAAAGGAACGTGACCTGTATCATTCACTGGTGGAAAATAAAGAATCAAAAGACTCCATTTTTGTTCGCGCAGATTATCGGTTAAACAAGATTAATTTTGACGATATCTATTATGTGGAGGCGCTTAAAGATTACGTGGTAATCAATACCGCTGACAACAGTTACACTACCCATACTACCATGAAAGAGATGGTGCGGATTCTTCCTGCCAAAGATTTTGTAAGAATTCACCGTTCTTTCATTGTCAACCTGAATAAGATTTTTTCCATCAAATATCCTGATTTGGTCATCGAAGGCAAAATGAAGGTTCTGCCCATTGGCGGCCTTTACCGTAAAGAGCTTTACAGCCGGTTGAACCTGATCTGATCGGAAAAGAGGGCATGATCTGATCGGGATTAAATTCACTGGTGTCTTAAAACCAGGAAAATATACTCAGCGGTTTACCTACATGGTTTACCGCTGTTTTTTTATTCCACTTCAGTCAGTTTATTCCATTTCAACCAGTTTATTCCACTTCAGCCAGCAGAAAATCCAGTTCTTTTTTGAGCAGGTTGGCTCTTTTAACCTTTACCCTGACCGGACTGCCCAATTTGTATTGTTTTTTGGTGTTGTAGCCAAGAACCTGGAAGTTATCCTCATCGAGGTAATAATAATCATCTCCCATATCACTAAGTCTTACCATTCCCTCACATTTGTTCTCTTTAATTTCCACAAATATTCCCCATTTAGACACTCCTGAGATCAGGCCTTCAAACACTTCTCCTTCTTTATCGGCCATGAACTCTACTTGTTTATATTTGATGGAATCTCTTTCAGCTTCCTGGGCCTTTCTTTCCATGTCAGATGCATGCTGACAAAGCTCTTCGTACTCTCCCTGGTTAGCCGAAGGCTGTCCGTTTGCATAAGCTGTCAGTAAACGATGTACGAGCATATCAGGATAACGCCGGATGGGGGAGGTGAAATGGCTGTAATAATCAAATGCAAGACCATAATGACCGATGTTTTCTGTGGAATATTCCGCTTTAGCCATTGTTCTGATTGTCAGGGTTTCGATGAGGTTTTCTTCCCCTTTTCCCTGTGAATCTTTCAGCAGCTTATTGAAAGAACTTGCCACATTCGAACGGCTATCCGTTTTTACTTTGTAGCCGAGTTTAGCCACAAAATTCGACAATGTGTTAAGTTTTTCGGGGTTTGGCATGTCATGGACCCGATATACAAACGTTTTTGGTTTGGCTTTACCTCTTGGTCTGCCAATTTTTTCGGCCACCGTTCTGTTGGCCAGAAGCATAAACTCTTCGATTAGTTTATTGGCTTCTTTTTGTTCTTTGAAATACACATCCAGGGGTTTACCGTTTTCATCGAGATGGAATTTCACTTCAGGCTGACCAAAATCAAGGGCTCCGTCGCGCATTCTTTTTTTACGCATTTTTTGTGCAAGGTCGTTCAGGATCTTAAGATCATTGGCATGAGGTCCTTCATTGGTTTCGATTACTTCCTGGGCTTCCTCATAGGAAAAACGATGATCGCTTTTAATGATGGTTTTGCCGATCCAGGATTTTAAAACTTTTGCCTTGCTGTTTATTTCCACCACCACCGAATAGGTCAGTTTTTCCTCATCCGGACGCAGGGAGCATACCAAATTTGATAGTTTTTCCGGTAACATCGGGATGGTTCGGTCAACAAGGTATATTGAGGTGGCCCTGTCCCTGGCTTCGTCTTCAATGGCAGATCCCTGCTCAACATAATGGGTTACATCCGCTATATGAATTCCAACTTCCCAACTATCCTGATCAATTTGTTTGATTGACAAGGCATCATCAAAATCTTTGGCATCTGCCGGATCTATGGTAAAAGTTGGTGTATCCCGGAAATCCTTTCTTTTTTCAATCTCTTTTTTGGTTATTTCAAGGGGTATTTTGTCAGCAGATTTTTCCACTTCGGGTTCAAACCTGGCAGGGAGATTATATTCTGCCAGAATTGCGTGCATTTCCACATCGTTGTTACCTGGCTGACCAAGAATTTCCACCACTTTACCGAAAGGATTTTTGGAAGGACGATCCCATTCCAGGATCTCCACAATGGCTTTTTCACCTTCTTTTGCACCGTTAATATGCTCTTGTGGAATAAAAATATCAACCGGCATGGCCTTGTTGTCCGGAAGCAGAAATGCATAATTTCCTGTACGTTGAATGACCCCTACAAAATTGTTTTTGGATCGTTTAATAATCTCTACGATTTCCCCTTCAGCTTTTTGGTTCTTTCTCCTTGGAAACAGCCTGACTTTTACTTTATCTTCATGCAGCGCGTTGGCCGTATTGTTCGGACTGATCCGGACATCTTCCAGGAGTTCATCGGTAATTATGTAGGCTTTACCGGTTTGTTTCATATCAACAATTCCTGTGATGATCTGCCCCTTTGGTTTCTTTTGTTCGAGGTATGCCGGATTGATTTTAAACTTTCCTTTGTAAACCTCAAACAGAATTTCCTCTTTTGCCAGGCTGAAAAGCAATCCCGACAGGTATTTCCTGTTTTCTTTCCCTTCTTCGCCCATTGCTTTGGCCACCTGTTTGTAGTTCATGGCTTTCCGTGGGTTTTTTTCAAATATTCTGATCAGCTTTTCTTTCAGTTTGGACTTGTGTTTATCTTTTTTTGATGCCATAGTAAGCGATTTAAAATGCATGTAACAATTTGTGGGGTTATGCTGCCCTTTGTGGGGTTATGCTGCCCTCGGAGAAATCCGGACGCATTTTGTTCCGGATGCTTAGCCAGTGGTTTATTGTGACCACTTTCAATTGCTTATTGTCGCCACTTTTTCCGGGTGACCACTTTTTCCGGCTGGCGAATGTTCAATCATGGTCCGGATTGAAATCCGTTTAGAACGGTTTGTTGATAACCCGGAAATTAGTTGATAACCCGGAAAGGTGTTCAACCTTATCCCACCAGCTATCAGGTGAATATTTTCTGAGCCTGGACAGAAATTCTGTCAGCTACGCAATTTAATAATTTTTAGGGAGGGCGGCCTCTTTTTTTTCGTAATTTTATGGGTTGATGTAATCTGAAACAGCTGATAATTCTTTATGTCTGAGACTCTTCAATTACTACTGCAAAAACTTGACCGCTTTATCCGGAGGTACTATCTGAACCGGTTAATAAAAGGCGGGCTGTTGTTTGGAGCCGGATTTTTGGTGTTGTTTATTTTGTTTGTAAGTATTGAATATTTCGGATATCTGGATTCCACCATCAGACAGTTGCTATTCTTTACTTTTTTGTTGTTCAATGGATATGTTTTTGTACGCTATGTTTTGATCCCCTTTTTCGGGATGATCAGGATTGGAAAGCGGATCAGTCCTGATCAGGCTGCCAGGCTTTTGTCAAAATATTATCCTGATGATTTGAATGATCAGGTTACCAATGTTTTACAATTAAAAAAATATTTGGATAGAAATCCGGGGAACGCTGGACTTATTATGGCAGCCATCGATCAAAAAGCCAAAAGTGCCATTGTATTTCCTTTTCATAAAGCCATTTCTCTAAAAGGAAACTATAGGTTTCTGCCGTACGTTCTTTTACCACTTTTGGTGGTACTTGGTGTTTATCTGGTTCAGCCCGCATTTCTGTACGAGCCTGCCAAACGGCTTGTTCGTTATGACATGCATTTTGAGCGGCCTACGCCCTTTCAGGTTGAAGTTGTTTCCTCAACAGAAGGTTTTCGACATCAGGATCTTGAGGTCGTTGTACAGACCCATGGTGAGGTGGTTCCTTCTGAAGCCTTTTTGCGTATGGAAGGGGTGCGTCATCCCATGAGCAACCCCTCTTCTTCAACTTATTCGTATACTTTAAGAAACCTGCAGGAGGACAAAAGCTTTTATGTTGAGGCTGAAGGTTTTACTTTCGGACCTTTTTCCATTGATGTGTTCGAAAAGCCTGCTTTTACCCATTTTCATATTGAGGTGGATTATCCTGCCTATAGTGGGCTGGAAAAGGAAGAATTTTCCAATATGGGTGATCTGGAAGTATTGTATGGATCACAGGTTCAATGGACTTTTTTCACCAGTGGAACCGATCAGGTTGAATTTTTCATCGAAGATGAAACATTGGACGTGGAAAAAGTCAGAAAGGGAGAGTTTTCTGCTTCAGCACCGGCTACTGAATCTTTTGATTATTCTGTGTTTTCAGGAAGTGAGGATCGGGGTCGTGGAGACAGTCTTTCATATCGTGTTCAGGTTGAAAAGGATGCCTATCCGCGAATTGCAGTGGAGGAGCACCGTGATGAGGTTATGATCGCCCACTTGTTTTATCGTGGTACCATTCGGGATGACTTTGGATTCACCGGTCTGAGAATGTTTTACCGGGTAATGGATCAATCCCAGGTTAGTCAGGAAGAGGAGGTTCCTTTTAAGGATGAGGCCGTTGAGATTGATCCCTATATGCGCAACCAAACATTTTATTATCATTTTGACATGCAGTCTGTGGATGTGAATCCCGGTGAAACGGTTGAAATTTACTTTGAAGTGTTTGACAATGATCCGTATCATGGTCCTAAAAGTGCCAGGAGTCGTGTTTTCAGCCATTATATTCCCACAGAAGAAGAAATGGTTGCTGAACAGCGGGAAAGTGAAAAACGTGTTCAGGATGGTTTGCGTGAAGGGAGAGGAGAAGCCGGTGATGCACGTGATCAGGTGGAAGAATTACGCAGGCAGCTGCTCGAATCTGAGGGGGTTGGATGGGAACAAAGGGAGATGCTTCAGGAGCTTTTGGATAAACAAAAGCAGATGGAGGAACACATAAAGGAAATGGCTGAAGAGAAGAAGGAGCAGGAGGCCCGTAGTGAGCAATTTTTAGAAGCCGATGAAAGACTTAAGGAAAGGCAGGAAGAATTGCAGCAACTGTTTGATGAGGTAATGTCTGATGAAATGAAGGCCTTATTTGAAGAACTGCAGCAAAAGATGGATGATCTGGATCGCGATGACATCTATGAAATGCTTGACCAGGTGGATTTTGAGTTCCGGGACATGGAACACTCAATGGATCGCGCACTTGAAATGTTTCGTCAATTTGCCATGGAACGTTTGCTGCAGGAAAGCATAGATCGAATTGAAAATCTGCATGAAAAGCAGGATGGGCTTCAGGAGCAAACCCTTCAGGGTGAGGATATGGATAATCTTGGCAATCAACAGGAAGAATTAAATCAGGCTTATGAAAACATCCGTGATATACTTGATGATTTTCGCGAAACCAATGAAAGCCTGAGTCGTCCGCATACACTTGATGAAACTCAGCCGACAGAGGAAGAAATATCAAAATCACTGCAAAAGGCAGTTGAAAATCTTCTGGAAAATGATTTGTCAGGAGAAGCAGGCCAGAACCAGCAGGATGCCATGGACCAGATGGATCAGCTTTCCGAAACCCTTCGCGGAATGCAGGAACGACTTTTTCATGAGCAGCTCGCTGAAGATGCACGTGCCATCAGGATGTTGCTGGAGAACCTTTTAAAATCGAGTTTTGCCCAGGAAGACCTGATTTATGAAACGCAGCAGGCCAATGTCAATGATCCCCGGTTTGTGGAAATGATTCGTGACCAGCGAAAAATTCAAAGCGACATGGAAATTGTGGAAGACAGTCTTATTGCTCTTGGGAAGCGGCAAATGGCAATTCGGTCGTATGTAAACCGGGAGGTGGCCGAGGTACAACAACAAATGCGTGAAACAATTGACCACATGATCAACCGGAGGCAGCATCAGGCAGCATCACGTCAACAGTATGTTATGACACATATTAACAATTTGACGTTAATGCTTAATGAGAGCCTTCAGGATGTGCAACAACAAATGGCTATGGGAGAGGGGAATGGAGAAGACAGCGATCCTGGAGCTGGTGAACCCTCTTTCCAGAATATGCGTGAAATGCAGGAGCAGATGAATGAGATGCTCGAGCAGATCAGGGAGGGGCATCAACCCATGCCCGGGGAAACTGGAGAGGAGATGTCGCTGAGTGAGCAAATGGCCCGGATGGCCGCCGAACAGGAAGCAATTCGTAATGAATTGCGGAGGAAGGAGCAGGAAATGCGCAATCAGGGTCAGGAGATGGATGAAGGGCTTCAGGATTTGCAGCAACAAATGGAAGAATCTGAACTTGACATGTTGCGCAAGGAGCTTTCTTCTGAGACCATGGAGCGCCAGGAAGATATTCTTACACGGCTTCTGGAGCACGAACAAGCTGAAAGACAGCAAGAACAGGAAGATATTAGGGAAGGAACCACCGCTATTGATTACGAAATAAGTAACCCTGAGGAAATTTTTCAGTATAATAGAGATAGAGAAAGGGAAGTTGAAATGCTTAGGAGTTTGCCACCCAGGCTTCGTCCTTTTTTCCGTCAAAAAGTTGAAATGTATTTCTTGCATGTTGATTGATCATGAACCGTACCTACCTTAAAAGACATTTGCGTCTTGCTCCCGACCAGGAAGAGCTTAATAAGCTTGAAGCCTTCGTTGAAAATGTATGCGATGACTACCATATTTATGATGCCTACTTTGGTAACATTATGGCAGCCAATACATTGCTGTTTGAAATGTTTATCGACATCATTGACAAAAAAGACTTTTATATAGATATATGTTTTCATTCTACCCCTTCGGGTTTATTTTTTACCGTGAAACTCGGACAGTATTTTCTTGATATTGCTGGGATGTACGACCGGGTAAAGAATCTTAAACCCGATGATCCCGAGGCTTATACGGGGGAAGGACACCGGCTTATGATGCTTCGGCTTTTGAGTGATGATGTAAGGTTTGACGATGAGGATGAAAGCGTTGAACTGGTATTTCATGTAACTGGAGTAAATGATGCACTCACCATTCAGCGCATCGAAATGTTATACCGCTATTATGAAATGCTTGAAAAAGTAAAAAACCTCAACTAAGATTTCGTGGAATCATCCAGTCAGATTGATTTTCATTTTTTGGATGTCCAGTGGCCCGGTTTTTCTGAAGACCGCACCCGAAAGTGGTTATTTGAGGCGATTAACCAGGAAGGTTCTTTACCGGGTGTACTCACGCTTATTTTTTGTGATGATGCGTATTTGCTACAACTGAATCAGGCCTTTCTTGATCATAATACCCTGACCGATGTAATTACATTCCCTTACGGAGATGATTTTGATGGGATTAGTGGGGATATTTTTATTAGCCTTCCCCGTGTTAGTGAAAACGCCCGCGAATTTTGTGTGGAAGAGGATCAGGAGCTTAATCGGGTAATCATTCACGGGGTTTTACATTTATTGGGGTACGATGATCAGAACGCTGCGGACCGGGAGGTGATGCAGGCCAAAGAGAATTATTACCTATCTTTGCTTTCCTGAAAATTTTGGTATATGGTATTTCATCGCTACGATATCATTGTTGTCGGTGGCGGACATGCCGGTTGTGAAGCTGCATCTGCTGCTGCCCGGCTTGGTTCACGTGTTTTACTTGTTACCCTGAATCTTTCTACCATTGCCCAAATGTCATGTAATCCAGCCATGGGTGGTATTGCCAAGGGGCAAATTGTCCGGGAGATTGACGCGTTGGGCGGCTTTTCCGGAATTGTAACGGATCAAACCATGATCCAGTTTCGGATGCTTAACCGGAGTAAAGGCCCGGCTATGTGGTCTCCCCGCGCTCAAAGCGATCGGATAAAGTTTTCAGAAAAGTGGCAGGAAATTCTTATGACCATTCCCAATTTGCATATTTGGCAGGATGGTGTAAACGGACTGATCGTAGAGGAAGGAAAGGTAAGAGGTGTTAAAACTGCTATGGGGGGTAGGATTCAGGCCGACGCTGTTGTTATTACCAGTGGAACCTTCCTCAATGGAAAAATTCATATTGGAAAAAACCAGATGGAAGGAGGACGGCTTGGAGAGTATAATTCATCAGGTCTTACGCGCGATTTGCAACAATATGGGATTGAATCTGACAGGCTTAAAACGGGTACCCCTGTTCGGGTTGATGGCCGGTCAATTAACTTTGACGTGTTAACTGAGCAGAAAGGTGATGATAAACCCGGCAGGTTTTCATACCTGGATACCTCACCGTTAACAAGACAGAGAAGTTGTTATTTAGCATATACCAACCAAAAAGTTCATGAGATTTTGCGTGAGGGTTTTTCCGATTCACCACTCTTTACCGGTCGGATACAGGGAAGCGGGCCGCGTTATTGCCCCTCAATTGAAGACAAGATCGACAGGTTTTCAGAAAGGCCGAGGCATCAGCTGTTTGTAGAACCCGAAGGAATGGATACTGAAGAGTACTATATCAATGGCTTTTCCTCAAGCCTGCCCATCGAAACTCAGGTCAAAGCCCTTCAGGCGATTGAGGGTTTTGAAGATGCCAGGGTACTTCGTCCTGGTTATGCCATCGAGTATGATTTCTTTCCCCCGACGCAATTGGAGTTTTCACTGGAAAGCCGGCATGTTTCCCACTTATATTTTGCAGGCCAGGTTAATGGTACCACCGGTTATGAAGAAGCTGCCGGGCAGGGCTTAATGGCCGGTATTAATGCCCATCGAAAACTGGCAGGGGAGGAGCCCGTTGTTTTGAAGCGGTCTGAAGCCTATATTGGAGTGTTGATTGATGACCTTGTTACAAAAGGAACCCGTGAACCTTACCTAATGTTTACAAGCCGGGCTGAATTCCGTATATTACTTCGTCAGGACAATGCGGATAAACGTTTGACCCGCCTCGGTTATGATATAGGAACAGCAGGAAGAGATCGACTGGAAAAACTGGAAAGGAAAGAAAGCCTGGTCAGGCAAATGACAGAATTTCTTGAAAAGCACAATGCCTTGCCCGAAGCTGTCAATGATTACCTGGTAAAAGCCGGAACCACCAGTATACAAAGAAAAGCCCGGTATTCTAACTTATTGTTGCGGCCGCAGGTTAATCTTCCTGCATTAATCGCTCAAGACCAAACCCTAAAGTCTTACTTTCACGGATTTAGTGGTGAAGATGTGTACCAGGAAGCCCTTGAATCTGTTGAAATTGAAATTAAATATTCAGGATATATTGAAAAAGAAAGAGAGATTGCTGAAAAAATTACCCGGCTTGAAGATCTAAGACTCAGTAAAGACACCGATTACATGTCTTTTAAGGCCATAAGTATGGAGGGGCGCGAGAAACTACAGCAAATTAAACCCGATAACATTGGCCAGGCCGCACGTATCAGCGGTATTACCCCTTCTGATATTTCTGTTTTACTTGTACACCTCGGCCGGTAATGTTCCACCGCACCTCGGCTCGTAATGTTCCACGTGGAACATTTTGTCAGGACCCCGAAGGGGTCCCATGTTACTAACTCAGGCCATGTCTACAAGAACTAGTCTACCTACACTGAACCCAAGGACCCCAGGGGGGTCCCCCGTCACTCACCCCGAAACCATCTGCCAACCCCGGGTTACCGGTAACTACCCTCAGGACCCCGAAGGGGTCCCATGTTACTAACTCAGCCCTGTCTACAGGACCTGGTCTACCAAAACTGAACCTAAGGACCCCAGGGGGTCCCCCGTCACTCACCCCGAAACCATCTGCCAACCCCGGGCTACCGGTAACTACCCTCAGACCCCGAAGGGGTCCCATGTTACTAACTCAGGCCATGTCTACAAGAACTAGTCTACCAGCACTGAACCCAAGGACCCCGAAGGTGTCCCATGTTACTCTAAGTTTACGGGAAAAGGTTTATCTTTATCTATCAGAACTTTTAAAACCAAACTGTTATGGCAAAAAGGATTTGTGTTTTTGTGGAAGACATGGTTGAAGACTCGGAATTTCTTTATCCTTACATGCGTTTGAAGGAGGAGGGCCACGAGGTTATTTCAGTTGGTCCTGTCAATAAAGTGTATCAGGGGAAGGGAGGCATGCAGTTCACGCCAGACAAAAAATTTAGCGAAGTTAAGGAGCAACAATTTGATGCAGTCTTCATCCCCGGAGGATATGCCCCCGATAAATGGCGGCGCAATCAGGAAATCATTGATTTTGTTAAAAATCACTACCAACGTGGTTCTATTATAGCGTCGGTATGTCATGGGCCGTGGTTGCTTATTTCCGCCCGGATTGTGAAGGGGAAGAGGGTTACGGCTTTCCCTGCCATCAAAGATGATCTTATAAATGCAGGTGCCATTTACCACGGTAATGATATGGAAGAGGACGGCAACTTGATTACCAGTACCAATCCGCACACCATGCTTACCATGATTAAACGATTGGTTGAAAAGTTAAAAGAATGAAATGATTCCGGGCTGGGATTTAAGGTGCTGGCATGATTTTATTCTTTGTATCTTTACGAACCTTAGAATTTTTGGGCCTTTTTGCTATGCCTGGGCTTACTGATTTTATTAAGGTTAATTTTTCAATGTTCCACGTGGAACATTGTTTTTTGTTTTTATGGAAACACTGACTCAATGTCCACTGTGTGGTGAGAACGGTCCTTTCGGGATTTATATACAATGTCGGGACTACCTGGTTTCTCAGGATGTTTTTAATGTGGAATCTTGTTCCTCGTGTGGTTTACTCTTTACGAATCCCAGACCTACCGCCATTGAAATGTCTGGTTATTATCAGTCTGATGAGTATATTTCCCATGCAGAAACCGTTTCAAGCCTTCAGGACAAAGTCTACATGGGGGTCAAAAAAAGGATGCTTAAGCAAAAACTTAAGCTTTTGACCAAACATTTAAATCAACAATTTTTGAGTCGACCTCCCCGGGGCTCTGATAGTAACTTTAGTGAGCACAAACGGAACATACCTTTTAATAACCATTCCCAATACCAGCTCCTTGACTTTGGGTGTGGCACAGGAGCTTTTGTTAAGGAAGCAATAGAGCAGGGGATAACCAGCGTCGGATTTGAACCGGACTTTGCTGCGAGAGAGGTGGCTGCCAAAAATGGATTGAAGGTGATTGGGGCTGAATCGGAGTTGGATAAAATTGGTGACAACTCTTTTCATGCCATTACACTTTGGCACGTGATAGAGCATTTGCATGAGTTTAAGGAAAAGCTTGACTTTTTTTACCGAATGCTCAAACCAGGGGGTGTTCTTTTTCTGGCAGCACCCATGGCCAACAGCAGTGATGCTGCTATGTATGGAAAGTATTGGGCAGCCTGGGATCTGCCGCGTCATATTCTCCATTTTACTCCTGCCACACTAACGCGCGCAGGAAAAGAGGCCGGGTTCGAATTTAAGGAAAAAAAACCCCTGCCATTCGATGCCTGGTATATTTCCCTGATAAGTGAGCAACACAAAAAGAGGGAAAACCTATTGGAAAATAGATGCGGTGGTCATACCATCATATCCATACTTAAAGCTTTGGCGAAAGGTAGTTGGTCTAATCTAAAAGCCCTTACTGGTGTCGCTCCCTGGTCCAGCCAAACATTTGTGTTCAGTAAGCCAGCTTAAAATAAGCAAGCAAATTACTGTGATCTTGCTCCAATAGTGGTTCTGTGAGTATTGACATGTCAATATTTTACCTGTAAGTGTGTTAAAGGCCTGTAATACAGCACTATAACCACTGTTTGTGTTATGCCATAATCATCACTATGGCAAAATCATTGACAATAAAACCTGATACGGCCTATATCATGGTTTTGGCAGCCCACTTTTACCTGAAGATCGTACATCAACAATGTGGTAAGAGTCTCTTCCTCTTTTTTTCCAGAGAAAAAAGGTGGATCCTGCAAGTAATACCGTGATAGCAAGCCATCCGATCGGAGTTTTTTCTGCGATTACTTCAAGATAAATGGTATCCTCTTTTTGCACAGAATAATCCTGCAGGGTGTGCTGATCTTCCATCATGGTCCCATCCTGCTTTTTTAGTATTTGTTGTTTAACAAAAACTCCGGTTTTATTCTCTATGAGCAACTTTACCTGGCCTATCTTAGTGGTAGGTTCAGCAACAATTGTCAGGGAACCGTGTTCCTGGGTGTTTACGTAAATTTCCATTGCCGGAGCTTGATTCAACAAGGTAATAACCAAAAGAATTGTAAGAATCAATGGTTTGAACGGGTTTGTTTTTTTTGGTTTGGACATAAACTAAAATTTCTTTAGTGCCGCATTTGTAATGTTTTCTTTTTTGTGTTTTATGGGCTTGTAACTGGGTATTGCATTACGGATTATCAGTCCACCGTGGTGGGTATCCCACACATCCTGGGTGTTTTTCACCTCCCCCGTAGCTATGAAGTCTTTATCCACACAGGACGTAATTCTCCAACGTCATTGGTGTTTCGGCTCCACCGTTGCCATAAAGCCCATATCCGCACAGGACGAAATCCTCCAAAGTCCATGGTGTTTCGGCTCCACTGTTGCCATAGCGCCCATATCCGCTCAGGGCGTAATCTTCCACGGTAAGTTCCTCACCTGTTTCAACACTGATATGATAACGTCCGGCGGCTACATACAGGCGTTATGCTCTGAACTACGTGCTGTTTTATCATTATTGCAGAAGCAGGCGCAGCAGCATTACAGGCGCTATTCTCCAATCTTCGTTCTGTTTCACCTAATCTGCCCGATACGGCACCCGAAGCCGTTATGACCCTCGAAAAACACATAACAAAACTATGCATCTGTACCAATCCGGCATGATATTAACGCAAAAATTTTGCGAAAACCAGGGGGTTGTTGAATTATTGTTTGGATTCCGTTTGCATTATATTTTGGTATATGTTTTGTGACAGAATTATCAGGTTGATCAGAGCAGGATGTGTAACAATATTAATTTGTGTAAATTAGCCAAGGTGTCAAAATCAATATGCTGATGTGATCCAGGGTCAGGTCTCGAAGCACACTCCGGACGTGGGTAAACCTCTTAGCAGGCCCAGGATCGGTTTATGGAGGCACGCTGTGGTTTCAGATTCTGAAACAAACTCAGGACGCGGGCAATCATCCAAACGGCCCCGGGTTCGGTCCTTGAGGTACGCTTTGGGTGCAGACCTTGAAACATGCTAGGGACGAAGGATTCGAAGCACACCTTTTCAGAACCTGCGTACCTTCAGGCCCGGTGTTTGTTCGGTGCCTGCCGTTTAATACGCCTGCAATGGATTTGTCTTTTGTCACCGACTTACTGAAAGCCAACTGAAAATTATGCCAAAATCCGCCATTAAAAGCTATATCAGGCAGTTGTTGGTTGCCTTGCTGATTTTGCTTGTTAGCACTGCTTTGTTTCAGCTTCGCCATGTAACCACAGAAAGCGAGCAATATGTGCAGCGTTTTCAGCGGGCAATGATTCAGCAGGAAGACTGGGTTGAACGCCATTTACAGGAATTTGTCAATACCTGCAGGGAAAAAGACGGGAAAAACCTTCATAATCCGCAATACCTTGAGCAATTAAAAAACATTTACCGGCGTGATGGGTTGGTATTTGTAATTTATGAGGATGGTCAGCCAGTTTTCTGGTCTCATAACGCCCTTCCGTTGCAGGGCCGGGCACCTCCGGAATTTGATAACGGCATGACCCGTAAAGCCAACGGATGGTATTATTACCAGGCAATGTCTGAACATGAGAGTTTTCAAAAAACTGAAACCGGGACTTCCGAAGATCTCCAGGTACTCAGGCAGTATGTTGTCTACTACACAGTAAAACAGGATTTCAAATACCAGAACCAGTACCTGGTGAACCAGTTTCACCATGCTTTGCCAGGCCTGGAGGCAAAGTTTTTTCTGAGTGACAGAGCTGATGAAGGCCACCAGATTACCGACCGTGATGGCAATTACCTGTTTTCTCTTGTTCTCAGAAGAGAGGAAGTGCTTACACAACCCGAGGGAGTGCTGCAGTTTCTTTCCTTGTTGTTCGGCACCCTTTCGTTGTTGGCTTTTGTGTTTTTTTCATTCCGTTATTTCTCCAGGATGTTCCGAATTGGCAAAAAAACCCTTGCAATTGGCGGGTTTTCAGCTGTGATCATCCTTTTGCGTACCATTTCCTTTTACTGGCAGCTACCGGGGGCCCTGTATGATGGGGTGATGTTTTCTCCTGAACTATACGCCACCTCCGAGATCCTTCCCTCTCTTGGTGATCTTTTCATGCATGTGGCAATGGTCACCATTATCGCCTACTTTTTGTACCACAACTTAAAAGGGTTTACGGTGAATTATCCCCGAAACCTATGGTGGTCGCGTGGCTTGAGTTTTGTGCTGTTTCTGTTCATCTATCTTTTCTGTGGGTTATCGCTTTATCTCATTGAAGGGTTGGTAATTAATTCTCACCTTAACCTGGATGTGAATTTTATTTTTAACCTCGATGTTTATAGCCTCGTTGGCTTCCTGATCATTGGGTTGATATTTTTTGCCTTTTTCTTCCTCAGCGTGGTGCTTTGCCGCGTTATCACCGGCCTCCTGAAGAACCAGCGTCAGTTTTGGATCATGTGTGCTGTGTCTTTTGGTGCAATGATCGGACTTACCTGGGTTGTTTCCGGAGCCTCGCCCATTTTGTGGTCACTAACCATTGTTGCGGTACTGGTTTTTGAAATTGACAGGAAAAACAAAACTCCCGAAAAGAATTTTGCCGGTCTTATCATATCGGTTTTTTTGTTTAGCCTGATCTCCACATTTGCTTTGGATCGCTTCAACACGGAAAAAGACATTGAAAAAAGGAAGAGCCTTGTGCTTCAGCTGGCATCTGAGCAGGATCCGGTTGCAGAGTTCCTTTTCATGGAAGTTGAAGAAGCGTTGTTCAATGACAGTCAGCTGCATAACCTGATAATCAGGGATCCCTACAATGATCCGGTGATCGAGAACTACCTGCAGTATCACTACTTTTATGATTTCTGGGAGAAATATGATCTGCAGGTTACGGTTTGCCATCCTGACGACCTGCTCACGCTAAAACCGGAAAATGTTGATGTGGATTGTTTGCCCTTCTTTGATGATTACATCAATTCCTTTGGCAAGCAGACCATCAGTGAACACCTCATTTATCTTGACAACAATACGGGCACCAACAGCTACATTGTTGAGGTTCCCATAAGGCTGGGGGAGGAATATGACGAGGAGTATCACCTGTTCATTGAGTTTGATGCAAAATTCATTGCCCGTGACCTTGGCTTCCCTGATCTGCTCATAGATGATGCCGTTGACATTAACAGGGAGCTGATCAATTACTCCTATGCCACTTACAAGAACGGCAATCTGGTGAATGAATACGGAACGTATCATTATAGTGTGGATGCCTCAGTGTATGATGTGGCACTCCACGAGGAACAGGAGGATGAGTTTTCAGAATTTTCCTTCGACGACTACTCTCATCTGATGTATCGCAAGGATGATGAAACGTTACTGATCATCAGCCGTCCGAAAGGATCCTTCCTGGAATCTGTGGCTCCCTTCTCATACCTCTTCATCACCTTTTTCTTTATTGTGGTGGTTTTCTGGCTGCTGATCAGCCGCAATAAGCCCTCCAGGCTGCTGAAAATTAATTTCCGCAGACGGCTTCAATACTCCATGGTGCTCATGTTGCTGATTTCTGCCCTCACCATTGGCGGGGCTTCGGCATGGTTTATTTTCAACATCTATGAAAATAAAAACCTGGGCTTTCTGAATGAAAAAGCCCAGAGTGTGCTGATTGAGATGGAGCAGGTACTTGCAGACGAATCAAGCCTGGAACCTCACATGGAGTTTTACCTGTATGACGTCTTGTTGCAGTACTCCAACATCTTCTTTACAGACATCAATCTTTATGACCCAGACGGGCAATTGCTGGCATCCAGCCGCCCGAAAATCTTCGAGGAGGGTATTGTTGGACACAAAATGAACACCCTTGCCTTCCTGAAAATGAAAGAGGAGCAAAGGAGCCAGTTCATTCACTCTGAACGCATCGGCAAGCTGGAATACCTGTCGGCCTATACCCCAATTTACAATCACTATAACGAAAAGCTCGGGTACCTGAACCTGCCTTATTTCGCCAGGGAAAGCGAGTTGCGCAATGAAATGTCTTATTTCCTTGTGGCATTTATCAATATTTATCTGTTGCTGGTGGTGGTGGCAGTGGTGGTGGCTATTTTCGTTTCCAATTATGTAACAAGGCCGTTGCAGCTGATCCGGAACAACCTGGCACGCCTGAAGCTTGGAAAGACCAATGAAAAGATTGACTGGGACAGGGAAGATGAGATCGGAAGCCTTGTGAGGGAATACAACAGGATGATTGATGAGCTGGCCGTGAGTGCTGAATTGCTTGCCCGTAGTGAACGGGAAACGGCCTGGAGGGAAATGGCAAGGCAGGTGGCCCACGAGATCAAAAACCCGTTGACCCCCATGAAACTCAGCGTGCAGTACCTGGAGAAAGCCTGGAAAGAGAAAGTGCCCGACTGGGATGAGCGGCTGGAGCGTTTCTCCAAAACCATGATTGAGCAAATCGACAACATGGCCGTGATTGCGAAGGAGTTTTCTGATTTTGCCCAGATGCCGGCAGGGAAGAACGGTCACATCAATTTACGGGAATTCATTCCGGAGGTACTGGATATGTACAAAGATTTTGAAAAAGTGGATATCACCCTCAATATGCCTGCAGTAAGTGGTCCGATGCAGGTGTATGCCGACCGGAATCAACTGCTCAGGGTGTTCAATAACCTCATCAAAAATGCGATCCAATCGTACGATAAGCATGATCAGGCGCGTATTTTGGTTGAATGCAGGGTCGGGGAGAATGAATACCACATTTCTGTAACAGACTATGGTTCAGGAATCCCCAATAATCTGCAACAGGAAATATTTACGCCTTACTTCACCACCAAAGCCAAGGGGATGGGTCTGGGCCTTTCCATGGTCAAAAGCATTATCGAGAGCTTCAACGGAAGTGTTTCATTCACATCCCGTGAAGGGGAGGGCAGCACCTTTATGGTAAGCCTTCCTGCAGCACAAAGGAGGTAACAACCGGCCAGGCCGGTGCTTTCGTTTGCTGGCGGCAATCCGGGGTTTCGGCATCCCGGCCCGAAGCAATTAACCTCCGCTGCCCCTGCAAACTTATTCGTAATCGCGTACTTCGGTTTCGCCGTTCAGTACCATCAGTCCGTTCATGGCCAGTGCACGCATCTCATCTTCACCGGGATATACATACACCGGGGCGATGTGACGCACGCGTTCGGCCACCGCTGAGGTAAAAGGTTTTCCGTATGCGATACCGCCTGTCAGAAGAATGGCATCCACTTCACCCTTCAGTACGGTTCCCATGGCGCCGATTTCCTTGGCAACCTGGTAGGCCATGGCAGACTGTACAAGCGCAGCCTTTTCGTCACCGGCATTGGAGCGCTTCTCCACCTCATAGGCATCGTTGGTTCCCAGGTATGCAACCAGGCCACCTTTGCCGGTAATCATTTTTTTGATCTCTTCCTGGGTGTATTTGCCGCTGAAGCACAGTTTTACCAGTGCTCCGACAGGGAGGGTTCCGGCTCTTTCCGGAGAAAAAGGGCCTTCTCCGTCAAGGGCCTGGTTCACGTCAATGACCCGCCCTTTATAATGAGCGCCTACACTGATTCCGCCGCCCAGATGGGCCACGATCAGATTAAGCTCCTCGTATTTCTTTTCAGATGCGGATTTGGCATGCTGACGCGCGATGGCTTTCTGGTTCAGGGCATGAAAGATGGACACCCTTTCAAACTCCGGATGTCCTGATACCCTGGCGATGTCGTCCAGTTCGTCCACAACCACCGGGTCGGCAATATAGGCTTTGGCTCCGGGAATGGTTCCGGCAATGTCGCGGGCGATCAGTCCACCCAGGTTGCTGGCGTGCTGACCCAGTACCCCGGCTCTCAGGTCTTCGGCCAAACGGTCATCTACACTGTAAACACCCGATGCGATGGGTTTTACGAGTCCTCCCCGTCCTACAATGATCTTAATGCTTTGGGTGTCGAATGAGGCGCTTTCCAGTTCATCCAGAATGATCTCCTTGCGGAAGCTGTACTGATCGGTGATCTGCTTGAATTCAGCCAGTTCTTTGGAAGAGTGTTTGATGTTTTTCAGAAAAACTTCCTTGGTGTTATTGAATACGGCAATTTTGGTGGAGGTTGATCCGGGGTTGATTGCCAATATAAGGTTCTCGGTCATGAATGGTTTTTTTATGGTTTATGGTGATTGTTTTTTTGATGATTTCCATGTGCTATTGCGACCCGTTATGGGCTTCCTCAGGTATTTCTGCCAGCTGTCTCTTCATTTTCAGGCTGGGTAAAACTGCTGCACGGAGGCTTCCGGCATTACTCCGGGCTTCCGGCATTACTCTACGGCTGCCGCAAGGGCGATGCTGTTGAGCTTGGTTTCGTCGGTATCGGCGCGGGATGTCAGCACGATGGGAGCAGCAGCACCCAGGATTACAGCGGCACACTTTGCCGATGCAAAGTAAATAAAGGCCTTGTAAAGGCCGTTTGCTGCGTCAATATCGTCGGGCACCAGAATGTCCGCGTCGCCCGCCACAGGGCTTGCTATACCCTTCAGGGCAGCGCTTTTTTCGCTGACCGCATTGTCAAAAGCCAGGGGGCCGTCAATGATACAGTTTTTGATCTGGCCACGGTCGCCCATTTTAGCGATGGCGCTGGCTTCCATACTGGACTTCATGGCGGGATTGACTGTTTCTACAGCACTTAGCATGGCCACCTTGGGCTTTTCAATGCCCAGCTTCCGGAAATACTCCACGGCATTTCGTGTAATGGAAACCTTTTCCGACAACTCGGGGGCGATGTTCATGGCAGCATCCGTAAGCCCGATGAGTTTGTGATAGGTGGGGAGCTCAAACAGTGCCAGATGGGAGATCTGTTCACCGGTACGCAGCCCGTATTCTTTGTTGAGAACGGCTTTCAGCAATATGGCTGTGCCCAGGTTCCCTTTCATCAGAATATCTGCCTCTTTTTCCCTGACCATCTTTACCGCTTTGGCTGCTGCCGCAGCATTGTCGGGTTCATTGATCACAGTAAAAGGCGACAGGTCGAAATTGTTTTCACGGGCGATTTGTTTGATTTTTTCTTCATCCCCGATAAAAATTCCTTCGACCAGTTTATTTTGATGGGCGTTGATAACCGCCCCCATGGCATGGGCATCGTGGGCAGCTGCAAGGGCAAGACGGCGCCGGCTGTGACCGCGTGCCTTTTCGTGTAGTTCAGATAGTTTGCGTAACATGATATTTGTTGGTTGGTTTTTGTTTTCTTGTCCCAAAAGTAAAAAAAATATATCACAGATGATAAATTCATCTATGTGTCGATCACAGTGGTTTTCAGCATTCCGGGCTGATCACTACCTGTCCTGCCGGTATAATAGCTGTTGATATCCCCTAACCCCTGGCCGGGTTAACCAGGCATTCAGTGATTTTCGGTACCCGAATATTGGCCCGGGTTTTCGGCGGGTTGGCGCCAGTAACCTGGCAAAGGGCCAGAACAAATGTCTGCACGGTTCTGGCGCCCACCCACCAGCGCCTCCAACATCCCAGGGGGTCAGAACAAATGCCTGAATGGCACCTGCGCCCATTCGAAGGGTCAGAACAAACGCCTGAACGGCACCTGCACCCACTCGAAGGGTCAGAACAAATGCCTGAATGGTACCAGCACCCGTTCGAAGAATCGCTGTACCGCTGGTCTCTGTGCCCAACTGTTGTAATCAAATGGTTCTGATTCTTTCCGGGTGGCGTTGAAGTGGCTGACCATTTGCCGTATCAGGCTTTTGTGATATCCTGCCAGACAAATTTCGTGCTGGTAACGCAGGCTGCGGTAATCGAAATTGGAAGATCCAACCACAAATTGTTGGCGGTCGGCCAGGAACATTTTTGCATGCAGGTTTTGGGGCAGGTAGAAAAAGAAGTTTACGCCCTGCTGTGCCAGTTCTCCCAGGTATTTGGATGTCAGCACGTCCATGATGCGCACATCCGATTTTTGGGGGATATGGACAAATACCTTTACCCCTCGCTGTGCTGCATGGATGAGGGCCTTTCGCATGGCACTGCCCGGCAGGAAGTAGGGGGTTTCAATGATGATCTCGTTTTTGGCCTTACTGATCAGCTCCAGAAACTTCTTTTTTACCGGTTGATGGGCCAATGACGGCACATCTCTCAGGATCTCCAGGTCGTTGTAGTAGATGGTCCGGGTATAGGCCTGCTTGTCATAAAAGTATTTGTTGTAAATTTTGAAATTTTCGGAGATGATCTTTTTGAATTTTGGGGCAACGGGGCCCTTGATACGGAATATGGATTCCCGCCAGTTCAGGGAATAGCCGGAGATATTGGCCGACCCGATATAGGTAACTTCATCGTCAATGACCATGATCTTGCGGTGGTCGCGGCGGTGGCTTTTGGCAAATGAGTCCCACTTGAACTTCAGGCGTTTGAAAAACCGGAGTTCTCCGCCTGCATCCACCAAATCCTGAAAAAAAGAATAGCTGGATGACGCTCCCCAGGAGTCGATCAGCAAACGGACCCTGACTCCTTCCTTGCACTTCTTTACCAGATAATCACGAAACCGTATACCCACCGGATCGTTCCGGAAGCGGTAAATTTCAAGGTAAATGTATTTTGTGGCTTTTTTTATGTCGTTTAACATCAGGGTATAGTAAGCCAGTGGGTCAGCCAATAACCTGATTTGTAGTTCTTTTCCTGATGTCATCTTTTGATGTGATTATGATCGGGAACCAAAATACCTGTTTGTAAAAGCCAGCCAGCATCAAAAATAAAGAAAATAATGCGTATTTCTGTTCTTTTGAACGAATTGTTTTGGTGGTTTTGACCAATAAAATGCCATTTTGGCCGCATTTCGACCCCGGAATACTTAATTAAACGCATTTTTCCGCCAAAATGGCGGCTTTTCCCGGTTCAAATCAAAAGGTACGGGTTTTGCCATTGTTCTGACAAAACACAAAATAATCACAAAACATTTAAGGAGGATAAAACCATGACAATTATTAAATGGCACAGACGACCCAGCATGTCAGAAGTACTGGACAATATGCTTGACAGGAATTTCAACACCGGTTTTGAGAAAAACTGCGGATGCGTACCAGCCACCAATATTCTTGAAAAGGAAAACGGTTTTGAGATCCAGCTGGCCGTACCGGGCATGAAGAAGGATGATTTTAAACTGGAGATGGAAGAGGATGTCCTTTCTGTCATCTATGAGAAAAAAGATGAAGAAAAGAAAGACGACGGAGAATATCTCCAGCGGGAGTTTGATATGGATGAATTCACACGCTCATTCTCCATCCCCAAAACGGCCGATGTGGAAAACATTCAGGCCCGCTATGATGCCGGAATTCTTTATATCAGCGTGCCCAAACAGGATAAGGCCCGCCTGAGCAAGGAGATCAAGGTTTCGTAACAGAGCCGGAATCCGGTATGTGGCAGGTGACACTACCGGAACGCTGCGAACATTATACCCGGACAGACCCGCTTTGGTATTTCACCGGTCGGCTTGTCCGGGTTTTTTATGCCCCACCGGGGCTTATATGGCCATCCGGGTGTTTTGGCACCAGGCCTTCGGTGCATCCGGGGAATTAGGCGCCAGGCTATCGTACATCCCGGGGTTTTAGCATGAGGCCGTTGGGGTACCCGGGGTTTTGGCACCAGGCCGCCGGTGCATCCAGGGGTTTGGGCAATGGGCCGTCGGGGCATCCAGGGGTTATGCGATTACCTGAAACGGCCGCCGCGTCTGAAGCGGCGGTCGTAATAATTCTCTTCCAGGTTGCTCACGATGACCCCCCGTGATGTGCTGCTGTGGGCAAAGTAACCGTTGCCCAGGTAAATTCCCACATGATTGACCCCAAACAGGCCCTTGGTGCGGAAAAATACCAGATCTCCCTCCTGGAGGCGTCTCCTCCTGATCCTCCGGCTCTCCCTGTCCATGTCGCGGGTGGTCCGCGGAATGCGTTTCCCGTAAACATCCCTGTAAACAGCATGCACAAAACCGGAGCAATCTGCCCCGCTCCGTGTGTTTCCACCGTAACGGTAGGGTGTGCCAATCCAGTTGGCCACAGTACTGATCAGCTCGGGATTCTCATACCCGGTAAGCGACATGCCCAGCGATCGTTCGTAATGCCGATGCTCTTCAGGTGTCCAGCGCCTGGCTTCAGGAGCACCACGGAATACACTGCATGAAGTGGCACCCATCATGACGATCAGCAGCCAGATTATTTGCGTGCTTCGGCGTCGTCTTTGCGGCTGTTTGGCGCTTGTGGATTCATTCACGGCGAACTAGCTTATTAACCCATCCCCACAAAAATACCAGATATTTCACCGTTTGCTGTGATTATTTTCTTATTTTACCGGGCTTTTTTTACACAATGAATGATTTGAATATATCAATAACATCGTAAATCCCCAAAACAATCTATATGACCAAAGACCAATACGAACTGAATCCCAATCCGCTTGTCCGCTTCCTGAATAAATCACCGAAAGATTTTACCCGGGCAGACATTATTCGTTTTATTGAGGATGAAAAGGTCGAAATGGTTAATTTTCGCTATGTGGGGGAAGATCTGAGACTGAAATCACTGAATTTTGTAATTCAGAACCGTGAGCACCTGGAGGCCATTCTTTCGTCGGGTGAACGGGTAGACGGCAGCAGCCTTTTTACATTCCTTGAAGTGGGTTCGTCCGACCTTTATGTGGTGCCACGTTTCCGGACGGCCTTCATGAATCCGTTTTCGGAAGTGCCGGCCCTGGACATTCTGTGTTCGTATTACGACAAAGATGGCAACCCGCTGGAGAGTGCCCCGGAGCAGATCATGCGCAAGGCCCATCAGAACCTTCTGGATCAGACCGGTTACGATTTGGAGGTCATGGGGGAGATTGAGTATTATGTGATCAGCGAGAAAGACCCGCTCTATCAGGCCAATGATCAGCGCGCCTACCATGAATCAGCACCTTTTGTGAAGTGGGAGCAGCTGCGCATTGACGCTATGCGTGCCATGGCACAAACCGGAGCCAGCATCAAATATTCCCATTCAGAGGTAGGTAACTTTTCGGATGATGAGCATGAATATGAACAAAACGAAATCGAGTTTTTACCTGCCAGTGTGGAGGAAGCTGTTGACCAGCTGATTATTGCAAAATGGATCCTCAGGGAGGTGGGTTACCAGTACGGGGTGACTGTCAGTTTTGCACCGAAGATCACTGCAGGAAAAGCAGGTAGCGGGATGCACATTCACATGCGGCTGATGAAGGACGGGAAAAATGTTACGCTTAAAAACGGACAGATCAGCGAGGTGACCCGCAGGGCGATTGCCGGGATCATGGATCTTGCCCCGTCGTTGTCTGCTTTCGGCAACCCCATCCCCACAAGCTATTTCCGGCTGGTGCCTCACCAGGAAGCCCCGACCAATGTATGCTGGGGTGAGCGCAACCGTTCTACCCTGATTCGTTTGCCCCTGGGGTGGAACGGGTCGGGAGATATGGTCAGTAAAGAAAATCCGCGGGAAGAAGCCCGGAGTTTGGATTTTTCTGATAAACAGACTTTTGAGTTCCGTTGCCCGGATGGTGCGGCCGACCTGTATTTGCTTATTGCAGGGTTATGTGTGGGCGCGAGACACGGGCTGGAGATGCCAGGCGCCCTTGAATTGGCGGAGCAAACCCATGTGGATGTCAATATTTTTGATGAAAAACACAAGGAAAAGCAAAAACAGCTGGATCACCTGCCTGATTCATGTGTGCAGGCTGCAGAATATCTTCGCGATAAAGCTGGTGTGTACCGGCAATACGGGGTGTTTTCTGATCGGCTGCTCAATGGGGTGATCGCCAATCTGGAAGCTTACAAAGATGCCGATCTCCGGGAAAGCATCAGTCATAAGCGCGACGAGACCATGGAGCTTGTCAGGCGTTTTCTTCACTGCGGATAGCCTCGGTCAGGGTTCCAGCCAACCGGCTGGCACCGAATCGCAGGTACTTCTTTTTCAGCCATTTGCTGCCCAGGATTTCGCGGGTCAGCCAGTAGTACGACAGGGCTGTTTCCGGGTCGGCTACGCCTCCGGCGGGCTTGATTCCGACCATCTGACCTGTTTTTTTGTGATGGTTCCTGATGGCGTCCAGCATCACAAGCATGGCCTGTGGAGTGGCCGCAGGCTGAACTTTTCCGGTGGATGTCTTGATAAAATGCGCTCCGGCCTGCATGGCGATTTCACTGGCACGACGGATATTGGTGGCCGTCTTCAGCTCTCCGGTTTCCAGGATTACCTTCAGGTGGGCATCCTTGCAAATCTCCAGAATGGCAGCGATCTCGTCAAACACGAGGTTGTACTCTCCCTCCAGGAACTTTCCCCTGGAGATCACCATGTCTATTTCCTGGGCACCTTCGTCAATGGCATAGCGGACTTCTGTCATTTTTACAAACAGGGGGGATTGTCCGGCAGGGAAGGCCCCTGCCACAGAGGCGACTTTAATGTCAGTGCCTTCCAGTGCTTTGCGCGCTGAAGCTACCAGGGTGGGATACACGCATACCGCTGCCACGTTGGGAAGTTTGTCGGGCATTTCGGCGTAAGACCTCGCCTGATCGCACAGATCCATGACCTTTTGGGTGGTATCAGATCCTTCAAGTGTGGTCAGGTCGATCATTCCCAGGATGTCGGAATAGGTTTGGGAAAGATTCAGCGAATCTGCCGGGATCTTCAGCAACTGCTGAAGTCTGCTTTCTACTTCGTCATCTTTGATGGCCGGTGTTTGGGTAAAATCAGTGATGTTGTTCATGTTGTAAAGGTAAACCTTTTTTCAAAAATCGCTTTTCACCGGTGGGGGCCCCAAGGCGCCGGGGTCTTGCTTTGCCCCTTCGCCATTGGGGTTTTGCCTTGGCTGCGAGGCTCATTTCGTCCTCCCAAAGCCTTCCAGCTTCAGGCAGAGCCTGGTTCTGATCAGGCTAAGGCACTTCATGCGGCTTTATCTGTGCAGGGAAACCAAATTGTTTGTATTATTGCAAAGGTGCAAGGCGCCGGCTAAACGGAGCCGGGGTCATCAGCCTTCGGCCAGCCGGAGGAGGCGCCGGCCCCTGACTAACCAGGGTGGCGTCAACCACGACCAAACGGAGGCGTGTCCGCACCGACCAACTAACAGGCGCACAGCGCCGGAACCAACAACCGGAGGGGGCGTCAGCACCGACCAACAACCAAGGGTGCGAAGCACCCGTTAACCGGAGGGGCTTTAGCCCCGACTAACCAACAACCATCGTGGCGAAGCCACGATAAAACGTCAGACTATGTTAAAGAAAGTACCCCACACCTACGTCATCGTTTTTGCCATCATCATCCTCGCTGCCATCCTGACCTGGATCATTCCTCCGGGCAAGTATGTGGAGGACACCGTGGTGATCGACGGGCAGGAGCAGACCACCCTGACATTTTTCTATGAGGATGAATTGCCCCCCGAGTATGAGATGGAAAGCCAGGTGCAGACCTGGCAGGTATTGTCTGCACTGTTCAACGGGTTCGTCCGGCAGTCGAACATCATCGTATTCATTCTGATGATCGGGGGGGCTTTCTGGATCATGAACCAGACCAAGGCCATTGATGTGGGTATCATGTCTTTCCTGAACTTTGCCCGGCGGCTTGAAAGCAATCCCATGATGCAACGCATCGGAGTGGACAATCTTATCATCGTAATGATCATGCTTCTGTTCAGTATGTTCGGGGCGATTTTCGGGATGGCAGAGGAGACCATTGCCTTTGTGATCATCCTGATTCCGCTGGCCATTTCCATGGGCTACGACAGCCTGACGGGTGTGGCCATGGTGTTTGTGGGCGCCATGCTTGGGTTTGCCGGAGCGGTGCTGAACCCGTTTACCATCGGCATTGCCCAGGGGCTGGCCGATCTTCCGCTGTTTTCCGGGATCGAGTACAGGCTCTTTGCCTGGCTGGTGATCAATATTGTCGGGATTGCTTATGTGCTGCGGTATGTGAACCGCATCCGGCGAAAGCCGGAGTCTTCCATCATGTATAAAGAGGATGCTTACTGGCGCGAAAAAGACAAAGGTGAAGCGCAAAACATTACCTATTATACTCCCGGGATGGCATGGGTGGTGTACGGCCTGGTGTTGCTGGTGCTGGGAATTTTCTCCTTCCTGCATCCCACCACCACCCTGACCATCGGGGCCTCGTCGTTTACTCTGGTGATCATTCCGGTGGTAACTGCCATTTATGCGGTGACCGGGGTGCTGACGTTGCGGCGTACGGTGCATTTTTTCATTCTGCTGCTGCTGGCCCTGACCATTGTGTTTCTGATTGTCGGTGTGATGGGGTACGGGTGGTATGTGATGGAAATTGCCACCCTGTTCATGGCCATGG
>PWGY01000296.1 GCA_003554665.1 Bacteroidales bacterium | reverse complement strand
TGCGATGTTTAACGTGCCGGTCACATCATGAAAGCGCGCTGTGCTGTTCATCAGGTCTTCATCATTGGTATAGTCAAGCAGAAAATCGGAATAGGACGTTCTTCCCCCTACGTAAATGCTTGCCCGGTCTTCAATGATGGGGCTTTCCAACAACAGGCGACTGTTCAGCAGCCCGATACCGCCCTGCACATTGGTGCCGTCTGTGTCCAGGCTGTTTTTTAATCTGATATCCATCACCGAGGAGGCCCTTTCACCGTAACGGGGTGGGATGCCGGCTTTGATCAGGGTGACATCCGAAATCAGATCCGCATTGATCACCGAGATCAGACCCAGCAAGTGTGATGAATTAAACAGGGGTACATTTTCAATAAGAATCAGGTTTTGATCTGCATCTCCGCCTCTGACATTGAAACCGGTGCCGAATTCCCCCACAGACTGTACGCCCGGCAACAGGGTTACGCTTCTGACAATATCTCTTTCGCCAAAAGTTCCCTGCAGCCCTTCAATTGCGCGGCTATCCATGCTGACCACACTCATTTGTGTTTGCTGGATGTTTTCACGGGCACTCCGGGCGGTAACCGTTACTTCGTCAAGCTGAACCCGGCTTTCAAAGAGTTCAAAATCTGCCCTGCCATCGCTGTAAAGTTGAACCTCCTGTCTGCCGGACTCATAGCCCACGAAAGAAATCCGGAGTCTGAGCTCACCGGTGGGAAGTTCCATTTCAAATCTCCCTTCCAGGTCGGTGGATACGCCTGCCTCACTCGCAGGATCAAAGATAACAGCTCCGATCAGGGGTTCACCAGTGGTGCCGCAATTTACTTTTCCCGACAGGGTGGCCGTTGACTGGCGACCATATTGCTCCCGAGAGCCGACGATCAACAGGTCATCATCCTCCCTGGTCACACTTTCATCGGCGGCCCGGCCGGCCGGAAGAAAGGCGACGTGATCTCCCATATACACCCAGGTCAGATCCCTGGCACCTGCAATCATTGTCAGGGCCTGTTCCAGTGATTTTTCCTGCACCTCGGAAGGGATCAGCACTTCCTCCATCCAGCGTGACTGATAGAAAATAAAAAGCTGATGCTGCTCCTGCAATTGGCTGATTACCTCAGTGGCAGGAATGCTGTCTTCCTGTAAACGACCGGATGACTGCACAGTCTTGTTATCAGGACTATGAGAATATGGATTTGAAAAAGCTGTTTCAGCCAGTGGCAATATGGCCAAACATATTAAAAGGATGTGCATGGCAATAATAATAATATAGCGAAGGCCTGACGGAGTTTTCAGTAAACTAAAGACACATAATTTATGTGTTCGGACTGCTGGTAAAGCTATAATTTATTTTGGTATGTAATTCAAGGAAAATTGTAATTTATCCGGGTGCCTGGTTTTTGTTGCCCAGGCAGCCCGGTTTCCTGATGAATTCCGGGTGATTTGTGTATCATTCAGGGGGATTTTTTGGGGGATACAGTGATTATTTCTTGCCTGTAGTGATCATTTCAGCTTTGTTGTTATTTTTGCGGGTTCAATTTGTATTGGTATGTTCAATGCATTCGGGATGATCTTTTATCCTGACGCGATATATTCAAGGACTATGAAGAAAAAAGACATCTTTTTTGTGCTGGCCGTTTTGTTGCTGTTCTCCCCTTTCTTTATAATGGACCGGCTCGCAGAATTTTATTTGGCAACGAATGCCGGATTTCCCATGCTGATGGCTTTCCTGAAATTTGCGATTCTTGCTCCAATCGGGGAAGTCATCGGGCTCAGGATCAAAACGGGTCATTATAACCAGCCGGGGTTCGGAATACTACCCAGGGCTGTAGTATGGGGGCTGATCGGCCTGACCATTCAGGCAGCTTTTATGATTTTCTCCTCCGGAACTCCGGTATTTTTAGGGTTGCTTGGCATGACAGATGCTCCCGGGGCCCTGATGTCTTCAGGGTTTTCTCTCGATAAGCTGATTGTGGCTTTTTCAATCAGTGTGTTCATGAATGTGTTTTATGCACCGGTCATGATGACTTTCCATAAAATCACCGACACCCACATTGAGCAAAACGGCGGCACAATGATGGCGCTTTTGAGAAAGCTCCCTATGGGTGAAATCATGCAGTCGATCAATTGGAAGGTGCAGTGGAATTTTGTATTTAAAAAGACCATTCCGTTTTTCTGGATACCTGCCCATACCATCACTTTTTTGCTGCCTCCTGAGCATCGTGTGCTATTTGCCGCTTTGCTGGGCATCATGCTTGGGATATTCCTGGCGGTGGCAGCGGTGCTGGGCCGCAGGCCGGCTACACAAGATTGATTGTTGTTCGCGGATTACCTGTATGCAGTTGCGGTTCAGGCAGATCGGTTGCCCGGGTGACTGTATTACCGGTTGGTTCCCGGGCAAATAGCATGACACCTTGCGCAAATGCTCCGGTTTTTGTACATTTATGGTTAGATTTTCGATGTGTAATCATTTAAAACCAGATTAAAATGGAAGACCGGCTGATTACCCTGGCCACAGATCATTATACTTCCGCCGAGATTTTGAAGGCGCGCCTGGAGGCCGCGGGCATTGAGTGCTATCTGAGTAACATCCATCTGATCAGCGGGGCCGGATCGGACGGGGTCAGGATTCAGATCAAGGAAGAAGATATGGAGAAAGCCCTTCGTTTGATGAATGAATGGAAGTTTGAGCAGGAACAGGCTGAGCGCAAAAATCCGCGGGCAATCAGGCGGATACTTGTTCCGGTTGATTTTTCGGAATATTCAAGGAATGCCTGTCTATATGCCCTGAATCTGGCACAGAAACTTAAGGCAGATATAAAAATCCTCCATGTGTACTACGCCCCGATTGTGGATCTTGTGCCCATTACAGATGCATACAGCATTCAGGTTGACATGGATATCAACCTGCGGGAGATTGAAAGTAATGCCAGAAAAAGCCTGATGGAATTTGTCAACGGGATCAGGAAAGAAGCTGCCGACAGTAAAATGGATCAGGTAAAAATCGGGTACTCGCTGCGGGAAGGAATTACCGAGGATGAGATTGCCCGCATGGCAAAGGATTATAAACCTGGTATCATTGTTCTGGGTACCAAAGGTAAAGGCGAAAAGCAGAGCGACATTATCGGAAGTGTGGTGTATCGCGTACTGGACCGTACCAAAGTGCCTGTGCTGGCAATTCCTGAGAAATCCTCCTATGACGCTTCCAGGGAAGTGAAGAACATTGCCTATGCTACTGAGTTTGATGATTCTGATTTTGTCGCCATCCGGAGGTTATTGTCCCTGGTGTCTGCATTTAAGGTCAAGGTGCATTGCATTCATTTTTCCAGTGATGCAGAAAAGACCCGGGATGATGTAAAAATGCAGAACCTTAAGGCCTACTTTAAGAAGGTGCATAAGGGCATTGAAGTGCATTGTCATCTGCTGGAAGGGGATGACAACCTGAAGGAAGTGGCTGCTTTTGCAGAGCAGTATCAGATTGATCTTTTTTCCATGACCAACAGAAAACGCAGCCTTATTGCCCGCCTGTTTCAATCAGATCTGACCAAAAAAATGATTCATCAAAGTACGATTCCCTTGCTGATTTTCCGGGCCTGAGTGTTCTCCTGTGAAAGTGCAGGGCATGGATTTGTGCGCTCGGTTTTAGGGGGGATGAGCGGCTGTTCCGGCTGCTTCATGTTGAAACTCCGCCTGGCAGACGCGGGGGTTATCTTACATTCAGGCTCTGATCGAGCCACTGGAGGAGGTAGTGAAAGATCTCCTCCTTGTTTTTTTCATGCAGTAATTCGTGGCGCCCCGGAAAGATCTTCAGGGAGAGATTCTGGAAGTGTTGTTTGTAAAATTCTTTATGGATGATCACTGCATCTTTTCCGAAATGGCCCACGGGATCTTCCTGTCCGCTGAGTATTAGTATGGGAAGGGTTTTTCTGTAAGTCAGCAGGCTCTCAGCTTTCCTTGTGGCGATGATTCCTTTGAGCAAATGCCTGTAAAACCCATTTGAGTAGTAAAACCCGCAGTAGGGATCCTTTTCATATGCATCCACTTCTTCCCGGTCGGATGAGATCCACTCAAAAAGGGTGGGGGCGTTTTTGAAATGCCGGTTGAAGTTTCCATAAAAAAGCCTGTTAAGCCATTTGCTTTTCTTATCTGCGCCTTCAAAGAGATTTTTTAAGGTGATAAAGGCAAGGAATATACGTAGTGGCAGGCGGCGCATGTGAAAACTGCCGGAGAGGATCAGCCCCCGGATATAGATGGGATACATGGCGGTAAAATTTCTTGCCAGTAAAGAGCCCATGCTGTGTCCCATAATAAATACAGGCGCCTCGGGCTGTTTCTTGCGAATGTGGGTATACAGCGTTCTGATATTCTCAAGCATTACTTGCCAGTTTTGCTTTCCGCCTATCCGGCCTGCCATTTCAGGGCTGCCTGCTGTTTTTCCCTGGCCGGGGTGATCTCCCGCATAAACGCCATAACCATTGTCTGTAAGAAAACTTGCAAAGTCCCTGTAGCGTCCCGCGTGTTCTGCCATTCCCGGAATGATAATCACAATCCCTTTCGGGCTTTTGCCCGGTGGGAGGTAGCTTGTAACGGCAAAGTGGTTGTTTCTTGGGCTGTCAAGGTAAAAAATGGATTCCCGGTTGGATTTCCTTTCCATCGTGATGTGAATTTTGCGATCTTTGCGATTTCTGTCTGAATGGCACAACGGTGTCAAATATATTAAATTTGGAAGGTATGTCGGAGCGAATAAAACCCGCTTTTGGAAAGAAACTGAACCCCGTACAACGGTTTTTTCTTACCGTGGCCGGCACCCTGGCCCTGGGTCTTGGTTTGCTAGGAATACCCCTTCCTCTTCTTCCGACCACTCCTTTTCTGTTGCTATCTGCCTATTGCTATGCCAGAAGTTCGGAGCGTTTCTATTACTGGCTGATTAACCACAGATACCTGGGTGAACACATTCGAAACTATCGTGATCACAAAGGAACAACAGCCCAGATCAAAAGAGGATCCATTGCCCTTTTATGGATATCCATCAGTATATCAGGACTGTTTGCTGTGAGCCTGCTGTGGGTGCGGTTGGTTTTACTGGTCATCGCCATTGGAGTGACGATCCATATCAGTTCCCTGAAAACCTTACCCACAAAATAAGGGCCTCTTCCACTGAAGAATGCCCTTATTTTATGATGTTTTCACAAAGTTATTCCCGGCTTCTTACTCCTCTTTGGGGCGGGGGTCTACAAATCCCTGAGTCAGTTCTTCGGGTGTGGGTTCTCTTTTCTTAAGCACTTCTCCTTTGAAGTGCAGGTCCATTCCTGCCAGGGGGTGGTTAAAGTCCATTTTTACTTTTTCGTCACCGATATCGAGTATTTTGCCCCTGTGGGGGTTGCCCTCCTGGTCTTCCATGTTAATAATATTGCCTTCAACGAGCAGATCTTCTGCAAGTTTTCCGTCTATCACAAAAATGCTTTTGGGAAGATCCACAACGGCTTTTTCATTCACCTGGCCATATGCCTGGTCGGCTTTGATGGTGAATTCAAATTCTTCACCTTCTTTCAGGTCTTTCACATTATTCTCAAAGCTCTCATTTAACCGGCCTGCACCGAATAAAAATTCTATGGGTTTTTCTTTGGTCACAGATTCCAGCAATTCTCCTTCTGGCCCTCCTTCACGCAACTCATAGGTGAGTGCAATTACTTTGGCTTCGGTTTGCGTCATAATGTAATTGGGTTAGGTTAAAAAATGAACGGGATTACCCTTAATTTGAAGGAAAATCCCGAAACTGTCTGATTTATAATCGCAAAGATATAAAAAATGAGAATGAACCCAAAAACCACCGTTGTTTTTTGCCGGCGAAAAAAATCTGTTGCAAGTCCTTGTGTTTTTTCAGGAATTAAGTGTATCTTTGCACTCCTGAAATATAAAGGAAACATATCATGGCTAAGAAAACGAAAGAAGCAAGAGTACAGGTAATTCTTGAATGCACTGAACACAAAAACAGTGGAATGCCGGGTACTTCCAGGTATATAACTACCAAAAACAAAAAAAATACCCCGGACAGGATGGAACTGAAGAAATACAATCCCATTTTGCGGAAAATGACCATTCATAAAGAAACCAAATAAATTGATATATTATGGCAAAGAAAGTTGTTGCAACACTGAAAACCGGATCTGGCAAGGGTTATGCCAAGGTGATCCGGATGCAAAAATCTGAAAAGTCAGGTGCATATGCTTTTGAGGAAGAAATTGTTGCTTCTGATAGAGTCAAGGAATATCTTGCACAAAAGAAGTAGGTTTTACTGTAATCAGTCGTCTTTTCAGATCTGTTCCAAATTTCTGGTGCAGGTCTGATTTTATTTTGTATCCCACCTATAACGTTATGTACAATGGGCTTATTTGACATTTTTTCCAGGGGAAAGGAGGAGAAACTCGACAAAGGGTTGTCCAAAACACGCACAAACTTCTTCTCTCGCATGAGTAAGGCTGTGGCAGGCCGTTCAACGGTGGATGCTTCGGTTCTTGACGACCTGGAAGAAGTTCTGATCAGTTCAGATGTGGGAGTCACAACCACCATTAAGATCATTGAACGCATTGAGGAAAGGGTGGCCAGAGAAAAATACCTGGGAACCGATGAGTTAAACCGTATTTTGCGCGAAGAGGTAAAAGCGCTTTTATTTGAAAATGAATCCAATACAGTTTCCGGTATACTTGAGTCGGAAATTCGCCCCTATGTCATTATGGTTGTAGGGGTAAACGGTGTGGGAAAAACAACCACCATCGGTAAACTTGCCCACCGCTTTAAGGAATCCGGCAAAAAGGTTGTAATGGGTGCGGCGGATACTTTCAGGGCTGCTGCGGTAGATCAGCTGACGATATGGTCTGAACGGGCTGGTGTGCCCATTGTTTCGCAGGGTATGGGGGCTGACCCTGCCTCCGTGGCTTATGAAACCCTGGCCTATGCCAAAAATAATGCAATGGATGTGGCCATCATTGATACCGCAGGTCGGTTGCATAATAAGGTGAACCTGATGAATGAGCTGTCCAAGATCAAACGGGTTATGCAAAAGGTGATTCCGGGGGCACCACATGAGGTGCTGCTGATTCTCGATGGCTCTACCGGTCAGAATGCTTTTGAACAGGCAAAGCAGTTTACTTCGGTAACCGAGGTAAATGCCCTGGCCATTACCAAGCTGGATGGTACGGCCAAAGGTGGAGTTGTAATAGGTGTGAGTGACCAGCTCAGTGTTCCTGTAAAATACATCGGTGTTGGTGAAGCCATTGACGACCTGCAGCTATTTGACAGGGAGGCTTTTGTGGACACCCTTTTTCAATAGAGAATTATCTGACCCGTGAATAAAAAAACCATTCGGATCATTACCCTGGGCTGCTCAAAAAATCAGGTTGATTCGGAAAAACTGATCGGACAGCTCCCTGCCGGGCGCTATCATCTGTTGCACGATGGTGAGGGGCCTGCTGATGTGGTCATTATCAACACCTGCGGCTTTATTGAGGATGCAAAACAGGAAAGCATTGATACAATACTGGAGGTTGCAGCGGCGCGCAAGGCAGGTGTGGTGAAGGAGGTACTGGTGACTGGTTGTTTGTCGCAGCGTTACCTTGATGACCTCAGGAGGGAAATCCCTGAGGTGGATGCCTGGTTCGGGGTCAATCAGCCTGAAGATATCTTCAGTTATTTAAGGGAGTCTTATAAGCCGGATAGCCCGGATCGTCTGCTTAGTACACCTGCTCATTATGCCTACCTGAAAATTGCCGAAGGCTGTGACCGTAGCTGTTCATTCTGTGCCATTCCGATGATCAGGGGGCCTTTTGCATCTGTTTCCATAGACCATCTGGTACAAGAAGCACGTATGCTGGCTGCACGCGGGGTCAAAGAGTTGATCCTGGTTGCCCAGGAACTGACTTACTACGGGATCGACACCCATGGTAAGCCGATGCTCGCTCCTTTATTGCGTGCTTTATGCGAGGTGAATGGAATTTCCTGGATACGCCTTCATTATGCCTACCCCCGTCAGTTTCCTGATGAGGTGCTTGAAGTAATGGCAAGTGAATCAAAGATCTGTAACTACCTTGATATTCCTCTGCAGCATATAAACAGCCAAATATTGCATTCGATGCGCCGGGGGCATGACCGTGAAGGAACCTTGCGCTTCATTGAAAAGATACGTGAAAACGTTCCCGGTATCGCCTTGCGGACCACATTGATGGCAGGTTTCCCGGGTGAATCGGAAGCAGCTTTTCTTGAATTGATGGATTTCGTGAAAACCGTTCGATTTGACCGCCTTGGGGTATTCACCTATTCACCCGAGGAAGGAACGTCCGCTTTCTCCCTGGGAGACCCTGTGCCGCAACAGGTGAAAGAAGAACGGGCGGCAGCAATCATGGAACTGCAGTCCGGAATATCACTGGAGATCAACCGGTCAAAGATCGGACAACATCTCCCCGTTCTGGTTGACAGGGAGGAAACCCAGTATTTTATTGGTCGTACCGAGTTTGATTCTCCTGAGGTCGACAACGAGGTGCTGATCGAAAAAGCCCCCGGGCTTGCCGGGGGCCAATTTGTGAGTGTATTGATCACGGGAGCAACCGAGTATGAACTATTTGCCACACCGGAGGCTCCCGGAGCAGTTAGTTCATAAGCAATGAGTTGAAAATTAGCTTGTTGGATACTGGCGTGGAACCCCTGAAATTGGGAACAAATGAAAACAGGGTTGCCTGTCCGGCTCCTTTCTCAAGCCAGACAATGGCAGGCTGTCTTTCCAGCATATCCTCATTTTCCGCATAACCGCTCAGCAGAATGTTTCTGGTGTCTTCAGGGAATTGTCCGATAACCCGGCGATCCATTCCGAATGTGGGAATGGAGGTGGCAAAAACCGGGTTGCTGCGATGAAAAACACCAATTTCTGAAGGCATCCCGAGGGTCAGCGGGTGGTTTGCCAGGATGTTGATCTTAAGGAAAGATCCCGGGCAGTAAAATCCGTCTCGTGTTAACTGTGTGGAATGGTCACGTACCGGAAAGCGGAATGGTTCACCGTTTTCAGGCTGCATCAGTCCGAAGAAAAGGCTGGTCGAACGCCCCCATGATATCAGATGACCTCCCTGATCCATGAATTCGAGTACGTTCTGCCATCCTTCGCTGCCCATTCCCTCAATGTATTCCGGGTTATAAAACGGGATATATACTTCTCCATTCCGGGTGGTATGGCCGTCAATGATCTGATCTCTCGTGGCATCCGGAAAAACAATCACGTCAAAATCGTCCTGAAGTGATGCATTTTTGAAATCTGCAGGGTTCAATACAGTGTAAGGAATGCCGTATGTGTCGAACAGAAACCTGGTCCATCCTGCATCCATGTCGTGGAAGTTGGTTTCGCACAAAGCGATTTCTGGCATCTGCAGCGGGCTGAACCCATCTGGTGCTGTATCCGTTACCTGGGGTTGTGTATGCAGTGCCGAAATCACCGCTTCCATTGCTTCCCGGTTGCCGTTGTTCAATTCAATCAGAAAGCTGCCTGCCGGAATTTCTTCGGTTTGATGCACCAGGTTGTTGTCATTCCGTTGTACTTCAATCCCTTTGCCCATTGCCATGAAAGCGGCTTTGAAACTTTCATTTCTGGGTGAGGGAAAGATCAGGTAATTATTGTTCTCGGGCAGTGTAGCGCGGAAAGTGAATTCCTCCGGGTGGATTTGGCTATGGGAGAATGATTCCTCCGGATAAAAATTATTGACCTCAATACTTGTCAACCCCCGGTGTAGGGGCAGCGACCAGCTGGTGATATCATAAGGACGGATCAATTCCCCGCCTGGTGTGTAGTGTCTTTCAGGGAAGGTCTGGTCTTCCATGATTTCTTTGATAAATGCACGGAAAGGCTGGGCCAGGGGAATAATATAATCTCCCTCCATGATCCGCTTTCCCTCCATGGTGGTTTCTTCATTCAACCGGTATATTTCCACCCCATGCCTGTCCAGTAATTCCAGCAATTCAATCAGCTCCCCCTTATCGTGCTGACGGGCAGGAAGTACATAATAAAAGGGTGGTTCTTTTAGGCCTTTTTCAATCTCTTTCCGGCACAATTCGTTCCGGAATGTAAGGATGTCTTCCCGGTGGATGGCACCGGTCTTAACCAGTGAATAGACGGATTCCAGCTCGTAAGTGATCAGGTCCTCAAAAGTCCACCAGCCGCCGGGCCAGGGGGCCGGAAAATTGATGCTTTTTTTGTATTCCGACAATCCTTTGCCTCTTACCTGCAGCTCATTGGCTTCAATAAAAATGGGGGAGGCCAGCTTTACGCTGGCGGCTTCGGTAAGTAAGCTGATTACGTTTTTCCATGCACTGGTTTGGGTGGATCCCGGCCAGTAGTCGTCAAAAAGATAGGCCTGGCTGATACCCTTCAGGCCGCTGGCGGTCATGTCACGCGCCATATTTGAACCAAATACCCATGTCCAGTTCCACAGCAATTCATCAATATTCTGTGCGATCGGGTCATGGCTTGGGGGCACAAAATACCTTGGGCCCGTACTCCCCATCTGGTGCTTTTCCACCAATACATGCGGAAACCAGTCGCGATTATATATGTCGGCCACCGCCTGATTGTCAGATTGGGTCAGCGTGACAAAATCCCTGTTGATGTTGTGCCCCACGTATTTATGATACACTCCGGGGAGGGAGCTTCCTTCGTATGGGGTGTCAAGGTATTGGTTATAGTGGTTTACAATCATGTTCATGCCGTCCGGGTTGTGGTTGGGAACCATCATGAAAACCACGTCATCCAGGTGTGCCGGGTTGCTGTCCGTGCCGGTGATCAGGTTGTAGGCCATCAGGGGTGCAGCCTGTGCGGGAGCTACTTCTGTGGCGTGCATCGACAGCGTGACAAGAACAAACACCTTTCCCTCATCAATCAACTCCCTGCGCTCTTCTTCCGGGATGTTGCCGTCAAGAGCAAGCCGGCGGTTGATCTCCCTTAGTTCTTCAAGGTTGCTGATGTTTTCCTCCGATGACACAAAAGTGATATACATCGGTTTTCCCATGGGTGATTCCCCGTTCTCAACCATTTTGATCATGCCGGACTCACTGTCCAGGATATTAAGGTACTCTATCAGGGGTTCATACAAAAAGAGTTTCCGGTCTTCACCGGGGGAGAAACCGAAAAAATCTGCCGGACTTGTTAAACCGGTGTTACCGGAATCTGAACGGGCAACGGAAGCAGATGCCATTAAAAGTAAGATCAGGCAAATACTGATGGACTTGATAAACTTCATGTGCATGTGTTTTGGTTAAAAAATTCAGCTGGTTGGATTGA
>PWGY01000177.1 GCA_003554665.1 Bacteroidales bacterium | reverse complement strand
TCAGCGACCGGCCTGCTGCCTTCCATGGGAATCAGCAGGTCATTGGCAGGGCCATGTTCGTTATAGGCCCAAACACGCACAAAACTCCTTTCCTGGTCTGCCACATCACCGGGAAGGTGAATGTTTACATGATCATCAAACACCTCCACATGATCGGCAGGCAACCGGAAATTCTGCCAGTACACAAACACCTCGTCCAGGTCATTTTCAAGGGCCAGCTCCAGCTTGTAGCGGCCATGGCTCCGGGGCGACAAATGAGGTGCCTTTGACCGGTCTGTATGGCCCACCATCAGCAGGGAGTTCTGCCCCCCGGCATTGTTGTCTGCCACGTGCGGGTTGTTCGGATCCAGCATTTCCTGACCATCTGCCACGATCAGATACTGATAGCGACCGGGGTTCAGCTCCATTTCAGTTTGCCACACCCCGTCTATCAGGTTCAGCGGTGTGGCATTGGCATTCCAGTCGTTCATCTCACCCCGAACCGATACCCGGCGGTACCCTTCATCACCCGGATCAAACTCAAAAGTAAAACGCTCCCGCCGGCTGCGCTGCAAAAGCAGGCTGTAGGGTGTCCCGTCTACCCAAACTTTCATTTCAGATAATCGTGGGATGAAGTTGGAGCGGGAAACCACCTCCAGGGTTTTCCGGTCACCGGCCAGCACAAAATCCAGCCTTTCAGATCCGGTCACTGAATCAATCCGGGAAGCAGCCCCACCCACAAAGTAATCCGTAAGAAAAACCAGGGTGGAATCGCCTTCAAGCTGTACAGGCGTGGCTAGGCCGTAAATATCGTCCCCGTCAGGGAAAATCGCATCAGGAGAGGTCCTGCAGGACCAAAACCCAATCGCCATAAAGGCTGCAATGGCCAGCCTGAAAATCAACTTTTTATGGATGCGCATATTGTTCTTCTTCTCCTTTTGTGGGATCTGTTCGTATTATCCTTCATTTGGTCGTTACCGGACCGCATACGGCCGCAATTCTTTTTTCTGCAAATCGGTCGTTTGGGGCAAATGACCCGGCAACAAATCCCGTATCCATTCCTGGTTCATCCAAACGGTCTGCATTGGGGTGTCAAAGGGCAATAATTACCGCACCGTTACCAGGTAGTAATTCTTTTTACCCCTTTGCACCAGTATGTATTTGCCTTTAATAAGCATCTCATTGTTCACCTGCTGGTCTTCCCCGGCTTTCGCTTTGTTGATGCTGACGCTGCCCTCCTTTAACATCCGTCGGGCTTCTCCCTTTGATTTGGCTATGCCGGTTTTCTCTGAAAGGAAATCAACCATCCCCGTTCCGGCCTGAATGGTGCCGGCATCCACATCATGCATCGGAACACCGTCAAAAACAGCCAAAAACACATCTTCGGGCAACTCTTTCAGGGCTTCAGTGGTACCTTTTCCGAACAGAATCGCGGAGGCCTTTACGGCCGTTTCATAAGCCTCTTTCCCGTGCACCCTGATGGTAATATCTTCCGCCAGTGCGCGTTGCAGAATACGCTGGTGGGGAGCCTGCTTGTGTTCTTCAATCAGGGCATCAATATGATCTTTCGAAAACAGGGTAAAGATCTTGATAAAACGTTCCGTATCCACATCCGAACCGTTCAGCCAGAACTGGTAAAAATGATAGGGAGATGTATAGTTGGGATCCAGCCACACATTGCCCTGCTCAGTTTTCCCGAATTTGTTGCCATCAGCTTTGGTGATCAGCGGACAGGTCAGGCCGAACACCTCACGACCCGTTTTACGGCGTACCAGTTCAGTACCCGTTGTAATATTCCCCCACTGGTCGCTGCCTCCCATCTGCAGTTTGCAGTTTTTTGTCTCGTTCAGATGAAGGAAGTCATAACCCTGAACCAGCTGATAGGTAAATTCCGTAAAAGACAGGCCGGTCTCCAGTCGCTTTTTAACTGAATCCTTGGCCATCATGTAGTTGACCGTCAGATGCTTGCCCACTTCGCGCAAGAACCCGAGGAAGGAAAAGTCTTTCATCCAGTCGTAATTATTCACGATCTCGGCGCGATTCTTTACTTCATCAAAATCCAGAAACCGCAACAACTGAGCCTTGATGGCATTTTCGTTGTGACGAAGTTCTTCCTCCGACAACAGATTGCGCTCTTCACTTTTTCCACTGGGGTCACCGATCATTCCGGTGGCACCACCTACCAAGGCAATTGGTTTATGCCCGGCAAGCTGCAGGTGTTTCAGCATCATAATGGAAACCAGATGACCAATGTGCAGTGAATCCGCTGTCGGATCAATCCCCACATAGGCCGTGGTCAATTCTTTTTGCAATTGCTCTTCTGTTCCGGGCATGAAATCATGGATCATCCCGCGCCATTTCAACTCTTCAATAAAATTCATTGTCAACAATTTGTATATATCCTGAACCACTCCGGCGGTTCAGCAATTAAAAACATCATGAGTAAGCCTGCAAATATAAGAAGTTTACACGCGGTTTACACGCGTAGACGCGACTTGTAGACGCGACTTCTTTACATTACACGCGTACACGCGACACGCGCGCCTACGCGCCTTTACGCGCCTAAATACCCGCGCGCCTTTAAACAAATACCCAACACCCATTGTTGTATAGGTTGTATAGATATTATGTAAATTTAATAAAAAACAGTTTATTCAACAGACTTATGGAAAAACCCGCAGATACCAGATTGAATATCCATCCTGTGATCAAAAAAAGATGGAGCCCGAGATCCTTTCAGTCAACTCCTGTAGAAAAAGAAACAGTACAACGCCTGCTCGAGGCAGCCAGGTGGGCACCTTCCAGCTTCAATGAGCAGCCATGGCGGTTCATGGTAGGGTTCAAGGGAGACGACACCTGGCAAAAGATCCATGACAGCATGGTAGAATTCAACCAGCAGTGGGCCGGCAACGCACCCGTACTGATTATGGCCATCGGCAATAAAATATCCTCGAAAGGTACAACCAATAATGTTTACCAGTATGATGTTGGCCAGTCAATGGCATACCTGACCTTCCAGGCAACGGAAGAAGGCCTGGCCACCCATCAGATGGGCGGGTTCAGTAAAGAGAAAGCCACTGAATTATTCAACATCCCCGAAGACCACGAACCCATCGCCCTGATCGCCATTGGCCAACAGGACAAGCCGGAGGCACTCAGCCCCGATTTCGCAGAAATGGAAAAATCGCCAAGGACGCGTATGCCCTTGAACGAATTGGCGTTTGCCGGAAAATTTGGGGAGGCCCTGCCTTAAACCGTTCTACACGCACCTGAAATTGTGTCACCGCACAGCCGCCCGGGGTGCACCGTATGCAGGAAACTTCCGGGAAGCGATACCTTAAACGGTGGCCCGCATAACACGGGAGGGCCTTTACGCGCCGACCAGGGATTGCACTGCCTTAAGGCCCCGGAGCCACCGGATTTTTAGAAGCCCCACGACTTATAGAAGCCCCGCGACAAAAAAACGCGCAAGAAGCTCCGAAAACCCACCGGAGTTAATTCAGAGACTGGAGTTAATTCAGAGACCGGAGTTACTTAAGAGACCGGAGCTACTTCAGAGACTTAAGGACAGCACGTACAATGTTTTCTGCCCCGTCAGCAATCTGTGTGATATCGGCATCCAGCATATAGCAGGGGGTGGTAAACAATTTGTTTTGCTCATCCACGATCACCTCTCCGTGGTTGGTGGTTTCATGAACTCCTCCCATTGACTCAATGGCACCGGCAGTTCCTTCATCCTGACCTATGGTCATCTTGCCTTTGCCCAACGCCCTGGCCACAACAGCAGGTGAAATACAAAGCGCCGCAATGGGTTTGCCCGCCTGGTGCATTCCGTTGATGGCTTTTTCCACATCAGGCTGCACCTTACAGTCCGGGCCGTCTAAAGCAAAAGTACTCAGGTTTTTAGCCGCACCGAACCCACCAGGCATCAGCAAAACATCGTAATCGGCCGGATCAAACTGATCAAGGGGCTTGATGTTTCCACGGGCAATGCGGGCAGCCTCCACCAACACATTGCGCTTCTCATTCATTTCTTCTCCGTTGAGGTGGTTCACCACGTGATGCTGTTCCATATCCGGGGCAAACACATCATATTCAGCCCCTTGTTTTTTGATGGCATACATCGAAAGGGTTGCTTCATGAATTTCTGCTCCGTCATACACACCGTTTCCGGCAAGAATCACTGCAAATTTCTTCATCGTATCAAGGTTTTAATTATACATTCAGGATCAATACCCAAATATAATCATCTTGCAGGAAAAGTCCTAATAATGGAGGATCTGCCGGAAGCCATGGAATAGCTAAATCCTGTGCAATGGAATACTAAGTCCTGTACAATGGAATACTAAATCCTGCGCAATGGGCACTGAACCAATAACCTGCTTATTACCGGTGAGTCAGCCCCTGAGAACAGGATGGTTTCAAAGGAAAAGCAATCGTATTGCCTGGTAGCAGACCCCTGACGACAGGAGGTTCTGAAGGAAAAGCAACCTTATTGCCAAGTAGCAGACCCCCCAGGACAGGGCGGAACTCAACGAACCATCTTATGCCGGTGCTAAATACCTACTCGTAGCGAAGTGAAGTCACGGGATCCTTGGCAGCAGCTTTTTTAGCCGGCATGTAACCGAACACAATGCCCACGGTCGCCGCCACTCCGAAGGAGATCAAAATGGATGTCAGGGACACTATTGTCAGGATATCTGTAAAATGCATGATACCTCTGGAGAGACCGATCCCCAGAAAAATACCAATAATACCTCCTGCCACACTAATGAAAGTCGATTCTGAGAGAAACTGGAAGACCACATCGGTCTTTTTAGCCCCGATGGCCAGGCGCACACCGATCTCCTTGGTTCGTTCCATCACCGAAGCCAGCATAATATTCATAATACCGATCCCTCCTACGATCAGGGAAATGCCGGCAATGGCACCCAAAACCACATTAAAAATCTCACGGGTTCGCTGCTCCTGCTCAAGCAACAACTCCGGAATGATCACCTCAAAATCTTCCACGTTGTTGTGCCGCCTGTAAAGCATACGTCTTATAAGGTCGGCCGATACGGACAACTGCCCGGATTCCGCCACCTGTACAACCACCCTGTCGAGCTGATGATAATTTTCATACTCAACAGCTTCACCGTTGTCGTTGTTGTTGCTGCTGGCGACCACAACTCCACCCCCACGGCCACGGCCTCCCCGCCTGGAAATCTGAATGTCCTCGATATTGATGGCCGACCGATCCTGAAACCGCAGCAACATAGTTTGCACCGGGGTGTAGATCACATTATTGAACTCACTTACCCCCAGGCTGGCCGCTGCATCTTCACTTACCATTCGATCTTCCACCACACCTATCACTGTAAGCCAGTTGTTCCCTGCTTTGATCTGTTGCCCGACAGGATCCGAATTCCCAAAAAAGATTGCCCGGATGTTGTTGCCAATAACAGCCACCGGGGCGCCTTTTTCCACCTGTTCGTCAGAAAACATTTTTCCACGCGACAAACCAAGCGAAAACACATCAAAATAATTCGGACTGACACCTGCCACCCTTACCGGCCGGCGGATTCCGTTGGCCATGGCATAGGCACTGATTTGCACTTCCGGACTGAGGCGTTCCACAGTGGGAACGATCCTTTGGATACTTTCCACATCCTGCAACGTAAGCCCCGGTGAAAAGCGGCCTTCCTCCTCTTCAGGTCTGCCGTCTTCTGCATAGATCGGACGAATAATGATATTGTTGACCCCCACCATCTTCATCTGCTCAAGAATCTCCTGCCGGGCACCATTGCCAATAGCCAGCATCGCAATCACGGCAGCCACACCAAAAATGATCCCCAGCGCAGTCAGGATGGAACGGAAACGGTTGGCAAAAACCGACTCAAGGGCGATATTCAGGTTGTAAAAATACTTTTCCAGTAACTTCATGATGCAGCTATTATATGTTATTCAGGGGCATAATATCACTCCGCTGGTATCAATAATAAAGTAGTGGTTCCACCCGTCACAGCAATTATAATATATTCAGAACACAGCAATTATAATGTATTCAGAGGGATATTATCAGGATCGGGTGGAACTGTAAGGTAGACCCGGTCACCTTCCTCCAGCCCTTCTTTGATAACGATCTGATCATCGTTGCGAATACCTGTGATCACTTGTTGTTTATACGGACGATCATTTCTGTTTACAAAGACATAATTGATGGTATCGGCCGCATGAATCCCCTCAATGGGAATAAATAACACATCCTCTTCCACATGGGTAATGATGGTGTTTTTTGTGGTCATGGCCGGACGCATAATGGTATCGGACTCATTGATCTCAATCTTCACCTCAAACACCCTTGCGTCCTGGTTGGGTCTTTGCTCCCCGATATTGGCCACTTCAGTTACAAAACCGGTGAAAGTTTTATCAGGAAATGCATCCACAATGATCTCTGCCGGCTGATTAACACTTACCCTGCTGATGTCAATTTCGTTGACATAGGTTCTTGACATCATCAAAGAAAAGTCAGGAAGTGTCGCCACTGTGTTGTCCCAGGCATTGATCTGCGACCCTACACCGAAACGGGTTCCGTCCCAGTTTCTCCGGTATATGACCATTCCATCCTGTGGGGCATAAATTTCAAATTCATCCATTACCGCCAGGATTTCTTCATAACGGCGCCTTTCCTGATTCAGGGATGAAGTAATTTCCCGCATCCTGGCTTCTGCCTGTTGCCTGCGCAGTTCGTAATTCTCCAATGCCTGGTCATAAGCCCGCTGGGCTTGCTCCATGCTGATTTCCGCCTGACGGATGGTGGCCGGGGGCTCATATTGGGACTGTTCCAGGCTGATTTTGGCTTCCTCATAGGCAAACTGCAGGTTAACCAGGTCATTGCGGGCGCTTCGCAACTCCATGGTTGTATCGAGTTGTGTCTGGGTAAAGGAAGTTTCGAGTTGCTCCAACTCTGTTTCCCTGTCAAGAATACGGTTACTGATATCGGTACGGTCAAGGGTTGCCACCCAGTCCCCTTTACTGACCACCGTTCCTTCCGGCACCATATCAGCGATCTGGGCATTATTTACCCGAACTTGTCGCAAACGGCTCGGCCCGAGAATATCTGTCGAATTTTTGGCCTCCAGCTCACCGCTGGTAAACACGCTCACATCAAAGTCTCCGCGCTCCACAGGCACACAAATCATCTCCGGGGCAGCGCCCTCATCCCGCAGGAAATACCACAAAGAGGCCACCAAAACAACCCCGATGCCAATCAGAATAAACTTTTTCTTCTTCATAATGATAACCGGATATAAAACAAATAAGGAGAAAGCCACTGTTAAACAGTGCGTAAAGTTAAATGTTCATACAATACGATTATGACAAATCAAAAAAAATGCCATAAATTTTCCACCACAAAAACCAACCACCAACTAACCAACAACTGCTCAGCCTCGTCCTATGGCCATGGGCTACCGCCACCTCCCTCATCCCATGAGAACCAACAACCAAGGCGCGAAGCGCCGTTAACCAACAACCACCCACGCAGGGCAATGATCCGAATGCTTTACCTCCGGCATGATGCCGGCATCCTGCAGGTCAGGCACCAGTTCCTCGCCCACCATATTATAATCAATGCGCCAGCCCAGGTTTCGCTTCCGGGCATTGGCGCGAAAGCTCCACCAGGTATATTGATGCGGTTCCCCGTTAAAATGACGGAAAGAGTCTGCAAAACCCTGATCCAGGAAGCGGGTCACCCAGGCACGCTCTTCAGGCAGAAAACCGGAGGTATTGGCATGCCTTACCGGGTCATGAATGTCAATATCTTTATGACAGATGTTATAATCACCCGAAATGATCAAGCCCGGCCGCCGCTGCTTTAACTCACCTGCATAAGCGGCAAAATCCTCCAGCCAATCCATTTTGTAGTTGTGCCTTACTTCATTGGCACTTCCATTGGGGTGATATACACTCAGAACCGTGCGATCCCTGAAATCAGCCCGGATCACGCGCCCCTCACGGTCATATTTTTCCATGCCCATTCCATATTCCACATGGTCGGGTTTCTGCCGTGAGAGGATACCCACCCCACTGTACCCGCGCCGTTCGGCAGAAAACCAGTAACAGTGATACCCCAGGCTTTCAAGCGGCAACTGGGGAATCTGCTCCGGCTGTGCCTTGGTTTCCTGAATACATACAACATCTGGTTTCTCCTGTTCAAGCCATTCTGCCAGCCCCTTCGACATGGCAGCCCGGATTCCGTTTACGTTGTAAGAAAGAATATACATAAACTATTGGTCTTTTGTCTTTCTGATGATAGGGTCAGGTTATGTTACGTCGGCCTGTCACCCGGCAATATGCCCGGACAGGTTGCGCCGGCCTGTCACCCATTAATCTGCCCGGCCTCCCGGTTCGGTATCTGCCTCCTGACAGGTTTCCCGGCCGCCCCTTGTACACTCCTGGCTACCAGCAAATTAATCGCAGAAGTAAGCCATGCAAAACCCCGCAAGACACAGCTATCCATCTCATTTGGACGAATTAAAATGCCGAAGGTTTAATATAAGGGCCGTTTTTTATCAAACCGGAGCACCCGCCCTGGGCGCGCCAAAGATATAAGATTTTTATCTTTGTACTGAGCCGTGGCTGTTTTGAAGCCATTGCCACTGGGTATGAAAGTTCCCATTGGTTATGCCATTGCCTATAGTTACGCCATTGCCTATGGTTACGATTGCCCGGTCCTTTGGGGCAGGAGGCGTTTTTCGTCAAAAATGTTATTGATGAAAAGCCCCATGCGCCCAATACAAACAACCAAAACGAACCACATCCCATGAAAAACCAAAAACCAACCAATCAACAACAGCCCGATGGGGAGTCATCCCTCAGCCAGCCACCAAGCCGGCAAACCTTAAAAGTGGCAGAATCCGACACCGCCCTGAACCATGGCTCAGGCACCCTAAAAGTACTGGCCACACCAGCCATGGTGGCGCTGATGGAAAAAGCCGCCTGGAAGGGTGCGGAACCCCTGCTGAAAGAAGGACAAACCACCGTTGGTACAGCCATCGACATCAAACACGTAAAAGCAACACCACTGGGTGATACCGTAGAAGCAAAAGCCGAACTGGTCAGCTCAGAAGGACGCAAGCTGATTTTCAACATCGAAGCCTTTGACAGCAAGGGAAAAATCGGGTTTGGCACCCATACGAGATATGTGGTGGATGAGAAGTCTTTCCTTGAGTCAATAAAGTAATTAACCGGAGCTATTATCCTCAGGATCTCCGGATTCCCCAGACTCTTCGGATTCCTCCGGCTCCTCTTCTCCCCGGCGGATTCTTTCAGCCTGTCTGCGGGCCTCTTCAGTCAGTCGGCTGGCACGATTATCCGCTTCGGACTCAAGCTGCTCTGCCCTGCGATCTGCCTCCCTGACCAGGGCCTCACCCGTACGTCTGGCTGCTGCACGGGCGATCGGACCACTGGCCTCTTCCAGTAGTTTTTCTGCCTGATTGCGTGCCTCCTCGCGAACCCTGTCCGCACCCCGTTCAGCCTCCCGGCGGATGCGTGCAGCACGATCTTCAGCTTCCTCAATAACCTGCTGAGCTCGTGCTTCAAGCCTTTCGCTGACTTCTTCACGGGCATCATCCACACGATCACGCACCTCTTCCTCCACCCTTTCACGGGCATCATCAACCTCCTGCCTGATCAGTCGTTCGGCTTCATCCCGCATGCGATCACGAACATCGTCAATCATTCCGGGCAAACCCACAGAAACCTCAGGGCTGGTGATCATCCCCCCGATTTTCACATCCAGCTGCACCCTATCGCCAGGGCGCACATCAAGTCCCCGGTCATGAGCCCGGCTTACCAGATCATCCAATGCCTGATTCGCCCTCGATCCAAATTGTTCCCTGGGTATATCAAATCGCAACACATAATCAATACGTTGGTCAAACCACGTAGCACCACTCACCACAGCCTGCGACTGACCAAAAGAAAACTCAAACGGTTCAGTCTCCACTTTCCCGTCAGAAAACGCAAACTGCACAAACAGATCACGCAAAGACAGCTCCCTGAACATATCCATATGCACCCGATCAGCCAGGGCCACAAGTGCCGGAATGTTATTCACTTCCATGGAAGTCGACCGGAGATTTCCGCTTCCGGAAAGCGTCTCAAGTTTCGGCTGGAGTGACTCATCCAGACGGGCATCAATTGACAACTGCCCTGAAACCATTCCGGAGGCATATTCACCGACAGGGGCCAGCAACCGGACAGTATTGAACGTATTGAAAGCCTCACGAAAATCAAAAGAAGAAAAGTCAAGACCGAAAGAAACCTCGGGATCAGCCTCCACGGTCCGGTATGAGCCGTTCAGAGCCAGTTCACCCCCAAGAAAATCCATCCGCAACTGATCCAGAAGGGCAGTCTGATCCACCACCTGAACATCCCCGTGCACATTGGCCAAATCCATGCTTCCAAACTGCAGACGGTCTACCCTTGAGCTGAGGCTGAAGCTGACATTTTCCGGCACCCTGATCACGGTGAGTTCCATGGGCTCATCATCAGGAACAGTCTCCGGCATATCTTCCAACAGCTGGTTCAGATTCAGATGCGATGAGTGCACATCAAAACTGCCAGACAACATTTGTCCTTCCATCAAATAATGGAGCATATTGTCAATGTGTCCACTGGCACTCAGGTCGCTGTCGCCCATCCTTGCGCGAAAATCCGTCAGGTTAAACTGACTGGGGCTGAACCCGGCCTCCAGACGCTCCATCTCAAACGGATGGGTCAGCCATCCTGCAACAGCCCTGACACCATCAGCCTGCAATCCGCCGGAAGCATGAAACGCATCATATTCACCCCTTTCCAGTGCTGAAAGATATCCGCGGGCCTCCATATTGCTTTCCAGCCTGCCACCTAACTCCATTCCTTCCTCCAACGGGAAAAACCCGCCCAGTTCACCGAGGTTCAGCCGGCCGTGCAACGCCATATCCACCCAGGGATCACTTTCCGGAGTGCGCATCGCAAAACGAGCCTCCAGAGGATTATCTCCCAGCTCCATACGTATAACAGGCACGTTCACCTCCACCCCATCCATTGTTGATCCGGTATTGGCAATATTTGCATCAACCTTCACATTGCTCACGGCCGACGGCAGGTCAGGATAACGAAACATCCCATCATCCACCTCCAGCGTCAAACCAAAACCGGGTATCTGCTCCCCTTTCAGCAAGCCATTTACATGCCCGTTCAGTGCAAGCGTGCCGGAAGATTCAAGCTGATCAAAATCCCCGGTATACATCGCAGGTACCAGCGACAAAAAGGATGCAAAATCGGATCGGGCAGCAGCAAACGAGAAATCCATGGAGGTACCGCCTCCTTCAGGCAGCCCGATCGTCCCGTCAAACTCAAGCGGCAGCTCATTCAGCCAAAACTCATTGTCACGGAAAGTGAACAACCAGTCACGCATATCCATATCCATTTCCGCTGTAAGGCGCACATTAATATCATTGAGGATGGGAAAGCGGTCGTACCGGAGGTTGAGTGATTCGATGCCCGCATCCTGCGTTCGCAGCGTGGTCACATCCATGGTCAGGTCACCGCGGAAAACCCCCGAAAGCCCAATAACATCAATATAGGTTAAAAACACATCGTCATGATAAGATACCCGGGCATCATCAAGCTGCACGCTGCGAAGGGCCAGCCGGAAGTCAGCTGGTTCGGCCGGCTCTTCACGTTCAGTTTCAGGAGAAGGCACAATGTCCCAGTTGGCGCTGCGATCCTCCAGAAAACGCAGCCGCAGATCCGGCCGATCCAGCCTGATCCGTTTAATCTCATAACCATCGCCCCATAAACTTCGCAAATCAACCGTTACGGAAGTCCTGTGAATTGCAGCCAGGGTATCCCCTTCAAAGGGCGCTTCATTGATTACCGTCAGTTCATCAATCATCAGCGACACATCAGGAAAGCTGCGCAACATAGACAACTGAAGGCGGCGGAAGTCCACCTCTGCATCCAGTTGTTCATTGAGTTCGTGCTTCACCCTGTCCAGGATAACCCCCCTAAATGCGTATGGGAGTATAATCATCAGCATCAACAAAATAACCAACACACTGAGGGTGATCCTGAAAACCTTTTTTATCATCTTGGTATGATTTATGATGTATGCCTAAAGAATTTGTTTAATGTAAAGTTACGAAATATAAATACACAAGCCTGATGCCCGGGCGGGAGCAATGAACTGCCTGTGCAGAAAAAACATTTCGTAAATTTGTATAAAGACTACCTATTTACCAACAAACCGAATCTGTTCTATGAAGACCAAACATATACGCTTTCTGACCGTTGTTTTACTGGGCCTGGCCACAACCCTGATCACGGATCTTGCCCATGCCCAGATAACCACCGAACCGGCGCTTCCCACTGCCAGCAGGCCCGTCACGATCACTTTTGACGCCACCCAGGGAGGCGGAGGCCTTGAAGGATTTACCGGGGATGTCTATACCCATACCGGTGTAACGCTTAAAGACGGAAGTGAATGGCAATATGTGATCGGCGACTGGGGCGACAACAATGAGCAGCCCCAACTCACCCGCATTGCAGAGGATCTGTATGAACTGGAAATTACCCCCAGCATCAATGAATTTTATGGAATAGATGAAGGGGATGTGGTTGTCGGGATGGATTTCGTATTCCGGGCCCCGACAGGCAATCCGCAAACCGAAGACCTGCATGTGGAAGTGGCAGAAGAAGGACTTTCAGTCTCACTGAGGTCGCCTGCCGGCCTTCAGCCGGTCTTTGAACTGCATGATGAGGTTCCGGTGGAGGCCTCAGCCAATGAAGCCGACTCCATGGCATTGTTCATCAACGAAACGCATATTACTTCCACAACCGAAGACAACCTTTCACACATTTGGGATGCAGATAATCCCGGCAGTCAGACAATTGAGGTGATCGCCTACGGTGCCGATGACGAAACTGCATCCGCAACCACCCATATTTTCGTTCGCGATGAAGTACCTGTAGCCGAGCTTCCCGATGGTGTTAAACCAGGCATCAACTACCACGATGATCATTCCGCCACTCTGGTACTGCATGATCCCCCGGCACTGAAAGAATACGTGTTCCTGATCGGAGACATGAACGACTGGGAGGTAACCGACACACATTTTATGAACCGCACACCAGATGGCACGCATTACTGGATCACACTCGAAGACCTTGAAGCGGATAAAGAATATGGTTACCAGTATTACATCGACGGAGAACTGCGGCTCGCTGACCCTTACACCCATAAGGTACTCGACCCCTGGAACGACCAGTACATCACAGATTCCACCTATCCGGACCTGAAGGCCTATCCGGAACGGAAGACCGAAGGGCTTGTAAGCATCATGCATCCCGGCAGGCCGGCATACCAGTGGCAGACATCAGGATTTACCCCTCCTGCAGTTGAAGATATGGTAATTTATGAACTGCTGATTCGTGATTTTACCGATGCCGGAACCATCAGGGCGGTGCAGGATTCCCTTGACTACCTGCAGAACCTGGGGGTCAATGTGATCGAGCTCATGCCCATTAACCAGTTCGAGGGAAATATTTCCTGGGGATACAACCCGGCCCTGTATTTTGCCACCGACAAAGCCTATGGCACCAGGCAGGCCTACAAAGAATTCATTGACGAATGCCATGAGCGGGGAATCGCCGTGGTGCTTGACATTGTACTGAACCACAGTTTTAACCTTTCTCCCATGGTGCAAATGTATTTTGATGAGGATGCAGGAGACTGGGGAGCCCCCATGCCGGAAAACCCGTGGTACCTGACCGACTGCCCACATGAACCATGGTGCTGGGGCAATACCTTTGACCAGGAAAGCGAATACGCCAGGGAATTTTTCCGGCGCGTTGTTCAGTACTGGCTGGACGAATTCCGTGTTGACGGATTCCGCTTCGATTTCACCAAAGGGTTTACCAACGAACAAACCGGGGGGCAGGGCTGGAACTACGACCAGGCCCGTATCGACAACCTCAAGCGGATTGCTGACCAGGTTTGGGAAGTGAACCCCGATGCTTATGTCATCCTTGAACACTTTACCGCCAACGATGAGGAGCGGGAACTGGCCGAATACGGGATGCTGATCTGGGGAAATCTTTCCCATGCCTACCAGGAAGCTTCCATGGGATGGCTCGACGACAGCAATTTTGAATGGGTATCTTACCAGCAGAGGGGATGGGATGACCCCCACCTGATCGGATACATGGAAAGCCACGACGAAGAAAGGATGATGTTCAAAAACATCACTTACGGAAACAACCACCAGGAGGATTACAACATACGCGACCTGACCAACGCACTGCAGCGTGCCGAGCTGGCTGCCGTGTTTTATTTCCCGATTCCAGGCCCGAAAATGATATGGCAATTCGGTGAGCTGGGTTACGATTATTCCATCAATCATTGCCAGGACGGAAGCATTGATGACGGCTGCCGCACCGATCCCAAACCGGTACGTTGGGATTATTACGATGACTATCGCCGGAAAAACCTCTATGACATATATGCCGCAATGGCCAACCTGAAAACTTCTGAAGAAGTATTCCGCACCGACGATTACGACCTTCAGCTGGAGGGAGCCATGAAGCGCATCCACCTGAATCATGAAAGCAACAATGTGACAATTCTGGGTAATTTTGGCATTGAACAGGATGAGATTGACCCGAACTTCCAGGAAACAGGTACCTGGTACGAATTTTTCTCACGCGAGGAGATCAGTGTAGACGATGTGAATGCCAGCCTGACCCTGGAACCGGGGGAATACCGGATGTACTCCACCGAACCGTTTGAGGATCATGGCATACCACTGGACACGGATCAGCCGGCACCGCCCTCGGCAGAGGAACAGGTAAAAATCTACCCCAACCCCGTACAAAGCACACTGAATATTGAAGCTCCTGAAAATATTGAAGAAGTACAGGTAATGGACATGGTGGGGCGCACCGTAATGCAACGTTCGGCCGGCGACAGGCAAATAACCCTGGATCTTGGAGACTTACACACCGGTATCTATTTTATCCGGGTTCGCACTGCCAATGAAGTCATTACTGAAAGAATACAGGTTGTACGCTAAACTTCCTTAATTATGAAAAAAGTCCTTTTTGCCCTGACAATTTTTGCCATGGGATTGGTTTCCTGTGTGCCGGCCAGCAGGTTCAACGACCTGGAAGCCCGCTATGAAAGTCTTGACAGCCAACATACTGCAACAGAAGAACGCCTTGAGGATTGTCTGGATGACAATGAACGGATGCAGGACGAACTGGCAGGACTGCGGCGACGTAATGAACGCCTGGAACAGGACACCACCTACCTTGGGGAGAACCTCAGAAGGTTGCGCAAACAGCATGAAGAGTTTGTGGAGCAGACTGAAACCCTGGTAGAAGGGCAAACCGCCGAAACCCGGCAGGTAATGGCACGGCTGCAGGAAACACAGCGTGACCTTCAGCGAAGGGAAGATGAGCTGAACCAGGCCATGAGCGAGATGGCTGAAAAGGAACAACGAGTGAACGAACTTGAGGAAATCCTGCAGCGGCAGGATTCCATCGTGGAAGAGCTCCGCCACACCGTTTCCAGTGCCCTTCTGGGCTTTCGTGACGAGGGACTATCCGTGGACATCCGCAACGGCAAAGTGTATGTATCACTGGAGGAAAACCTGCTTTTTGCCACCGGCAGCACCCAGGTTGACCGGCAAGGTGAACAGGCCCTGCGTGAACTTGCCGCCGTACTGGAAAAAAACCCCGAAATCAATATCATGATCGAAGGCCACACCGATGACGTACCGGTCAGATCGGGTGCCTCCTTCAAAGACAACTGGGACCTGAGTGTGCTGCGTGCCACAGCCATAGTCCGCATCCTGCAGAAGCACGGTGACATTGATCCGCAACGCTTTATCGCAGCCGGTCGCGGTGAATACCTCCCGGTAGATCCGGACGACAGCCCCGAAGCCCGCAGAAAGAACCGCCGCACAGAGATCATCCTCACACCGCAGCTTGATGAACTGTTCCGGATCATCGAACAGCATTAAACACCTGCTTTCCTTCTGCAGGGCTTGCCATATCACTGCCGGGCAGAACTTACATTTACCCGCATAAGCGGTGACGGTTCATTGTCCCGGTCAACGGTAACCTGCCCGGTCAACGGTAACCTGTTGGAGTATCACCTGGATTAATTGCGCCAAAAGCATTGTACATTCGTTTAATTGTCATATCTTTACGTTAAACGAAAAGCAATTCATCATGGCACACCTCAACCTCACCCTCGACAACCTGGAAGAACTGATCCCCGATTCACTCAGTCAGGATCAGAAAGCAAAAGTAAAAACCCTCTTCTATAAAGAGCTCGCCGTTAGGGCCCACCGGTTTTACAACGGCAAGATGCAAACATTGCCGAAAGCCCCGGTAATGGGGTTTAACTGGTTCAATGCCTGGTACACCCCCGGGGTATCCAAAATATCAACCACCATCCGCGACGACAACGACACTTCCTATGAGTTGTCGGGTCGTGGCAATCTGGTAGCCGTGGTAAGCGACTCCACCCGGGTGCTGGGCGACGGCGACTGCACCCCTCCTGGTGGGATGGGTGTGATGGAAGGGAAGGCTTTTTTGATGAAATACCTTGGAGGCGTTGACGCCATCGCCCTCTGTGTGGACAGCCGCGGATCCGACGGAAAAAACGATCCGGAAAAGATCATCGACTTTGTAAAAATGGCACAGCATAGTTTTGGTGCAATCAACCTGGAAGACATTGCCCAGCCGAACTGCTACAGGGTGCTGGACGTGCTTCGCGAAGAGTGCAGTATCCCTGTGTGGCACGATGATGCCCAGGGCACAGCCTGCGTTACCCTTGCCGGCCTTTTCAACGCCCTGAAGCTGGTTGACAAAAAACTGGAGGATGTAAAAATTGTGTATTATGGTGCCGGAGCATCCAATGCCACCATTGCACGCATCGTGAACACCGCAGGAGGCGACCCGGCCAGGTCAATCTTGTTCGACTCAAAGGGAGCCCTGCACACGGGCAGGAAAGACATTGAGGAAGACAAACGCTTTTACCGCAAATGGGAGCTCTGCCAGGTAACCAACCCCGGCAAGGTGGAAACCATGGAAGAAGCCATGCAGGATGCAGATGTACTCATTGCACTTTCCAGACCGGGTCCTGATGTGGTCAAAAAAGAGTGGATCGAAAAAATGGCCGATAAATCCATCGTTTTTGTTTGCGCCAACCCGGTTCCCGAGATCTATCCTTACGCTGCCAAAGAAGCAGGGGCACACATTGTGGCTACCGGACGTGGTGACTTTCCCAACCAGGTGAACAACTCGATTGGCTTCCCGGGCATCCTGAAGGGAGCCCTCATGGTTCGTGCCAGCAAGATCACCGACAACATGGCCATTGCTGCTGCAGAAGCCATTGCCCGCTTCTCCGAAAAAAGAGGCATCCACACCGAAGACATCATCGCCAAAATGAGTGAATCGGAAGTGTTTCCTTTCGAGGCCGCCGATGTGGCCATGCAGGCGATCAAAGACGGAGTGGCCCGTAAGGAAATGACCTGGCAGGAAGCCTACGACCTGGCCCAAAAAGACATCGGGCAGGCCCGGGACACCACCCAATCTCTGATTGACAACGGTTTCATCCAGAAGCCACCTCAGGAAATGCTGAATGAAGCCATGGAAGCAGCCATCAAACAGGTGACCGGGTAGCGGTATTCAGATTCCGGAAAAAGCAACAGATTTCTTTCAGGTCCGTTTCAATTGTATGGGAAAAAGTCAAATCATTTATTACTTTTGCCCAACAAACTGACGGAAAGCTTTCCATGTAAAGCAAAAGGGCGGTTTACTGTCAGGATTTTGGGCAGTTCCGCGGTTGTTTGCCCTGCCAACCGGTGAAAGGGTCATGAAACGGCCCCGCGGCTATTTGCAGGCTGAACCGGCGGAAGGGCCGTGAACCAGTTCCGCGGCTGTTTGCAGGCTGAACCGGCAGGCAACATCAACGAAACAAGTACCTGATAACGATAACATGATATCTTTCATCCAGGGAACCATCGAAGAGAAAAATCCGGCCTTTGTGGTGTTGAATTGCCAGGGAGTCGGATACCTGGTTCACATCAGCCTGTACACTTTCAATGCCCTGCCGGAGTCGGGAGAAGTGCGCATACACACCCTTCAGGTGATCCGCGAAGATGCCCATATGCTTTACGGTTTTGCAGACAAACAGGAAAGGGAGTTGTTCAGTCATCTAATTTCTGTCAGCGGAGTTGGACCCAATACAGCCAGGATGATTCTTTCGTCCATGACCCCCGCAGATATCCGGGAAGCCATTGTCAGCAACAATGTCAATGCACTACAGTCGCTTAAAGGGATTGGTGCCAAATCGGCCCAGCGGATCATCGTTGACCTCAAAGACAGGCTGGAGAAAGAGGGCATGCTCAAGCCAGAAAATTTAAGCTTTACAGACAATACAATTCAGCAGGAAGCGTTATCTGCATTAGTAATGTTGGGGTTCACAAAAGGTGCAGCCCAAAAAGCCATTGCAGCCATCCTTAAAAAACACACAGACACGGCCATAAGTGCAGAATTTCTTGTGAAGGAGGCGTTAAAAAGTTTCTGATCCGATTTTTAAACGATTGTGCCGGTGCGATTAAGGCGAATTTTTCTTTGTTACCCTGTTTTCTGCATCATCAGTATTTTTGCCCTGCTACCGGTACATGCCACCGCCGGTCAGGATGTGGCAAACCCGGACACCCTACGGACACCCGTTCAGACCACGGGTTTCCCAATGGAAAGCGCTGTATTTCTTGACCTGGAGCGTTTTCCCGTTTCCGGCCTTTCACTGACCAACCCAAAACCCGTTACCACCCATTTTGAGTACGATCCGGCCACGGGTTACTACGTCAAAACCCGTCGCGTGGGCGACATGGTGATCGGCCGCCCCCACTTTCTGACTTTTGACGAATACATGGATTACGACCTGAACCGCGGACTTCAGCGTTACTGGCGTGAACGATCCGCCCCCCAGGATTTTGAGAGGCGTGACGGGCTGATCCCTGAAATTCACGTGGGCGGAGAATTTTTTGACAGGATATTCGGGGGAAGCACCATCGACATCCGCCCGTCCGGGTCTGCTGAACTGGTTTTTGGTGTGATGTCGAATTACCGTGAAGACCCTGCCCTCGACGAGCAGCGACGTCGTACCACCAATTTTGACTTTCAGCAGAAAATTCAGCTCGCCCTTGAAGCAGAGATTGGCACCAAGATCAATCTGGGAGCCAATTACAACACCGAGTCTGCGTTTGATTTTGAAAACAAGATGAAGTTGGAGTACAGGGGAACGGAAGATGAGATCGTCCAGCTGGTGGAAGCCGGAGATGTAACCCTTCCCCTGCCGGGGTCACTGATCCGCGGAACACAGGGGCTTTTCGGGTTCAAAACCCAGCTGCGCTTCGGGAACACACGCGTTACCAGTGTTTTTTCACAGCAAAAGACACAGTCATCCAGCATTGAAGTTTCGGGGGGGGCGCAACGGAAAGATTTCAAGATCAGGGCAGATGAGTACGAGGAGAACCGCCATTTTTTTCTGGCCCAGTATTTTCGTGACAACTACGACGAATCCCTGTCCACACTTCCCACCATCAGTTCCAATATTGAGATTACCCGGATTGAGGTATGGGTAACAAATGTGGGGGCAGCCACCGACGACAACCGCAACATCGTGGCCTTTGCCGATCTGGGGGAAAACGATCCCCATCATTCATCGGTCGACAGCCGGAACCGGCCCGCTCCAGACAATCAGAGCAACACCCTTTATGAGTCCATGGAAGATTCTCCCATCCGGAATATCAGTCAGGTAAACAGTCACCTTCAGGGACAGGGATTTACCTCAGGCAGGGATTATGAGAACGTGGAGAATGCCCGGCGGCTCAGAAGCAACGAATACACTTTCAACCCCAAGCTGGGATTCATATCACTGAATCGCACCATTAACCCCGACCAGGTTTTGGCTGTGGCTTTCCAGTACACCCTGATCGGCGACACCACCACCTACCAGGTGGGTGAATTCTCCAATCAGGTGAGTGCCCCCGACGGCTTGATCGTCAAGATGCTCAAAAGCACCTCTGTCAATACCCGCATTCCCATGTGGGATTTGATGATGAAAAACGTGTACAGCCTTGGCTCCCAACAGATCAGCAGTGACCAGTTCCGCCTTAACATCCTCTATGAAAGCGAGGAGCAGGGTGTTCCCATGGGCTACCTTGATGAAGGACCGGTAGACGGCCAGCCGCTGATCCGGGTCATGGGACTGGATCGCCTCAATACTCAACTTGACCCGGTGCCTGACGGTGTTTTTGACTTTATTGACAATGCCCCAACCCGCGGGGGTACCATCGATTCAGAAAACGGGCGTATTTATTTCCCCGTAGTGGAACCCTTTGGAGAACATTTGCGCAAGAAGCTGGAAGATGAAAACCTGGGCGACAAATATGCGTTTGATTCTCTTTATACCACAACAAAATACCGTGCCAGACAGGTTCCGGAAAAAAACCGATGGTTGCTGGAAGGCAGCTTCCAGTCGGAGTCCGGGGCCGAGATATCCCTTAACGCCATGAACATCCCCCAGGGATCGGTGGTGGTTACCGCCGGGGGCGTGCCGCTGGAGGAAGGAGTTGACTTCTCGGTAGATTACTCATTGGGGAGGGTAAGAATCCTGAACGAAGGGGTGTTAAACTCGGGAACGCCAATCCGGATTTCCCTTGAAAGCTCTGACCTTTTTGACCTTCAGACCAAAACCATGATGGGTACCCACGTGGATCACCGCATCAGCGACAACTTTACTGTCGGAGGCACCGTCATGCGCCTTTCTGAGCGGCCGCTGACCCAAAAAGCCAGTTTCGGAGACGAGCCCATTGCCAACACCATTTGGGGGCTGAACACCACTTACTCGCTTGAAACAATGCAGATAACCCGGCTGCTCGACCGCCTTCCGTTCTACAGCACCGACACCCCGTCCCGCATCACATTCAACGGAGAGTTCGCCCACCTCATCCCGGGTCACTCACGCCATATCGGGGGGGCGGGAACCTCTTACATTGATGATTTTGAAGGCAGCAAATCAGCCATTGACCTGAAAAACGTTCAGCGCTGGCACATCGCCAGCACCCCCCAGCACCAGACCAGCCCCGGAATGTTCCCGGAAGGTGCACCAGGCACCGATCTGGCTTTCCGCTATAATGTGGCCAGTCTCGCCTGGTACGTGATAGACCCTTTGTTCACCAGAAACAACAACCTCACCCCATCCCACATTCGCAACGACCCGGATCAGCGTTCCAACCACTTTGTCCGCGAGGTGCTGGAAACCGAAATCTGGCCGAATAAAGAGAGCCCCACAGGCATTCCCTCTCCCATCCCGGTTCTTAACATGGCTTATTATCCACAGGAGAGAGGACCCTACAATTATGATGCAGCCCCATCGACATACAGCAGCGGCATGGAGCAGGATGGAACACTGGCCGATCCGGAAACACGTTGGGGCGGAATCATGCGCGGACTTCCCACAACCGACTTTGAAGCCGCAAACGTAGAATACGTGGAGTTTTGGATGATGGATCCATTTGTGTATGATGAGGATCACAGCGGAGGTGACCTTTACATTAATTTGGGCGATGTATCAGAGGATGTGCTTCGGGACGGACGGAAAAGTTTTGAAAACGGACTGCCGGTTGATGAAACGGTAACAAACGTAGACACCACAATGTGGGGACGGGTTCCCACTGTCCAGGACATGACAAACGCCTTTGACAACAACCCCGAATCCAGGGAGTTTCAGGATGTGGGGCTGGACGGACTCCGAACCGAAGATGAGCGAACCTTTTTCAATGAAAATTTCCTGCAGGTGCTCGCCGATATGTATGGGACCAACTCTGAAGCTTACCAGCAGGCATGGGAAGACCCGTCAGCCGATAACTATCAGTATTACAGGGGGTCCGATCTTGATGCAGAAGAGGTAAGCATACTGGACCGGTACAAGAGATATAACGGCCTTGAAGGGAATAGCCCGACAGCTGAGCAATCACCGGAGCCTTACCCCACTTCGGCCACCAACCGGCCAAACACCGAAGATATCAACCAGGACGGAACCCTCAATGAGTCGGAGCGGTACTTTCAGTATCGCATCAGTTTACGACCGGAAGACATGCAACCCGGAGAAAACTATATCACTGACGTCATGGAAGCCACCGTTCGGCTGGCAAACAACGAAGTGGAAACAGTACGTTGGTATCAGTTCAAGGTGCCTTTGCGTGACCCCGATCGCCAGGTAATCGGAGAAATCGAGGATTTCACTTCCATCCGCTTTATGCGCATGTTCTTCAAGGATTTTGAAGAACCCATTGTTTGCCGGTTTGCCACGCTTGAACTGATCAGGGGAGACTGGCGCACCTATGACAGGGAACTGACCGAACCAGGCGAATACGTGCCGGGCAACAACGAAGAAACCAGCTTTGAAGTTTTTACGGTAAACATCGAAGAAAATGGTCAGCGGTTCCCAATCCCCTACGTATTGCCACCAGGGATTGAAAGAGAACAGGATCTGGGCACCACCACCATGCATCAGCGCAATGAGCAGTCGCTTGCTATGCGGGTGTCTGAGCTGGAAGACGTCGATGCGAGGGCCGTATACAAAACAACCAACCTGGATGTCAGACAATACCACCGTCTTAAAATGTTTGCCCACGCCGAGGCTTTGACAGAAAACGCAGACCTCCGTGATGACGATCTGACCGTATTCATTCGACTGGGATCCGACTTTACCAGCAACTATTATGAATACGAGGTACCACTCAAGCTTACCCCCTGGCATCCCAGAACCTTTAATCCGGAAGTGATATGGCCGGAGGAGAACAATTTCGACATCGAGTTTGAAAAACTCACCGACATGAAACTGGAACGGAATGAGCTCTCCCGTGAATCAGAATCAGGGGTCTCAGTTACCCGCCCATTCCGCCAGCAAGACGGAGACAATACCATGACCATTATAGGGAACCCGACCCTTTCCAATATCCAGGTGATCATGATCGGGATCCGGAACCCCAGAAGAACTCAACGAACGGAAGACAACGATGGCCTGCCAAAATCGGCCGAAGTATGGGTAAACGAGCTACGGCTGTATGATTTCAACAACGAAGGAGGATGGGCAGCCAATGCCCGGGTAGACGCCAGCCTGGCTGATCTGGGCAACCTGACCCTTGCAGGGTATATGAGTACTGCAGGATTTGGAGGCATCGAAGAAAGAGTTGGCGAACGGCAACAGGAAGAGATCATCAATTACGATATCGCCACCAACCTGGAACTTGGCCGCTTATTCCCGGACGATCTGGGTCTGCGAATTCCCATGCACTTCAGCTATTCCGAATCGGTCAGCAACCCCCTGTACAACCCGATGAACCCCGACCTCCTTTTTGAAGATGACCTTGCCTCTTACGAAACCGAGGCCGAGCGTGATTCAGTCAGGAGGCTGTCACAGGATCTGGTAAGACGAAAAAGCATCAATTTCACCAATGTTTCCATCACTGGCCTGGGCAGTGAACCAAGTTTCTATAACCCGCAAAACTTTGACTTTTCATACGCCTACACAGAAGTTTATGCACGAAACATCGACATTGAATTTGACAGACAGCGCCACTGGCGCGGGGCAATGGGGTATAACTACAGCAGCAGCCCGACCAATGTGACCCCGTTTTCGAATGTGTCTGTTTTTCAACACGACTTTCTTTCGCTGATCCGTGATTTCAATTTCCATTACAAACCCCGGTCAGTGTCTTTCAGGACAACCATGGACCGGGGATATGCCGAATCACTAATGCGGGGCAAGAGTGCCGGAGTGGTGGTGATGGAACCCAACTATGTTAAATCGTTCGACTGGGATCGCATTTATGATATGCGATGGGATCTGACACGTGCCCTGCGGCTGGAATTCTCGGCCACCATGCAGGCTCGCATTGACGAACCGACCGGTGCCATAGACCCCGACCGTGACGACTATCAGCAAAAGAGAGACTCTATCTGGCGCAACATCAAGAACCTTGGGAGACCTACTTTTTATACCCACCGAACAAACCTTTCATACAATATTCCGACCGACAAACTACCATTGCTCGACTGGATCAATGCAAATGCCAGTTATGCTGCTGATTTTGACTGGATTGGCGCGCCCCTTTCTGCCAAGGAACTGGGTAATACAATTGAAAACACGCAGAATATTCGCCTCAACGCCAGGGGAAATCTGGTCAATCTGTACAATAAAATTGACTTCTTACGGCAAATCAACCAGAATAGCGGAGGAGGCACACAACGGGGAGGGCCACGCCCGCCGGGCGAAACTGATGACAGCGATGATGAACCAGGTATGGGCCGGGTGATGCTCCAAACGGCACTGCGAACCCTTATGGGAGTCCGCAACATCTCACTGACCTACTCTGAAAGCCGGGGTACTCACCTGCCCGGGTTTACCCCGAGCCCTTCAATTCTGGGTCAGGACTGGGATTTAATGGCACCCGGCACAGGCTTCATTTTCGGGAGTCAGCGCGATATCAGGGCAGAAGCGGCCGGAGAAGGCTGGATTACAGATGACCCCAACCTGAACACCCCTTACAGCGAAAGTTACAACCAACAGATTACGGCCCGGTCGCAGGTGGAGCCCATCAGGCATCTGCAGATTGAATTTTCTGCAGAGCGAAGGGAGTCACGAACGAATACCGCCTATTTCAAAGCCGACAGCCTGGGCAATTTTGGCTCATTCAACCCCATGGAAAGAGGCAATTTCAGCATTTCTTTCCTGGCACTCCGAACCACTTTTGAATCAGTTGACAGCCAATTATACACCTCCGACAACTTTGAAAATTTCAAGCAACATCGCCTGGACGTAGCCATGCGGTTAGCGGGCAGAAACCCCAACTGGGACGGAGCCGTGAATGACACCACAGGATTTCCTGAAGGGTACGGACCCACTTCACAGGATGTATTGATTCCGGCTTTTATGGCAGCATATGCAGGAATTGACCCCACAGATGTCAGCCTGAATCCATTTCTGAAAATCCCCATGCCCAACTGGAGACTCACCTATGATGGCCTTTCCAGAATACCAGCCCTGCAACAGATATTTCAGTCATTCACCATCGGCCACGGATACCAGAGCAGCTTCACCATGGCCAACTTCCAGTCTGACCTGCGTTACAGGGAATTTGACGGCTACCAGTCTGCGAGGGAAGCATCTACCGGAAACTTCATACCGGAACACGAAGTTTCCCAGGTATCGATCAGTGAACAATTCAACCCATTGATCAACATTGACGTAACGTTTGTAAATAACCTGATGACACGTTTTGAATACCGCCGCTCCAGAGATATCAGCCTGAGTTTTGCCAATAACCAGGTAACCGATAACTATCGCAGCGAGTTCATTGTAGGGGCAGGTTATCGCTTCCAGGATCTGGCATTCAACATTTCCACCGGCGGCACCACCCAACGTATGCAAAGCGACCTGGTACTGCGTCTTGACCTTTCCATGCGAGATAGCAGAACCATTCTGAGAAAACTACTGGAAGAAACCGACGTGATCTCTTCCGGAAGCCGCACTGTTGCCATCAACACCTCTGCAGAATACCAGCTAAGCAGCCGGGTTAATTTCCGGCTGTTCTTCGACCGGACCATCAACACGCCCAAGGTATCAGACCAGTTCCCCAACACCAATACCCATGGCGGTTTCAGCCTCCGGTTCACCCTAATGTAGCGTCCTGATCCCGAAGGGATCTCACGTCACTAACCCCGGGCACGAACACCAACGGCCGCGATCCCGAAGAGATCACACGTCACTGACCCGGAGGCAACAACCTATGCACCGATCCCGAAGGGATCACACGTTACTGACACAGGAGGCGCTAAATACCCTTTCGACCCCGGCGGGGTCGCATGTTAATTAAAGGAAAACTTCTCTTTAAAACGCTGCAGCTCTTCTTTGAAGGAGATCTCCGGCAACTTCACCAGCGACATGATACGATCATCAGCCTTTACCTTGATCTCACGCATCACAAGATGCTGATTCACAAAGATCATATCAGTGTCAGGATAAATCTCTTTAATGATATTGGCAATATGCTCAATGGAAATATTGTGCTCACTGAAATTGTACCTGCCTGATGGCAAATCCTCATGCAGCAGGTTAGACAGCATATTCACCACTTTATCCACATGAATAAAAGCCCGCTTCTGCTTTCCATTACCTGTGATCTGGAAGCGTCTGTTAAAGTTGGCTTCAAACATGAATCGATTAATGACGGCGTCAAAACGAACACTCGGGCTATACCCGTATACATTTCCGCAGCGGATAATCCAGGCTTCCATCTTATCAAACAATCGCTCCACATGTGATTCGCCCCGAAGCTTACTGCTGCCATAAAAGGTTTTGGGATCCGGAGGAGTATTGATGTCCGACACATGTTCGGAAGCCCCATAAACAGAAGTGGTACTCAGGTAAACAAATTTTTTCACCGGACTCTCCTCCACGGCATAAACCAGCTCCGCCGTTCCCCAATGGTTGATCTGCTCAAACAGGTGAGAGTTTTCAGTGGCCAGTGGCGTTGACACCTTTGCTGCCAAATGATAAACCACATCAATATTCCGTAGTACCTGACGCAGCCGCCGGGTATCAAGCAGTTCCCCCGACACAAAACTCACCTTACGCGGTTCGTAACGGGTATCCAAAAAAAGATTGTAATTTTTTCTGCTCAGGTTGTCATATACAATCACTTGCTCCACAGCCGGATCCTTTACCAGCTCGAAGACCAGTTCATTGCCGATGTATCCGGCACCTCCCGTAATCAGTACATTCATGTGTCAGTAATATTTGGTGCCTTCGGAATCCATATCTACCATCTGACCTCTACTTTCTACCTTCAAACTTTTTTCTTCCAGCTTCCAACCGCTTTCTTCGAGATTCCACCCTCTAACTTCTACCTTCTCCCCTCCAAATGCAACCCGCACTCAGTTTTTTTCATCCCGGCCCAACGGCCGTCACGTGAGTTGTTTCCATTCGCAGGACGGGTGCATGGCTCACAGCCAATACTCTTATACCCCCTGGCCTCCAGGGGATGAACAGGCAAGTCATAATGCTTCATATAAGCCATAACATCCTCATCGCTCCAGTCGAGCAAAGGATGGTAACGCAAAATATTGTCCCGGGTTTTTTGTTCCTCCCTGAACCCTTTACGAATATGATTCTGAGCTGCCCGCACACCATTGATCCACACATCAAATTGTGGTATCAGTTTCTCAACAGGTTGCACCTTATTCAGGTAACAGCAATAGTCCGGGTCAAAAGTAAACAACAAGTCACCGGAGGCATTGGTCTGCATCACTTTGGGCACATGAGAAAAAAGATCAATCACGTTGATACCCAACAAACGCGTTATTTCCTCTTTATAGGAAATCGTTTCAGGAAAATGAAACCCGGTATTAATAAAATAAACCGGAATACGTTTGTCAATACGGCTCAGTACATGCAACAGGGTTATGCTGTTGGTTTGAAAACTGGAAGTCGCAAACAGCCGCTTCCCATCACGCTGATACTGACATATTTTATGATGTATCCCCTGAATGTCCATGCGGGTTGTTTTTTCTTCTGCAAAAATACAAAATATCCGCCTGTATATACTGCATAATTAGTTAAAACAGCAAGTTACAACCACAAGCTGACAGATCTTTTTTGCTACCTTTGCACAAAAAGCCAATGCCGGTCGCTTTTTCTACTGACATATCACCATTTTCTGAATGGCTCCCGCTGCGCGGCAACCACTTATATATTGCCGGCCCCTGCAGTATTGAAAGCCAGAGTCAGCTGGAAAAAACCGCATGGGGCATTGTTAAAACCGGCCACGTACCTGTATTACGGGCAGGCGTTTGGAAACCCCGTTCCCGACCCGGACAGTTTGAAGGGATAGGCATTGAAGCCTTCGGATGGCTGAAAAAAATTCGCAGGGATACAGGTCTTCGAATTGCGGTAGAAGTGGCCAGGCCCGACCATGCCATCCAGTGCCTCGAACATGAAGCGGACATTATATGGCTCGGTGCCCGCACCACCGTAAACCCATTTATGGTACAGGAAATTGCTGATGCAATCAGCGGAACAGGAATTCCTGTGATGATCAAGAACCCGGTGAGCCCGGATCTCCGGCTTTGGATCGGAGCCATTGAACGAATCCACATGGCAGGCTCAACCAAGCTCATTGCCATTCACCGGGGGTTCAAGACACATCAGCCAAGTGTGTACCGCAACATTCCATTATGGGAAATCCCCATGGAGCTTCGCCGGGAAGTCCCTGACCTGCCACTGATTTGTGACCCCAGTCATATCTCAGGTAACGCAGCATTGCTGGAAGAAATAGCAAAGCAGGCACTGACCCTCTCAATGAACGGGTTGATGATCGAAGTACACCATCATCCCGAAAAGGCCCTTACAGACCCGGAACAGCAGATCACGCCAAAGGTTATGGATGATATGCTCTCACGTCTTGCGGCCATTCCGCCCCGGCAACAAATGGCGGAAACCCTGGACGATTTAAGGCGGCATATTGACGAAAATGACCATGAACTTCTGGCCATGCTTGCACACCGCATGCAACTATCACGACAAATCGGAGAGCTGAAAAAACGAAAGAATGAAGATATTGTTCAGCCCGGCAGGCTGAAAGACCTTTTTTCCGACCGCCGGCAAAAAGGAGCAAGCCTGGGGCTGAATCCGGATTTTTTGGAGAATTTTTTGCAGCTCCTTCACGATGAATCTGTAAGGATTCAGTCAGACAAGCGACCCGGCGAACCGGATCATCACAAACCAGGGAATAAAGATTTATAGACAAGAAAACAAGCAGAACAAAAGCTATGACAAAAGATCAGGAAAGACCACAGGAACTGACAGATATTTCCAGCCTGGGCGAATTTGGCCTTATCGAGCACCTTACCAAAGATATTCAACTACGTAACCCGGAAACCCTTACCGGTGTCGGAGATGATGCAGCCGTTATTGACAACGGCCCCATGGCTACCATCGTCACCAAAGATCTCCTGGTAGAGGGTGTTCATTTTGATATGGTGTACACCCCGCTGAAACATTTGGGTTACAAGGCCATTGCGGTGAACCTCTCAGATATTTATGCCATGAATGCCCATCCTAAACAGGTATTTGTGGGCATGGCGGTTTCGAGCCGGTATTCACTGGAGGCGCTGGAGGAGCTGTATGCCGGGATGAAACTGGCCTGCGAACGCTACAATGTGGATATGGCCGGTGGAGATACAACCACCAGCCCGGCAGGCCTGATGCTCAGCATCACTGCTGTCGGACAGGCAGAAAAGGAGCAGCTGGTTTACCGAAGCGGAGCCAGACCCAACGATCTGGTTTTTGTCAGTGGAAACCTGGGCGGAGCCTATTGCGGCCTGCTTGTGCTTCAGCGGGAAAAACAGGAATTCAAGGCCAATCCACAAATGCAGCCCAAAATCAAAGACTACTCTTACGTTCTTGAACGGCAACTGAAACCTGAGCCAAGGAAAGACATCATCGAATTATTGCAGCAGGCCGGGGTGCAGCCCACATCAATGATCGACGTGTCAGACGGACTTGCCTCCGACATATTGCACATTTGCAAACATTCCCGGACCGGTGTCAGCATTTACGAGGAAAAGTTGCCACTGGATCAGCGAATGGCGCAAACCGCCCATGAATTCAACATTGACCCCACCACCTGCGCCCTTAGCGGAGGTGAAGATTATGAACTGCTGTTCACAATCAGCCAGAACGATTATGACAAGGTCAAAGATATGGAGGAAATTCAGCCCATTGGCCACATCACCGAGGCCGAACAGGGAGCAAACCTGTTCACAAGCTCCGGCCAGCTGGTAAAAATTACCGCCCAGGGGTGGGACTCCATAAGGGAACAGGAATAATTGATCTGGTGACTTTTAGCTGGTGTTTAAACGCGGCTCTTTCCATTAATACATAATGTCCCCGTGGGATGGGACGAGTGGTGTGAGCTGTGACCCTCCACCGGGATCGGCTTGTGCAAAGGCCTGTTTTTGGCATGAAAGCCAGTTGCTTGCGTGAAGATCGGTATTTGTGTGAAGATCGGTATTTGTGTGACGACAGGTATCTGTGTGAAAACCGGTTATTTGCGGCCGAAGTCAGCAGGAATTTCTCCCCAGGCTTCAGTTTCCCATTTCCGGATCTCGTTGTCCCATGTGTTGTTTTTTAGCCAGTTTTCTGCACGGCGTATCAGCTCAAACAATTCCCGGTTTTCAGCATTCTGGCTTACTTTGGTGCGTGCTTTCTTATTCCGGACCCAGGCCATGGCAGTCATGGAGTCAGTGTATATGGGCAGGTGAATGTCATGCTGCTTGCACCAGGCAAGGGCATGAACAATGGCGAGGAATTCCCCGATATTATTGGATCCTTTCGGGAACGGTCCCATTTTAAACAACCGTGCCCCGCTCTGGGTTTCCACCCCCTGGTATTCCATCTGACCGGTCACACTATTGCATGCCGCATCAACGGAAATACTATTGGGATCAGGATCGCCAATGGCTTTCAACTCTTCGGGTGAAAGCTTGCTCACATGTTTTCTGTTGTTCCCGATATAATCGGCATAATTGCCGTCAAATGCCTTCCAGGCCTGCTCCTTTTCGGGGAAGGATCTGTAGATGGCCCCCTGGTAGCCTTCTACCGCCTTGCGGCATTTGTCCCAGCTGTCGAAGACTCCGGTTTGGTTGCCGCGCCATACAGTATAATACTTCTTTCCCATAGTAACATGTGACCCCTTCGGGGTCATAAGAAACGGTGTACGTCTCCTGCGTCAGTAATGTGTGACCCCTTCAACGTGCACCGGGAGGTGTCTTACGCGTTCTAATCATCATAAAACTTGATGTCCTTGACGTTCAGCTGCATATTAACCTGACCGTTCCATTCATTTTCCTCCACCTGGTAAACCAGGTCAAAGAGTTTACCGGACTGCATTTTCCCAAAATGACGCCCCTGCTGAAAGGCAATTGCAGGGAGCCCGCAATTGCTGTTGCCTTGTGCAACCTTAAACTTCAGGTGTTTGTTTCCCACTACCTTCACAGCTCCATGCGTGCTGCAACGGCGCGATACAAAAACCGGATTGGGGTTTCCGGGACCAAAAGGGGCAAATTGTTTCAAAACCCGGAAAAACTTTCCCGCAATGGCATCCAGACGAATGTCAGCATGTACCTCAATCTGCGGAATCAACAGGTCATCCGTAATGGTACTTTCCACAACCTCCAGGAAGCGTTCTTTAAACTTGTTCAGGTTTTCCGGGCGCAAACTAAGGCCGGCAGCATATTTATGGCCGCCAAAATGCTCCAGGATGTCACTGCAGGCATCAATGGCATCATATACATCAAAATCCTTAACAGAACGGGCCGAACCAGTGATCATACCATTGGAAGCTGTCAAGACGATGGTAGGGCGGTAATAGGTCTCAATAAGCCTTGAAGCCACAATCCCGATCACGCCTTTATGCCAGTCAGGATCATACAAAACAGTAGCCTTACTGTTACGAAGTTCAGGGTCACGGGAAATTCGCTGCAGGGCCTGACGGGTGATCTCCGTATCAAGGCTGCGCCGCTCCGTGTTCTGGTCATTGATATCTTCACTCAACTCATGGGTTTCCCCCATCTTTTTGCAAATGAGAAGATCAACTGCTTTTTTCCCGGTTTTGATCCGTCCTGCTGCATTGATCTTAGGACCAATCAGAAACATCAGGTCACCCACACCAATCTCGCGGGTAAATGCGGTCAGGTGGTCTGGTTCGGATTTGCGGAACACGTTGCTATAAAACAAAATAGATTCCAGCCCGGCCCTGGGTTGAAAGTTCAGCTGCTTCAAACCATAATAAGCAAGTACACGGTTCTCACCCGTAATGGGCACCACATCAGCAGCAATACTAACCACCACCAAATCCAGGTATTTCTCCAAACGTTCAAAGGGAAGCCCCTTTTTCTGATAGTAGGCCTGTGCCAGCTTAAACCCCAGCCCGCATCCTGAAAGATCTTTATAAGGATACCCGCATTCGGGCTGTTTGGGGTCCACTACCGCAGTAGCCCGAAGAGGTTCATCACCCGGTCTGTGGTGGTCCACCACAATGAAATCAATCCCATTTTCCGCGGCATAACCAACCTGGTTATGCGCCTTAATCCCGCAATCAAGCGAAATGATCAGTCCGACTCCTGTTTCTCTGGCATACTCAATGCTTTGCCTGGATATCCCATACCCCTCTTTATAGCGGTCAGGAATATAGTAATCCAGATTTGAATAAAACTCCCTGAGAAAACTGTATACCAGGGCAACAGCAGTGGTTCCATCCACATCATAATCCCCATAAACCAATATACGCTCACCTTTTTCCAAAGCCTTTTCAATGCGTTCAATGGCCACATCCATATCCTTCAAAAGGAATGGGTCATGCAGTTTATCAAACGAGGGCCGAAAAAAGTCACGCGCCTCTCCAAAAGTGGATATGCCTCGCTGAACCAGTAGCCGGGCAAGCGCAGAATCTATATTCAGTGTGGTGGCAAGATCCTGAACGAGTTCTTCATTCTCGTCATTCTTTTGCACCCACCGTTTTTGCAACATTTATGTTTTTTCCGTAAAGATAATAAAAATCAGGCTTGTTTTCGGGGTTTACTTTTCAATAGCCAGACAAGTTTTCAATAGCCAGACAAGTGGTTGCATGATCTATTGCTCCGTTAATATGGTGATGCAATTATCCTTAACATGTACAACACCTGCAGCCAGAGTCAGGTAAATCTTATTCCTCATGTCGTCAATAATTTTTGTGCGGCCGGCATCCAGCAGCGCCACCATATGGGCATGGTTTTCCAATACCTCAAAAGACCCCATAGAGCCAGGCATCTGTACCAGGCTAACCTCACCCCTGTAGAGGATCTCTTCCGGACTGATCACTTCAAGAAGCATCTCCTGCCTGATTATGATTCGTTTGTTGGGCTTTTTCCCTGACTTCCTGAATATTTCCCACAAGGTTAAATGCATGCTCAGGGTAGTCGTCCATGTCGCCATTCAGAATTACTGAAAACCCTTCCAGCGTTTCTTCAAGAGGCACAAACCGGCCCGGGATACCCGTATATTGCCCGGCAACGAAAAACGGCTGACTGAGAAACCGCTGCACCCTGCGCGCACGCTTTACCACCACTTGATCTTCTTCTGAAAGTTCATCAATACCAAGAATGGCAATGATATCCTGAAGGTCTCTATAACGCTGTAAAATACTTTTCACATCACTGGCCACACGATAGTGCTCCTCGCCCACAATATGAGGAGAAAGCAAGCGAGACGCAGATTCAAGGGGGTCCACCGAAGGATAGATCCCCAGCTCAAAAATTTTCCGGCTTAGCACGGTGGTGGCATCCAGGTGGGCAAAAGTTGTGGCGGGTGCAGGATCAGTCAAATCATCGGCAGGCACATAAATGGCCTGCACTGAAGTAATTGAACCCCTTTTGGTGGAGGTGATCCGTTCCTGGAGCAATCCCATTTCTGTAGCCAGGGTAGGCTGGTAGCCCACCGCAGATGGCATACGTCCCAGCAAGGCCGACACCTCAGATCCAGCCTGGGTAAAGCGGAAAATATTGTCAATAAAAAACAGTGTATCGTTGCCTTCTTCCTCCCCTGCACCATCACGAAAATATTCAGCCATGGCCAGGCCTGACAAAGCAACCCTGGCCCGGGCACCGGGGGGTTCATTCATCTGGCCGAACACCAGTGTCGCCTGCGAATTTGCCAAAGCATCACGATCCACAAGCGACAAATCCCACTTGCCCTGCTTCAGCGATTTCCGGAAAGCATCTCCGTAATCGATCACACCCGACTCAATCATTTCACGGAGCAAATCATTTCCTTCACGGGTTCGTTCGCCCACCCCCGCAAAAACACTTTTCCCTTTGTATTTTCGGGCAATGTTGTGGATCAATTCCATGATCAGGATGGTTTTTCCCACACCTGCACCACCAAACAGTCCAATTTTCCCTCCCTTTGGATAAGGCATCAGCAAGTCAATCACTTTAATTCCGGTGAACATAAGCTCTTCACCGGTTTGCAGTTCTTTGTATTCAGGGGGATCGCTGTGGATATCGTAGCGTTTTTCAGTCTCCACCGGGCCAAGTCCGTCAATGGCTTCGCCGGTTACATTGAACAAACGACCCATTACCTGTTCACCGGCAGGCATCGTAATCGGGCCCCCTGTTCGTTTCACTTCAACCCCACGCGGAAGACCTTCTGTAGGGTGCATGGCAATGGTCCGGACAGTATCTTCCCCAAGGTGTTGCTGACATTCCAGCACAACGGTGCGGCCATTTTCGGCTACGACCTCCAATGCCTCATAAATGCCCGGAAGGCTCTTTGCTTCCTCAAAGGTCACATCCACCACCGGCCCGATTACCTGGGAAACCCGTCCCGGATTGAACGATTTGTTTTTCATATGGTATTGCTAAAATCCAGAAAACAGAAAGCGATCGCATGATCTGTATCTGAGATGCAAATCTTTGAAAAAAGTAACCAGATGCCCATATATTTTTTTAACTTTACCCGTTCTGTTAACGTTCATTATCCTGTTTCATTGTATATCAGGCCATCACATGGCAATTGATTAAACCATGGATCCGAAACAATTTACCATACCCTATAAGGGAGAACAACTTACCGAAAGCAAGGGTTTCAGGGTAACTGTCCTTTCAAGCTTTGAAGGAATGCTCAGCCAGCATCGCATGCTGCTTTCGCACGCAAGGGAAAAAGCCGGACAGGATCCCTCCCAGGTTCTGGTGGTAATGTGCTACAATGATTTTTCAGGCGGTAAGGTTGAAGCCGGTCAGCGGGTGCTGCTTTCTCCCGAAGAACGTGCCCTGTTGCTTACAGACATGGGCTATCATCACATCCTGCCCTGGAGGTTGCCCCGGGATGCCAGGCACAAGACCCTTGAATGGCCCGTAAATCCGGAATTGCTAAAGAAAAAAGGAGGTTGTCTCCTGCCCGGAGCCGATTTGTGGTCACAGACCGCGTTCAAAAAATTGTTTAAAGAAACTGCCAAGGCCGACAGCCATTTCCTGCAACAAACAGATCAGTCCTTTGCAGAAACGGATCCGGGAAATAAAAAACTACAGCAATTGACCGGCCTGGTAGAGTCCGGGGCATTGACGGAAGCAGCCCGGGAAATGGGCTTTGCCTATCCCCTAAGCGGTTATGTGGTAGAAGGAAACAAAATCGGCAGAACATTGGGTTACCCTACCGCCAACCTTCGGCTTACCGATCACTCAAAAGTACTGCCGGGGCAGGGCGCTTACGCCGGAATGGTCAATGTTGCCGGCGACTGGCATTACAGCATGATCAACATCGGGATCAGGCCAACCATTGATGCCGAAAATGTGACCATTGAAGCTCATTTGTTTAACTTCAACGATGACATTTACGGAGAATACGCCACCTTTACATTCCTTGGAAGAATCCGGGACGAAATGCGTTTCAGCTCACTGGCAGACCTGAAACATCAACTGGATAAAGACCGTCATCAGTCAGCCAATATTTTACAGTACTTCGCACGCGGGAGCAAAGAAAGATCATTTATTTTCATGCAGGACAGGATCAAATGGTCATGATATCGGCCTCTTTGCCTTCCACCATTTTATCCACCTGTTCTGTAAATTTATTGGTCAGGTCCTGTATGTTGTTTTCAAAAACCTTTATTTCATCCTCCGGAACACCCTCTTTTTCAAGCTTTTTGGCGGCATCAAGCACTTCCCGCCGAATGTTGCGGATGCTCACTTTTGAATTTTCCGCTTCACTTTTAACCTTTTTCACCAGCTCCTTGCGCCTTTCTTCGGTCAAGGGAGGAACGGTAATGCGGATAAGTGTACCGTCGTTCTGCGGATTGAAGCCCAGGTTTGCGGCCTGAATGGCTTTTTCAATGGGCTCCAGCATATTTTTTTCCCATGGCTGTACCAGAATATTCCGCGGGTCCGGGGTATTGACGTTTGACATTTGGGCCAACTTAGTGGGTACGCCGTAATAATCAACAACCACACTATCCAGCATTTGCGGGTTTGCCTTCCCTGCGCGGATCTTTACCAGTTCCTTTTCAAGGTGAGATATGGTTCTGCCCATCTTTTCCTCCGCCTCGGCTAATAAAAAATCAAGATCTTCATTCATGTTGCAACATTTTTGGTTCGTACAGACAAATTTAATAAATAATGTGGAAGATAGAAGGTGGAAGGTAGATGATGGAAGGTAGATGGTGGAAGATAGATGATGGAAGGTAGATGGTGGAAGGTAGAAGGTGGAAGGTGGAGGTAATTCCACGAATAGTTATAAATTTGCAGGGAACAGTGGCTGACTTCCGGTACCCGGGTGTCGAAGCAAGCTGTTCGATTTCGATGCCGGTCTGGACGGGATCAGTGTCAACACCATTGAGGTATCGTCACAGGCCAAACCAGCGACAGTTAAACCAGAAACCAGGGACACATCCCCTGCAAAAGCATACTATCATGGCACCATACAAAAGAATCATGTTGAAGCTCAGCGGTGAATCTCTGGCAGGCCCGAAAAAACTGGGTATTGATGCTGAAGCCCTGAACAGTTACGCCAAAGATATCAGGGAACTGACTGACCAGGGGATAGAAACAACCGTTGTGCTCGGGGGGGGAAATATCTTCCGCGGGCTACAGGGCGTTGCCAGCGGAGTAGATCGTGTACACGGCGATCAGATGGGCATGCTGGCCACCATCATCAACTGCATGGCGCTGCAATCAGCCCTTGAAGGCATGGGTGTCAAAGCCAAAGTATTATCAGGGGTGCCGGTCGAAACCATGTGTGAAAAAATGAGCCGCAACAAAGCCCTGAGCCTTTTGTCGGATGGGTTTGTGGTAATCATTGCAGGAGGAACAGGCAACCCCTTCTTTACCACCGATTCGGCGGCAGCCCTGCGTGCACTCGAAGTTCAGGCAGATGTTTTCCTCAAGGGCACCAGGGTAGACGGAATATATTCGGCTGATCCGGAACAGGACAAAAACGCCGTCCGGTACGAAACACTCACCTACAACGAAGCCCTGGAAAAAAACCTGAAGGTAATGGACTCCACGGCCTTCGCATTATGCAAAGAAAACACCCTCCCCATTATCGTTTTCAACGTCAATGAGAAGGGTGCACTGTATGATATTGTCGTAAAGGGACAGTTGCGCGGAACACTGGTTACACCAGCGACAAACGCTTAAATTCAACCACCTTGAGTTCCTTGTCGGCAGCCTGGAGCATTTGCCCCACAGTCTTTTTGCTGTCCTTAATGAACTCCTGATTGATCAGGGTGCTTTCCTTGTAGTACTTATTGAGTTTGCCCATGGCAATTTTCTCAACCAGATCTTCCGGTTTGCCTTCCTGGCGTGCCTGATCCTTACCGACCTCAAGTTCCCTGTCGATCAGCTCCTGCGGAATACCATCCTTGTCAAGTGCTACAGGGGCCATGGCGGCAATCTGCATCACCACGTCCTTACCGATGGTATCAATATCCGAAACATCAGCTTTATTAAGCGCAGCAATGGAAGCAATCTTGTTGCCGGGATGGGTATAGGCAAAGGCTTTTTCGCCAGCCACCTTCTCAAAACCGCCAATGGTCATCTTTTCGCCGGTCTTTCCGATCATGTCGGTGATGTTTTCCTCAACGGTACGACCATCCATCTGGGCGGCGATCAGTGCTTCAGCACTGTCACAATCATTCTCAGCACCAAGATCCAGCAGCGTCTGGGCAAAGTTAATCACCTCCTGGTTTTGAGCCACAAAGTCGGTTTCACAGTTCAGCATCAGCGCAAACGCCTTGGTTTTGTCTTCATTGGTCTTACTGATTACCACACCTTCATTGGCTTCTCTTTCAGCACGACGGCTGGCAAGTTTCTGACCTTTTTTGCGAAGCAGGTCTGTTGCTTTTTCAAAATCACCTTCAGCTTCCACAAGTGCTTTTTTGCAATCCATCATGCCGGCACCTGTTTGCTTGCGCAGGCTGTTCACGTCAGCGGCGGTTATCTTCGTCATATTTTATCTGGTATTATTCGGTTATACAATGGGATTCATTGACAGGCGGCGGCTTACTGTTTCCTGGGACGCTTACCGGCCGGACGTCTTGCTCCGGGCTTACCACCCCGTTCATCCTTGCCTTCCCCTTCCTTCATCTTTGCTTTCTTGGCCAAACGAGCCTTCTTTTCCTCCAGCTCATCTTCAGAGAGATCTTCATCTTCAGCTTCCTCCAGAGCTTTCAGCCGCTTTTCTTCACGGGCTTCCTCCTGCTCTCTTTCCTCCTCTTCTTCAGCTGCCTTGTCTCTGTCGAGCTTGCGCTCGGCAAGTCCTTCCTGGATGGCTTCCACCATCAGCTTCACAATAATGTGGATGGACTTGGAGGCGTCGTCATTGGCAGGTATCGGGAAATCTACGTCAAGCGGATTGGCGTTTGTATCCACGATGGCAAAGGTGGGAATGTTGAGTTTCTTGGCTTCCTTCACCGCGATATGCTCCTTGCAGATATCCACTACAAAAATGGCGGCAGGCAAACGGTTCAGGTCAGCGATACTGCCAAACTGTTTCTCAAGTTTGGCCCTTTCGCGCATTACCTGCAGACGCTCACGCTTTGCCATATTATCAAAAGTACCGTCGGTGGCCATCTTATCAATGGCACCCATTTTTTTTACCGCTTTGCGGATGGTGGCAAAGTTGGTTAGCATACCGCCGGGCCATCTTTCTGTAACAAAAGGCATATTCACCTCCTGTACCAGCTCTTTCACAGTATCCTGGGCCTGCTTTTTTGTTGCAACAAACAAAACCTTTTTTCCCGACCTGGCGATCTGCTTCAGCGCGTTGGCTGCCTCATCTACTTTGGCAATGGTTTTATTGAGGTCAATGATATGGATGCCATTGCGCTCCATAAAAATATAGGGCGCCATATTGGGATTCCACTTCCTCCTGAGGTGTCCGAAATGAACACCGGCCTCTAATAGTTCGTTATAAGTTGTTCTTGCCATGATACGAAATAAAATAAAATGTGATTAGCGTTTGCTGAACTGGAATTTCTTCCTTGCCTTTTTCTGGCCGGGTTTCTTTCTTTCAACCATCCTCGGATCCCTTCTCAGGAGGCCTTTGGCCTTCAGGGGTGGTCTGTGTTCAGCATCCAGTTCTACCAGGGCTTTTGAAACGGCCAGGCGCAATGCCTCAGCTTGTCCTTTGATACCGCCACCATCAAGGTTGACGGCAAGGTCAAACTTGCCTTGATTGTTGGTAATCTCGAAAGCTTGCGTAACAATGTACTGGAGTACGCTGGTGGGAAAATATTCTTTGTAATCTTTCTTATTGACTTGGATAGTTCCATTGCCTGGTTGCATATAAAGCCGGGCAACAGCTGTTTTCCTTCTTCCTGAGGTATTAATTACTTCCATG
>PWGY01000035.1 GCA_003554665.1 Bacteroidales bacterium | reverse complement strand
TATTGGCGGTTGGTCCACCCAGGTCTGTGATGTGACCTTTGAACCCGGGCATCTGAACGATGTTCTCCAGTTCCTGCAATACAGATCTTTCCGACCTGCTGGCGATGAACTTTCCCTGATGGGTTGCAATGGCACAAAAGCTGCATCCTCCAAAGCAACCCCGGTGCAATGTTACAGAGAACTTAATCATTTCATAGGCAGGAATGGCAGGTTTTTTATGATACCTGGGATGGGGAAGCCGTGTATAGGGCAGATCCCATGCAAGATCTTTTCCATACTGGTCGGTCGGGGGAAAAGGAGGATTGACAACCACCCTTTTGTCGCCATGACGCTGGATAAGCCGCTCGGGATCCATCCGGTTGGAAACCGTTTCTATAACCCGGAAAGCATCGGCAAAAGCCAGATTATCAGCCAGACACTCCTCATGCGAAGGAAGCATGATTTCCTTTGTTCCCTTCAGCGGAGGGAGCGGATCATCCGCGGAAGTTACAAAAGCTGTTTGCAGCATATTGTGAAGTGAGGAAAATGGAACCCCACGTTCCAGCAATTCAATGATCCGAATAAAAGGCATTTCAGCCATCCCGTATAACAGCATATCAGCCCCGCTTTCCACCAGTATGGAAGGTCGCACCCGGTCTTCCCAGTAATCAAAATGAGAAAACCGACGCATTGATGCCTCAACACCTCCCAGCAAAACAGGGATGTCCGGATACAATTGTTTCAGTATTCGGGTATACACCAGAGAAGGCATATCCGGACGGTATCCGGCCCGGCCGCCGGGGGTATAGGCATCTTCTCTGCGCTTTCGCCTTCGGGGAGTGTAATGATTGACCATGGAGTCCATTGCACCGGCACTTACCCCAAAGAAGTATTTGGGTGGCCCCAGCTTTTTAAAGTCACGAAGATCATCCCTCCAGTTCGGCTGGGCGAGTACAGCCACCCTCATACCGCAATACTCGGCAACACGTGCCATGACGGCTGTGCCAAACGCCGGATGATCCACATATGCATCACCGGAAACAAGAATGATATCCGCCTGTTCCCAACCCAGGCGATCCATTTCCTCGCGGGTTACCGGCAGAAACTGATGCTTATTATTAACCAGGGCTCCCATAAACGATGCAGAAACAAGTTAAAAAGCTATAATTTACAAAGGTACGCTTTCTGTCAATCCCTTCAGAACACATATTTTTGTTACTTTTGTGGCAACGCAGACCAGGAGATATTATGCTGAGAATCATTGCCACATTTATAATTATCTATTTGATATTTAGGGTTTTAACCACCGTTGTTTTTCCCTGGATTGCCAAATGGTATATCAGAAGGTATCAGAAACGTTTTTACCGCAACAACCCACAGGCACATCAGGCTCGCCACAAGCGAAAAAACAAAGGGGTTCATATTTCCCGTATGGATGACAAGAGAAAACCCGACACGGATCAACTGGGAGAATATGTTGATTATGAAGAAATCAGTGAAGAGAAAGAATAGTTCCCACTGATAAAACCGATCAGTTAAACTTTGTATCAATGAAAGACCTGCGCCCGAAACAGTTCATGCCCTACCTGGGAGCCATCATCATTTTTCTTATTCTTACCATTGCTTATGTAAACCCTGTGCTTGAAGGCCGGCAACTCAAGCAGCCGGACATTGTCAACTGGCAGGGGATGGCCAAAGAGATCGCCGACTTTCGCGAAGATACCGGGCAGGAGCCACTCTGGACAAACAGCATGTTCGGTGGCATGCCGGCTTTTCAGATCTCCGTTCAATGGGCCAATAACATTGCCGATTTCTTTCATGATGTCATGACTTTATGGCTGCCAAGGCCTGCAGATATGATATTTCTTTATTTCGCGGGCTTTTTCATTTTTATGCTGCTGCTGAAGGTAAATATCTGGATTGCCCTGGCAGGGTCGGTGGCTTTTGCCTTCTCGTCCTATCATTTTATCATTCTGGAAGCAGGACACAATTCCAAAGCCGTGGCCATCGGCTATATGGCCCCGGTAATGGGCGCAATTATCTATACCTTCAGAGGAAACATTCTGGGAGGCGGTGTGCTTTTTGCCATCTTCATGGGGCTGCAGCTTTTTGCCAACCATTACCAGATGACCTACTACCTGGGCCTGATTGTAGCCATTTATGGTGCCATTCAGCTTTATGAACACATCAGGGATAAACAAACAACTGCATTCCTGAAAAAATTCGGTGTGTTGCTTGCCGGCCTGGTGGTTGCCATCGGCATCAACATCGGAAATTTCTGGGGCCCCTACTCCTATACCTCCGAAACCATGCGCGGGGGCACCGAACTGCCCATCAGCGATGGTGAGGAAACTGCCCGGGGCGGACTGAGCAGAGAGTACCTTACAAACTGGAGTTATGGAATAGAAGAGACCTTCACCTTACTCATCCCCAATGCCAAAGGAGGTGCTACCGGACCGCTTGGTGATCATGACAGGGCCATGGAGGCTGTGGATCCGAATTACCAGGGGATTGTCGGCAGCGAAAACAGTTATTGGGGAAAT
>PWGY01000282.1 GCA_003554665.1 Bacteroidales bacterium | reverse complement strand
GGAAATGTACGATAAATGACCCAAAAACGTATCCTGATTCCAACACAATATATCACCAGCTGGAAATCCCTTCTTGCGGAGCCGGACAGGCAATGGCGTACCGGATATTCTGCCATGCTTACAGCGCAATTGTGGGAAAACGCTGGCGGCCTGCCACCTGAGATCAAATCTGCCTTTGCCCGCTCCGAAGGGGATTATTTCAACAACCTTGAAATGCTCATTGCCATACCTGAATACAAAACTGACCTCAAAGGCGGGCGTCGCCCATCACAAAGCGATGTATTTGCGCTTCTACGCTCAGATAAAGGCCTTGTTGCCGTTACTGTTGAAGCAAAAGCCCGCGAAGACTTCGGCCCGACAATGGCTCAGTGGCGATATGCGGTTTCCGATGAAGGGTATACGAAAAGACTGCGGCATATAATGGAAAATATCGGGCTTGGAGATTCGGTCCCGGACCATATCCGCTACCAGTTACTGCACCGAACGGCTTCGGCTGTCATCGAGGCCAAGCGGTTTCATTGCAATGCTGCCGTAATGCTCGTGCAGTCTTTCGTGGAATCGGACGCTGAAAACCATTTTGAGGATTACGCAGATTTCATCGGGTTGTATGGTGCAGCACCCTTAAAAGATCAGCCGATCTTACTTGCAGAGTTTGATGGGATAAAGCTCTTTTCTGCCTGGGTATACACATCACCTGGTCAAGCCTGAAATGGCTTCCTGTTTGTGGTTTTGCCATAATGAAAAACGAGGTGCCTGAAAAATGAGCGACATAGACAAGGCAGAGCAGTTATTCCGGCAGGCAAACCTCTCATTTCCCATTATACCCGAAAAACTCGGCGCACAGCTGAAACAACACGGCAAATGGCTATTCTCAACTCGCGAACTTCACGCCTCTCCGTATGTTCTGCACGCCTATGCCAATGAAGGACCACAGGTTGCTGATTATGTAATCCTTGCGCACTCGGGACACGGTGCGAACTCATACGCTATCCAGTACTATCTTGTTTTTGAAGGGCTTCGCATGTTTTTGCATCTCGGATGGGGAGGGGTTTATATGGATGCAAAAGCGGCCGCGTCTCAAATCGCGGAGTGTTTTTCTCTTGCAGACAAGATCGTGTTGAAGGCACAGAAGCGTTTAGCGGCAAACGAAAGATTAATGATAGTGGTATCGGATTTTTATGGCAGTTATTGGCTGAAACCAGCCCAGAAGCTGGGGGAGGAAGGAACATTTAATGGATCACCGGAGGATGAATCAGCCATAGATGAGAGCTCGGATAAGCGGGAGATTATCGACCCTGATATGAAAGATCCGGCGGCAGTTTTGAAAGAAGTTGTCCAGTGGCTTGCGTAAAAGGAATCACAAAACCAATGATCAGGAAAAGTTTTCGATTGGTCTCGTGGAATATAGGGGGTCGGGTCGGTGTCAATAGCCAGCAAGCAGAGCTGTTGAAACACAGCAGGGTAGATATTGTGGCTCTGCAAGAAGTCCGAGTCAGTGCACTGAAGAAATTCCAAAGAATTTTTCCAGAGTTCTATTTGCCATACATGGAAGAGAGTGTTCATTTGGCAAGTGAACACAGTCGGCGTTATGGGTGCTTAGTCGCCAGTCAATGGCCCTTGAGACGCATTCCAAGCATATTGCCTATGGCACTGTTTCCTGAGCGAGTTCTCTCCGTTGCAGTCGACAGTCCTTGGGGAGAAATCGAACTTCATACAGCACACATAGTGCCAGGAACTTCAAAGGGTTGGAAAAAGATAGAGATGTTTGATTTTATTTATCAGCATCTGCGCTGCCAGTCGAATCGACCTCGAATTCTTTGCGGTGATTTCAACTCCCCCCAGTCGGAAATGATTGATGGGCGGATAGTGACTTGGGGACAAAGGGTTAAAAAAAATGGCGAAATCATGATCAAGAAAGGGCATGAAAATTGGGATGCTGGGGAACGCAGTGTATTGGAAGGGCTTGCCAAGCATGATCTATCTGATGTTTTCAGAATTCTGAACGGTTATGAAGCTAAGGCATTCAGTTGGTTCAGTAAAAGAAAAGGGGAGGTTATCCGGAGACGTTTTGATCATATTTTTGCTTCCGATGTACTGAATGCATACGAATGCCAGTATCTTGGAGATGTGGTAGAGCAGGGGCTTAGTGATCATGCAGCTATCGAAGCCGTTTTTAAGCCAAGCTTATAAAAAAATTTCTGTCATGCTGTTTTGAGTGGGCTTTTTTCTCTATACATTTAGAGGTAAATAGATCCCGACGTCTTATTCCCGAAAGGAGCGGACCATGTCGCTGAGAACAAAGCAAAACTACATCGATAGCATCAGGACCATGCAGGTCAACCTGTGGGCTTTCGGGGAAAAAGTTGATGATATTTATGAGCATCCCTGTTTTAAGCCGGCTATGGATGCCATTGGCCTTGTGTACGCATTGTCCGGAGTCGACGCCAAGAGTGATATCGAAGGGACTTATACGGCACATTCCCCTTTTACTGGCGGCATGACCAACCGTTTTCTGCATATACACCAAACCAG
>PWGY01000159.1 GCA_003554665.1 Bacteroidales bacterium | reverse complement strand
TTTTCCAGTTACAACCACCCCCTTTATTACAATAGTTGCTTTCATTGACATTAAAATTCATTTAAACAATGTTGTTTTGCATTACCAATTGATACATGTTATTTGTTGCTGTTTTATTCTAAAGGCTGAATAAAGGAAGAAATATGATTAAAAATAATAGCCTAAACCATCAGCAATATGGTGTGTCTTAATCATTACTTTTTTGCCTGCTCTTTTGATAAAGTCTTTTTCCAGGGGTCTTTTTGCGAGTAAATTCTTTTGCCAACCTGAGCAAAACGTTCACTCTGTTGTGAGGTGTGACTTTCCGCTTTAGCAATTTAAGAAGTACCACTGTGGCCACAGCCCATGACAAAATTGGGGGTTACATCCCATGTTCTGGGTTTTTGAATTAAGGGGCTGAGCACGTTAAGTAGGTAATCCTTAGCTTATCCTATAGATTCCTTACTTGACAAACAAATATATTGCATAGACAAAAAAAATGCTTACTCCCTCGCCATCTCCCGGAACCCCGGATTCCGCTTCAGCAGGTCATCATACGTTCCTTCATCCACAATTTTGCCGTTTTCCATCATGTAGAGCACGTCGCAGTTCATCACGGTGGTAAGACGGTGGGCGATCATCACGATGGTGCGTTCGCCCTTCAGGGCGTCGATGGCTTCGATGATATGCTGTTCGGTGATGTTGTCGAGGGCAGAGGTGGCCTCGTCCATGACCAGCACCTGGGGGTCGTGATAGAGGGCACGGGCAATCCCGATACGCTGACGCTGGCCTCCGCTCAGTCGGGCGCCCCGTTCGCCGATACGGGTATCGAGTCCTTCAGGCAACCTTTCCACCAGTTCATTCAACTGGGCCAGTTCCACGGCTCGCAGAATGCGGTCTTCCTCAATTTCCTCATCGGGAAGGCCAAAGGCAATGTTGCTACGGAGGCTTTCATCACTCAGGTAAATAAACTGGGGGATGTAGCCAATGTTGCGCTGCCAGGCAGAGATGCTGTCGAATATGTTTTTTCCGTCAACCAAAATTTCGCCCTGTTGCGGTTCAAGCAACCCAAGCAATACATCCACGATGGTGGTTTTTCCTGCGCCGGATGGGCCAACAAACGCAACCGCGCTTCCACGGGGGATCTCCAGGTTCACCCCGTTCAAAGCCTGCTCATTGCTATCAGGATAATGATAATGCAGACCCCTGATTGCGATGCGGTCAGAAAAGGTGGTTTTCTCCCTTTTTTGCCGGTCTGTGCGAAATTCCTGCTGATATTTTTTGAGTGCCGTCAGGTCATCATACACCGGGTTCACCGCCGCCAGGTTGTAGCGGAGTTCGGTAAGCTGGCGTGTACTTTGCTCAATGGCCGGCATCAGCCGAACGGTGGCCACCCCAAACAGGGCAATAACCGGAACGATGTCCACAATTGGCCTGCCCTGCAGATGCATGATCAGGGCAATGGCCATGATCCCTGCCACGGCAATGGTTTCCACCAGGGGCCGCGGAATTTCAGAGATCACCTTTTTCATCATCTGCAGCTTGCTCGACCGCAAAGCCATCCTGCGAAACACCTCAATAAGATGGGCTTCACGGTTCATGACACGCGCATCTTTGATGCCCCCGAAGCCCTGCCGGGCAGATTTCAGCATGTCACGACGGTATTTCTGGGCCTCCACCCCATAAGCTTTAACCTTTCGCTGTGTGATGAACAGGAAGAGTCCGGCTACTCCGCCCATGGCCAGAATTACAAACAAGGTGATCAGGGGTTCCATGGCAAAAAGGAAAATGAGCACACCCAGGCCCATGATCCCCTCTTTGGCGATTTTCATAAAGGGAGCCAGCACTTTGTTGATCAGCAGGTTTACCTCGCTGGTGGTATTCCGAAGCAGGTCATTGGTGTTGCGTTGCAGGTAAAACGTATAGGGGGCCTGCATGTAAGCCCTCATCAGCTTGTGGCTGAACACATAGCGGCGGTTGTAAATAAAACGGGCTTCGAAGTATCGGTAGGCTACGATATAAAGGTTTTTGATGAAAAATATCACGATCAGGGTACTGGCACCATATATCAGCAAATCCCTGGATCCTTCAATTCCCATGCGTTGCAGCCATGGCCCCCAGAATTCATGTTCCAGGACCCGGTCAGGTGTGGCCACAATGGACACAAAGGCAGGGATCATCCCGATGCCAAGCACCTCCAGCCCGGCTGCAATTACCATCATGATAAACAGGATGATGATCTTAAACTTTTCCCCGCGGGAAAACAAACGACGGAGTTTATGGAATTCTTTCGGTATCAAAATGATATTTCTTTAAGTTGTTGTTTCGTTGAAAACATTGAACGACTTCCCTGCTATCAGGTCTGCAGCCAGCCGGGCCTCTGCATCATGGAACATCCGTCCGTATTTGTGATCACGTTCCCGGTTGTAAAAACCCAGAGCTCCGGTTCTTGGGGTAAATTCACAAAAGCATAACCCGTCCGGAGCCCTCAAGAAATCAATTCGGATGTAAGGTGCCGGGATCTGCAGGCTGACCTGTTCGGCAAGGGCCATTTCTTCTTTCGTTACACCTTCACTGA
>PWGY01000200.1 GCA_003554665.1 Bacteroidales bacterium | reverse complement strand
CGAAGCGTACCGCCGGGGGTACGAGGACGGATATGCCGATGGCCATGCGGACGCCCGCAAGGTACGGAGGTTCACGCCATGAACAACGATCTCCCCACCGACGCCCGCGTCCTCGACACGCGCATCCCCGAACACCACGTGGACGGCCTGGAATACGGCCGCCACGTCAAAACACCACGCTGGACGGGCTACTACGTCCGGCCCGCCGGCTCACCGTTGCCGATGATGGTGGCCCGGATGGACCCCACCGTAGACGACCCGGACTTGACGGACCTGGAAGAAGAGATGGGCATGCTGGCCGCGGACGCGGAGCTTGTGGCTGCCGCGTTCAGTGGCGACGGTCAGCGCTTTAACCATCCACTAAGTGGCGAATCGATCCACGATTACTGCGCGACGCGCGCGGTCTGCACACAGGTGTCGGCTGACCACCGCCAGCGGTTCGTATTCGAGGATGGGTCGGCCATCGTGATCGACGATGGCGGCTGGGATATTGAAGGTAACGAGCCGTTCACTCGGCGAGGGTGACGACTACAGGAGGAACAGCCATGACAACAGACAGCAGCCACCGCTACAGCATCGAGCGGCTCGTACATTATAGCTGCCGAAGCTGCAACCGATGGTGGTCCATCGGGGACGGTCCTACGGCCGGCGACCTTAAATGCCCCTGGTGCGGTGATGCCGCGCCAGTGCGGACGATCAATGATGCCGAGGCGGCCGCCTCCCCGCGGAAGCAGCACGAGGTTTAGCCGTGCAGGTCGAATATTGGGTTATGCGTAGGAGGGAACTAGATGCGCGTTAGGCCACTGACATTGAAGCAGTTGAACGATTACGTTGAGGCACATCACAGACACCACAAGAGAGTGCAGGGCCATCGCTTCTCGCTTGGTGTTCTTGATGCAGACGGGCGGTTAGTTGGCGCTTGTAGCGTAGGGCGCCCGGTCAGTCGGGAACTAAACGCCTACTATGTCGCGGAGGTGACTAGGCTTGTAACTGACGGCACACCAAACGCCTGCTCGATTCTTTACGCTGCAGCTGCCAGGGCAGCAAAAGCAATGGGGTTCGACTTTATCCAGACCTACATTCTGCATGATGAGCCAGGTACGAGCCTGAAGGCGTCAGGATGGGTGTTTGATGGGGTAACCGCCGGAGGGGATTGGAACCACAGCAAAAAGAACGCTGGAACCAGGCGCACAGACCAACCAATGACGCCTAAGCAGCGCTGGCGGAAATACTTTTGAAGCGAGGATGAGCGTATGACCCCCGACATGGAGAACCCTTACACGGCCGCCTTTCCTCGAAAGCAGATAGAGCACCGCATAAAGCAGGGGAAAATGCGCCTGGATGCCGCGGGTCTCGAGAAGCAATGCACCCGCTGTAAGGAGTGGTGGCCGGCCGATAGCGCGTTTTTCTTTGTAATCTTGCAAAACTTAGGGCGCAAGAGCCGCACGGTGATCCATGCCTGGTGCCGCGCATGTCACTATGAGGCCCGGCAGGAGCGTGAGCAGAGGAGAAAAAGTGATGGCACGCCCGCACGCTGAGATGAAAGCAACCATAAGCGATTCGGTGCAACCTGGCGACGTGATCGCGGTTTGGTTTAGTTGCGGCGCTGCCAGCGCAGTGGCCGCCAAGCTAACCATAGAGCAGTATCCACACTGCGATGTGCGCGTACTGAATAACCCAGTAGTCGAGGAGGACGAGGACAACAGGCGTTTCTTGCGGGACGTTGAACGGTGGATCGGTCAGGGCATAGAGATTGTGACGAACCCGGACTATCCATCATGCAGCGCCATCGACGTGTGGGACCGGCGGCGATATATGTCCGGGCCGGAGGGCGCACCGTGTACGGTCAAACTCAAGAAAGAGGCCCGCCAGCGGTGGGAGCAAGAAAACCATTACGACCATTGCGTTCTGGGCTTCACCGTCGAGGAACAGGGCCGACACGATCGGTTCACGCTGACGGAGCGCGATTTGCTGCCGGTTCTGATTGATGCCGGGCTGAATAAGCAGGACTGCTACGACATGCTGGTGGACGCTGGTATCGAGCCGCCGCGTATGTACACATGGGGGTACCCGAACGCGAATTGCGTTGGCTGCGTTAAAGCTGCAAGCCCGACCTACTGGAACCATGTTCGCCGGGTTCACCCGGAAGTGTTTCAGTCGCGTGCGGAGCAGTCCCGGCGGATCGGTGCCAAGCTGGTGAAACATAAAGGGCAGCGCATCTATCTCGACGAACTGCCAGCCGACGCTAAAGGGCGGCCACTAAAGTCAATGGACGTGGATTGTAGTTCATTCTGTGAGGAAATTGACTAATGTCCGGCGAATACCGCGTAGTCGAAGGTTCGATTCCTTCCGGGCAGTCCAGCACTGGGCCTATAGCTCAATTGGTAGAGCAACCGACTCATAATCGGCAGGTTGTCGGTTCAAATCCGGCTAGGCCCACCATTTTTAGCTTTGATCATTTAGAGTTTTAGAGGAGCATGCATCATGTTTATCCTTTTTCAATATGTTACGGTTATTTTACTATCGACGTTTATTGTTTCTTTAACTGTGGGTTCAATATTCAATATTTCAGCCTTT
>PWGY01000290.1 GCA_003554665.1 Bacteroidales bacterium | reverse complement strand
CCCCCCGGCTTTCGGATGCTTTATCGAGCAGCACTACGATCAGTTTCAAAAGGGAGATCATTATGTAACGAAAGCCTACCAGGCTAGAAATGATTATCTGGGACTTGTCGATGATTACGACTTCAATTGGGGACCGAAGGTACTCGGCACGCCCCTGCCGGTGCTAGAGCAAAAGTTTCCCGACGACTGGTATAAAAGGACGCAGGAGGATGTTTATTTTACCACGACTGATTACGGTTTTAATTATTTTGACGCTTCGCTCTGGGGTATTTACGCCCAGACGGCCGGCGAGATATATCTAATTCAGCCCGATCCGGGCTTTACCAAACTTCTGCGGCACGATCGGGTGGTTCTTGCTCCCTCGGGCTGCATACACCCTTCGGTGGCCTTCGATAAAAACGGTCAATATACCATAGCAATGGAGATAATTCCAGCTATTAACGGTTATCTGCCCCCGGAGCATACTTATGCCGATTATGATCCGGAAGTATGGATAATGGAGCCGCCTTACACGGGTAATTACATCAGAAGGGTATGTTACGGCAGAAATCCCCGGCTAAGGCTCAATCACGACAGGGAGTTAATGCTTTTTTACATGGATAAATATGGGGAGCGGATACATTACCGGCTGGCGGTAGAGGGTTACGAGAATAAATACGATGTAGATAATGTCTTTGTGCCGGAGCGCAAGATGGAAATGACAGATATAGCCCTGTCTTATGAAGAAATATGGCGAACTCATATAGAGAATTTCTCTTTCGCTGATATAGCTGTCAAAATCATTATATTTTATGACCGCGAGGATGACTGGCAGCCGCACAAATATTCTCTTTCCGATGAGATCTTTAGATGCAAAGGCTGGATAAAAGTACTGTCGGAAGATAAATCTTTTTTATCCGCGGAATTGGCGGGAATATCCTGGGAAGATATAAGAGTATTTTTAAAGCTTAATACCTATGACAATAACACCGGTCAGCCCATCGATCCAGGCTTAAATCCGGAGATCATGATAAGAGAGCAGAGAGATCAACCCCGACTGCGGATAACAGTCAACGAGAACGGCATAAACTGGTTTCGTATACTGCCTTATACCACAACCTACGATGTTTCCCAGTATATTAACGGAGTAGAGTACAATGATTGGGGTGTAGTTATCCATCCTGATAAAACAGAAGACGGAGATATTTTCAAATTACCTTTTCTTCTAGAACAAAATAGAAGACTGGATAAAAGCAATATTGAAATATCAGCTGATAATGAGTGGGAAGAATTATTTTTTGAAGCCCATATGACTCTTGTCGATATGAATGATAGCCCAATAGAGAACGCAGAAATTTTCATAGAACCGCAGAGAGATTTTAAAGGCATATCTAGGACAACAGATAATGAAGGTATAGCACACTTTGAAAACTCTATAGTTCCATATGATACGCCTTATTTATTGAGAATAGAGCATCCCGAATTAGGAGTGCTAGATACTTGGGGCGTTACTTTGCATGAGAACTATGAAGATGATTTCTTCTACATGGATATCAAACTATGGTGGCAGGGCACTTTAGAAGATAAAACCAGCTTTGAAACAAATATAATGAATTTAGGCTGGACTGATTTTAGATACGATGTTACTTTTACCGTCTATGATGCCGATTATAACACGCTGGAGGGCGCTAAGATAACTTTGCACCAGCAGCGAGATCAAGAAAAACTGGAGCTTATTACCGACGCTAATGGCCAGTCAGAAGCTTTAATTATTGCCTATAATACAGTCTATGATGTAACGGTAGGACACGACGGACTGGAAGAACAGAGTTGGAGAATACTGATCTGGGACCATGATGATACCAAACAGATGGACATTGATCTCATAATGCTGGACGGCAATAATGAGCCGAAAGACGAAAGCAGTTTTAGCTCGGTATTAGCTGCAGTATTATGGCTGGAGGGGTAAATATGAAAAAACAGATTGATATTCCTTTGAAGGTGAGCGGGGAAATAGAATACGAGTTGGAAGATACCAGAACCGGAGAAATAGCAGAAGAAGGCAAGCAAAAGAATCTTTTACTAAATGATTATTTAAATAGATTTTTTGTGGAAGGAAGATACCATTTAGGTAGAAATATATTCGATGAAGTTTATTTAGGAGATAGCGATAATCCAGCAGATAGAGAGCAGACGGGATTACAGGGCTCAGAGCTTGTTTGTAAAAATAGAGACAGTTATGATGCAGAATTATTCGAATTAATGAATGATGGATATTGGCAGACTAATAATTTTACAAGATATACTAGAACTATATATACAATAGATTTCCATCCAGATAAGAATCTAGCTCTATGTGGGGGGCTTGGTAATGAAGTAGCAATATTTGCATACGACATACAAGAAGGAACAGCAACGGAATTATGTAGATTTACAGGGCATCAGGGTCCTGGTACTGTTTCTGAAGCCAAATTCCATCCTGACCCAGAGAAAAATATTGCTATGAGTGGAGGCAGTGATGGTACAGCAAGAATATGGGAATATGACATACAAGAAGGGACAACTACACAATTATGTAACTTCGCAAGGCACACTTCTGGCTTAT
>PWGY01000273.1 GCA_003554665.1 Bacteroidales bacterium | reverse complement strand
CCGGATTCGCCAGGGAATTTTACATAATCCCGTACACGACCGACGCACTACCAAAGGTTCATTTCATATTGTAAAGGGCGGACTGCCCATTCCCGCCGATAAAAAAGCAGTACCCAAGATCGCTTTTGCCCATATGCTTCATGCGGCCCTCAACCCGCCGGAAGATTTTATGGTACTTCCCTTCACAGCCTCACAAAAAGAAAAAGCAAAGGTGTTTGCCTCGCTGATGCTCCGACCTGTGGTGAGTCCTGAGGTAAAAGGAGTAAGCAGGCAGAAAACCATGGAAGTCCGGTTTTTTGCACCGGCCGGATTTGTCAGCAATCTGGATTTTGTGGAGAGTATTTTCGGAAATGCGGGCGATCCCTACCTGCATCAGAACGATGCAGCCCTGGACCCCGCCCACTGGTCGGGGCATACCGGATGTGTAATTCTGGCTCCTCATCTGACACAAATGCGAAAAAAGGATGTTGGCCTGCCCCACTGGGAAGATGCCACCGAACGTATGAGAAGGGATGGTATGTGCTGGAAGGACGAAGATGAGCACTACAACGACGGGGTTCCGTTTAAGCTTACCTGCCGGGATGACCGGGGGGTGGTGGTCACCCTGATTGCAGACAACTACTTCGGATATAGCAAAAAAGAGGTAAAAACCCAGCTTTCCTATGCAGCCAACCTGAGCGGGAACTGCGAGGAGGAACATGCCGGAGGAGCGCTTGCATTTGCACGGCGGAATATGGGAAGCTTTTTTTCTGCATCCCGCCTGCAGAAACGTTTCCCAGATTCCTATGTTTTTGAGGACATCAAGAAGCACTATGGTCCGATGATGTACCTTCATGAAGACAATTACGGGGTGGATAAAAACCACCCTGAGGTGATTTATATCCCTGAAAATGCAGACATTGATCTTTACCGAAGCATTATCAGTTGGAAATACAAAGGAAAAAAGCGGGAGATCAGGCTGCTCAGAAATCATTATTATGTGCTTCCCTGTGGATTTAAGGTGCATATGGAGAAGCATCCTTTTGCACCTGACTGGCGGCTGGTGATTACCCAGGCAGAGGGCAGTTTTCTGCACAAACCAAGCACAGTGTCAGGAGGAGGGAAGTCCGAAATATCCAAATCTCTGCTCAATGCCATCATCTACGATACCTTTTTCATTGATGACATTGAAAAAGATTTTGCGGCTGCTGAAGAAATTATCAACTATGATTACAGCCAGCGATGGAAAGATTCTTCAGGTTCCGATACAGATCAAAGGTCTTTGCTTGATCCAAAACGGTCGCTGGGTTCTGTAATTAAGCTTCTGACCCCACATCGCGGTTATACGGATGCTTATAATGATTTTCTTAAAGGGATCCCCGATCATGTGAAAGCCCTGGTGTTTCTCATTAAACGGATCAGCATTGCCACCGGGCACCGCGACAAGGACTGGCGTGACTTTTTTACCGTTGACAAAGTGAACGGCAGAACCGGCCATGCGCTGATGTTTGACAACCGCAAGATCAGTACCTCCTATCTTCGGGTGGGTTTTGGCAAGGATGATTCCTGGAATATGTACTCCCTGCGACCGGATTTTATTGCGGCTGCAAAGGTTCAGATGGAGGATGACATTTCGGCCACTCTGACCGTTCCTGCAAGCCAGGTTACGTATTTGCGTGAGGATGTAAAGCGCAAAAGCGTCAAGTTTGTGGAGAATTGTGAGTATCTCTTCTTTCAGCGGCCGGATGAGGCCATCAACAGGGGCTATGACAAGGAAGCTGAATCGGATCTGTCTCAGATGAATAACTTTACCACCAACTATGAGCCACTTACCCCGGAAGACGGACAGGATATTATTGAGGAGGCCATTGAGTTTGACAAGTATACCGAGCCCATCAAGAACCTGATTATTCAGGGTGCCAGCGACGATAGCGGGCTTTATTTTATTTCGCCATCGCACCCCAGGCGGCTCGAAGACGGGAGCATCTCAAAGAATCCCAGGTACCTGCAGGCACGGCCGGAATTCAATAATCCTGCCGACGGATATCTGGCCCATGTGGGCATCCGGTTCGCCAGAAAGATCCCCCTTGACCAGCCCACATTGTTTCCCATCGACGACGTCTTGCCGGGCAGGAGGAACAATCCGCCGGATCACAAAAAAGGTATCAGGCCCCTGAGTGTATATGCTCCCATTCATTACCAGGAGTTGCCTGAACTCTTTATGGACTTCATCTGCAGCCTGACAGGAAAATCTCCATCTACCACAGGTGCTGGTTCTGAGGGGGCACTGACCAAGGGACCCTTCAACATGCTGGTGCCGACCACCGATCTGAACAATGCATTGATTTCATACATTCTCACCGGATACAGTGCTTTTTCAAGTGCAGCAGGACACATTGGTGCCGGACACCGTTTTGATCATGACCTGAGTATCCTGATCCCTGAGATCTGGTGCCGGCTCGATCCCGATGAAAAAACCCCGGATAACCTTTTTAAGGAAGGCGTGTTGGAGAAAGTGGACGATTTTGAGCACAAGGGTGAAAAAATCCTGGCCAGCAGGTTGGGTTACCGGATTAATGAGGCCTTTGCCTTCAAGTATCTGGGCCGGGTGTTTG
>PWGY01000010.1 GCA_003554665.1 Bacteroidales bacterium | reverse complement strand
GCACCAATAACACTGCAAACGGAAACCACATCAGATTGGTGGAGGAAGTTGGCAGATCTCAGTTCAGGTTAAACCTCAGTTATCATGCGACACCATCTGTCAACCTTCGAAACAGAATGGAGTTTACAACCCACACGCAAGGCAATACAAAAGAATCAGGGTTTCTGATATACCAGGACATCCTTTACCGAAACCCCAGGCACCCTCTGGCGCTCACTTTCCGTTTGGCACTTTTTGACACGGATGGATTCAACTCCAGGATTTATGCCTATGAACACGATGTGCTCTATGCATTCTCTTTTCCCTTTTACTCAGACCAGGGTCTGAGGGCTTATATGGTTACCAGGTGGCGTTTACACCGGAAAATTGACTTGTATGCCCGGCTGGCCCGTACAAGATACGCCAACAGGAATTATTCGGGATCAGGATTGGACCGTATTGAAGGCCCTTCCCGGACAGAAGTCAAGGTACAGATCAGACTGCGCTTTTGAATGTAGCCCGTATCTATTTTTTTTTACCTTTGCCTGCGTTGAAATTATTTCGTTAACCATAAATCCACAGATTATGATATTCCTTTGGGCTGTTATCGGCTATCTCGTCTTGTTAATGGGTATTTCTGTTTACAAAAGTTTCATGGTGAAGAACCAGGAAGATTTCATGGTAGCCGGCCGTTCGGTTTCCACAGCACGGCTGGTTGGCACGCTGCTTTGTACCTGGATGGGTTCAGGCAGCCTGCTGGCGGGAGCCGGACTTGCTGCCAATGTTGGTTTTTCAGAGCTTTGGATGGCAGCAGGTGCCTGGGTTGGTATTATCATTGTGTTTTTCCTGGCGGCCCGGGTACGCCGCATCGCCGAATATACAGTTCCCGATATCCTGGAGTTGCGCTATAACAAATGGGCCCGGATACTCGGAACAATTGTAATTGTCATTGCCTATACCACCATTGTTGGTTATCAGTTCAGGGCCGGAGGATTTGTCCTCGATCTGGTTGCATGGATTCCCGAGTGGCAGGGGGTATTGCTTACGGCAGCCTTCATCATCACCTTCACGGCATTCGCCGGGATGATGTCCATTGTGTCTGTAGACATCATTAACGGGGCAGTGATCACCGTGGCCATGCTGATTGCCGCACCCCTGGTATTCTTTCATATTGGGGGATCGGAGCACCTTACTGCCACCCTTGACCCCTCTCATTTCCAGATATTCGGGGAAAACAACTTTTTCTGGGCCATGGGTATTTTCCTTCCCACTTTTTTCCTCCTGCTGGGAGAGTCTAACATGTACCAGAAATTCTTCTCTGCCAAAAACGAAAAATCAGCCAAAAAGGCCGTTTTGTTTTGGGTGTCGGGTACCATTGTCGTGGAAACTGCACTGGCTTCACTGGCCATCTTTGCGTTCAGCCATTTCAATGTTCTGGACCACGCCAACGAAATGTTCCTGTCGAGCGAAAATGCTGAAAGGATCATTCTGCATACCGCCCGTTATGGTACCGAGGTAGGCCTTCCCATTTGGGGAGGATTGCTCCTGCTGGCAGCTTCTGTGGCCATTATCACATCCACAGGGAACAGCTTCCTGCTGACACCCTCCACCAATCTGACCAGGGATGTGTATCAGCGTTTCATTAACAAAGCGGCCAATCCGGACAAGATTGTCATCTTCCAGCGTGTAATGGTGGTATGTCTCGGACTGCTTGCCTATCTCATTCTAACGCAGTTTGAAACCATCCTGGCCATGGCACTGACGGCCTATACAATGGTGGGGGCCGGACTGACACCGGCACTGCTGGCGGCATTTCTCTGGAAGCGGGTAACCGTTCAGGGCGGAGTTGCTTCCATCGCCACCGGCATGGGTGTTACCCTGATCATTACAATTGTCAACTCCATTTTAACCAACCTGTATGGAACCCAGTTACTGAATGAACAGTACATCATACTGCCTGCAGCCTCCGCTTCCATACTGGTACTGATCATCGTCTCACTAGCCACCAGGCCCGATCCGGAAAGCAAATGGGGTCGCTTTTACACCAAAGAAACTTCCCTGGCCGAAGCCATGGAAAAGGTTAAGAGTGATGTCCCCGAAGAAACCGGTACCGCCGGTGAAAAACCCGGTCAGGAATAACCACGATCGGGAATAACATAACCACGGTCAGGAATAACATAACCAGCGGACACCCCCTGACCCGTATTAAAAAACAGCGCGCATTGTGACCTCATGTACACAATGCGCGCTGTTTTTTGATACGGGCAGGACAACTTCAAGCAACCAAACTTCAATCAACCAGGTAATTACCACCCCGGCAGGAAGTTAAGTCCCCACACGCTCTCCTGAATTCCATGGGTATGGAAGGGGAATGCCAGATAGGGCTCAATAATGATTGCTCCAAACAAATTCACCCTTAAAGAAGGACCTGTACTGAATACAGGAAAGCGCTTGCCCGGTTCATCGGCTTTTTCAGGATTCAGTGTAATGCTGCTGTCGCTGTTCCATGCCACACCCGCGTCCAGAAACCAGGCCAGTTCGGTGAAGAAAAATCCACTGGAAATAAGTGACAGCTCTTCCGGACCGGTAAAAGGTACCCTTACTTCAAGCCCTCCGAGCAG
>PWGY01000225.1 GCA_003554665.1 Bacteroidales bacterium | reverse complement strand
TACCCCAAGGTGTCTATGATGAAAATGTGTTGCTAGACGTCGAAGGATTAACCTTAGAGTCTTATTCTAAGTATGCGAGTGAAGCTATCATCCAGAATGACACATCAGCACAAGAGGGTGTTGTGGCGATCACAGCTGATAACATAACTCTTGACGGCTTTGTCATTGACAACCTGGATCCGGAAGACACCAACGACAATAGAGCTGTTCGAGTTAAAGATGACACAAGTGGTACCGTAATTACTAACAACACCTTCAACAATTCTCGCAGAGGTATACAGGCAAATTGGAGTGGTGGATATATCGGAAGTGCTGAAATTACAGGCAACACCTTTAATACCGCATTTGGTTTAGCTGGTACCGAAGAGTGGGAAGGTCTTTATGTTGCAGGCAACATCTTTAATAGCCCCGATGAGGCTATCGGAGTAGGTCCTGGTGTCGAATTTTTGGACCACAATAGCGACCCTCTTGATGAAGGTGATGATATAACCTGGCTGGAAACTCACAACGAAATTCTGGGTGATGGAGGTGTTGAAGACCACCGATAATCAGTTAGCCCTTTTCGGTTGCCCTACTCGTTAGGGCAACCTATAAATGGCTATAACGAAGAGCTCTCTAACAAGTTATGCTGAAAATTTTAACATTCTTCTACATCATCGGCCTGGTCGGTATTGTCACGATCGGTGGACTTCTGCTTCTCACTGTCGCACCTTTTCCCGGTTTCGACCTAAACGCCCGAGTGGTCCAGTCCGGCTCCATGGAGCCGACCATAAGAACCGGTAGTGTCATTTTTACCCTGCCAGCCGAAGAGTATAAGATCGGCGACGTTATCACCTACCGAACAGCCGAAGGAGAGACCCCCACTACTCACCGGATAGTGGATAAAGACCCGGAACAGAACTCCTTCACCACCCAAGGAGATGCCAACCCCGCACAAGACATAGACGCGGTTGAAGACACCAACATTCTCGGCTCGGTCCGCTTTCATATCCCCTTTCTTGGTTATCCGATAAACTTTGCCCGCCAGCCCTTGGGTTTCTTGCTGTTTCTTTTGATCCCGGCCGGCTTGATAATCACCGACCAATTCAAAAACATAATCCGGGAGCTTGATAAAATGGAGTCCAACCAACCACAAAAAAAGCACCGTCCGGGGAAAAACCTACAACCGGAAAATGAAACAGTTGCAAGTTCCCCGAATACCGAGCAGTCCATAACGGAAGTGCAAAAACCCCTAAACCGAGAACTCGACAGCCGGAAAGGCCTTAAAAGGTTGAAGTTTCCCGGAAAAAAGAATATGGATATTATTTTAAAATGAACAAGATCAACATAGCCACCAAAACCTTTTTTCTTTTCTGCTACTTAATCCTGCTAAGTGTTTTTGCTATGAGTGAAAGCGGTGCCTTTTTCTCCGACCGAGCTCAAATAACCGGAGTAGAGATATCTACCGGGCACTGGGAGGAGCCAAGCCAACCCCAACCGGGAGATGTAGTAATAAACGAAGTTATGTGGATGGGAGCGATAGGAGTCAACTCTCAAGGAAAACCCGAACCGGAAAATAACGATGGCTTCGTTGAACTTTATAACACCAGCGATAAAGATATAAATATCGGCAACTGGACGATCATCAACGCAGAATCCGGTAATAATGATCTGACCATTCCGGAAAACTCCGTCATTAAGGCCAATTCCCGGTTTTTGATCGCCCAGCGAGAAGTTGAGGATTCCAACTTTACCGCCGAACGTGGTTCTGTGCAGGCCGTTCATCTACAACAAAATTATCACGCTAACGGCCAACTACTCCTTCGCGATACCGAACAAAACACCATCGACGCCACTCCTGAAATAAATGACAAACCTCAAGACTGGCCGGCCGGCCTAGACGACTCCGGTGGTCAAGACAGATACCGAGCCTCTATGATGAGAACCGACTCTTATGCTTCCGGTACTAGCACTAACAACTGGCACACCTGCAATATGGACAATATGTCAAACAACGAGATAGATGAAATGAAAGATCTTTGGCGCAAGGAAAGTCGACCCTATAACTGCGGCCTTCCGGGCCGGGAAAACAACCCAACCGGCAGCATTTCTTCTCTGCCCGAGTCGGAGGAGAAAGAACAAAACACCCCGGAAACCGCCACCTCTACCGGCAGTAGCACTCCTCAAAAAGAAGATCGGTCACAAGAAGACCTCAACTCAGTCCAACCTTCACAACCCGAAGCAAGGAAAGACACTACCACAGACCCGGAACCGGACCAAGAGAAGAATGAGGAAGATGATGAAAACAATGAGGATAAGGAACAAAAAGAGGAGGAACCCGGTGAACTAGAAGATCAAAACCGTCAGGACCAACAACAAGAAACAGACAGCGGAAACGACAATTCGAGCAGCGATGAAAGCAAGCCGGCTGAAACAAATGATGAAAACGAGCAAAGTGAATATGAGCAAAAAGATAAGGAAGAAAAAAACAACGATGATAACAACGAGAACAAAAAAGAAGACCAAGATGTTGAGACCGGAACCTCAACCAATACTGATTCCGCAACCGAAGACTAGTTACAAGATTAAAAATTACAAAGCCTCCACACACCTCCCGGTAGCT
>PWGY01000097.1 GCA_003554665.1 Bacteroidales bacterium | reverse complement strand
GGCTTGTTCCGGCCACCATTTCTCCCTTTGTGATCAGGCGCTGCGGCGAATACCGCTCCCTGCAACTCATGCTGAGCGGCTCCCTGATCCCGGCCATTCAGGCAAAGGAGGCCGGACTTGCAGATATGGTTGTTGACACAGACCAGGCCGGAAAAGAAATTGACCGCATCAGCGGGGAGTTGATCAAAAATGCCCCCGGCGCCATGATGAGGTGCAAGCAGCTCGTCCGAAATGTGGCGCATCACCCGGTGAATGATCAGTTGTATGATTATACAGCGGGGGTATTGGAAGAGGCAGGGAATACAGATGAAGCAAAGGAAGGCATCCGTGCCTTTAAAGAAAAACGGGAACCGTACTGGAGGAAGTAAATGCATGACATGAAGCAGATTAACAAGGTTTTGGTGGCCAACCGCGGAGAGATTGCGGTAAGGATTTTCAGTACATTACACCAGATGGGGATTGTCACAGTGGCGGTTTACCCGGAGGCAGACAGCGCTGCTCTTCATGTGAGAGAAGCCGATGAACGCCTTCAGCTCCGGGGAAACACCCTGGCCGACAGCTACCTGAATATAGACCGGATTGTTCAAGCGGCCAAAGAAAGTGGTGCAGACGCCATTCATCCCGGTTACGGGTTTCTGGCGGAAAACCACCTGTTTGCCAGGGCCGTCAGGGAGGCCGGCCTGGTTTTCATCGGCCCTTCTGAAGAAGCCATCGAACTGATGGGGCATAAAACCAGGGCCAGAGAACTGGCAAAGCAACTGGGAATTTCTGTCATTGAAGGAGCAACCGGAACAGCCGGCGAACTCACAGCTGCCGCTGAAAAACTCGGGTACCCGCTCATGGTCAAAGCTGCTGCCGGAGGCGGCGGTAAAGGGATGCGTATTGTTGAATCCGCCTCTGCACTGGAGGAAACCCTGGAAATGACGCAGCGTGAAGCCGGCAATTATTTCGGCAACCCGGAGGTTTACCTGGAAAAATACCTGAAAAACCCCCGCCACATTGAAGTGCAGCTGCTGGCAGATCATCACGGGAACATTGTAAGTCTTTTTGAAAGAGAGTGCTCCATACAACGCAGACATCAAAAGATCATCGAAGAGGCTCCGGCTCCGGGCATTTCCGAATCCCTGAGGAACAAACTGATGGACTCGGCCAAAATACTCGCAGAACATATTGGCTATACCAACGCGGGGACGGTTGAGTTTTTGGTGGATGGAACAGACTATTTCTTTCTCGAAATGAATACCCGCATACAGGTTGAACATCCCGTAACCGAAATGGTCACAGGCATTGACATTGTCCGTGAGCAGGTCAACATTGCCACCGGCATGCCACTTCCCTGCACCCATGATGAGATCCGCCTGAAGGGACATGCCATTGAGGCCAGGATCTATGCCGAAGATCCCGCCCGCGATTTTCTACCTTCGCCGGGCAGGGTAATGCTTCATATAACCCCTTCAGGAAGGGGGCTCCGCATCGACAAATCCCTTGACAGCCAGGGCAAAGTTGACGGAATGTATGACCCCATGGTGAGTAAGGTCATCTTTCATGCATACAACCGTGAAACCGCGCGGAAAAAAATCCTGGAACATCTCAGAAATTATGTCATCCTGGGGATCAAAACCAACATTGCCTACCTGATCAGGCTGCTTGAATCCCCTGCCTTTATATCAGGAGAGGTTAACACGTCAATGAGGCACCAAACAGCAGGCCGGGAGGAGGGCAACCATGACAGTCCTGTTCAGTTTGACAGCCTGATCACACTGGCTTATCTCTTTTCGCACACAAACGGCAGGGACCACACCAATATCTGGCAACAGATCGGATACTGGCGTCTCATACCGGACGTGAAGCTGCGGATCGATAATGAAACGGTCGATAAACGGTTTATGTATCACTCCCCCCGTGAGATCAGTATCAGAGAAAAGGGCCGTTTCGTCAGATGCAGGATGCTGTCAAGGGGTGAACACAGCATGCTGCTCGAAATTGAAGGCATACTGCATACCGTTTATTTCTCGGCTGACAACGGCGAAATAATGTTTCACTACGGCGGGAATACAGGCAGGGTTAGCCCGCCGAAATACATGAACCGGGAAACACTGGGGCACATGAATGAGAACCCCGGGCTGGAGGGAGACAGCATGGTAAGGTCACCGATGCAGGGTACTGTGATCAAGGTGATGGTGCAGGCAGGTGAAACGATCAACAAAGGAGATACGCTGATGATCCTTGAATCAATGAAAATGGAAAACAAGATCAGTGCAACGGCAAAAGCCCTGGTAAAAACGGTACATGCCAGAGCCGGAGAAGTGGTGGCCGACAATGCACCCCTGATCCTGCTTACCAGTACTCAGCAAGATTGAGAGCAGGGCATCGGCAGTTTTTTTTACTTTTACAGAACCAAATCATGGCGGTTTTGTTATGATGGCGTGGATAACAGATTTTATATCATAACCATGTAAATAAACTATAAATGGGAAACAGTCCTTTTCTTTCAGAAGCCCACGAAGCACTCAGGGATGAGGTGCGAAAATTTGCAGAGTCGGAGATCAAGCCCCTGGCGGGGAAACTGGATGAAGGCGAGATATTCTCCGAAGAGCTGACTGCTAAAATGGGAGAAATGGGGTTTTTCGGGATCCAGGTTCCGGAAGAACTTGGGGGGCGCAATCTGGACACCCTGTCTTATATTATTATTGTTGAAGAGCTTGCCAGGGTAGACAGTTCACAGGCAGCTACAGTTGCAGCGGTAAATTCCCTTGGCATTGCCCCCATCTTAAAATATGGCACCGATGCGCAGAAAGAACGCCTGATTCCCCCGCTTTGCACCGGAAAAAGGACATGGGCTTTCGGCCTGACCGAAGAAAATGCCGGTTCGGATGCGATGGGTACGGAAACAACTGCCAGGCTGGAAAACGGCGAATGGATCATTAACGGGGCCAAAAACCACATCACCAATTCAGCCTCGGCCATATCAGGAGGTGTAACACTTCAGGCGGTCACCGGTGAACGGAATGGTCGCAAAAAACTTTCTGCCATCATTGTGGAACGCGGCACACCGGGTTTTACCACCGAAAGGACTACCGGAAAGCTTATGTGGAGGGCCAGTGATACCGGAAAGTTGTTCTTTAAGGATTGCCGGGTACCGGCAGAGAATCTTCTGGGCGAAGAGGGGCAGGGTGGCCGCATTATGCTGAACACACTCGATTCCGGAAGATTGTCCATTGCCGCCATCGGATTGGGCCTGGCAAGGGGAGCCATGGAGGCATCACTGGAACATGCCAGAAACCGGGAACAGTTCGGCCATCCCATTTCCAAATTCCAGGCCATTGCATTCAAGCTGGCAGACATGGATATGAAAATTGAACTGGCCAAAAACACCCTGTACAATGCATGCTGGAAAAAAGACAACAACATTCAGTTTGCCAGGGATGCAGCCATTGCCAAGCTTTACACCTCAGAAATTGCCAGAGAAATTGCCGATGAAGCCCTGCAGATACACGGAGCCTCAGGCCTTTTCAAGCCCCACCCCGTTGAGCGTTTTTACCGCGATCAGCGGCTTCTCCAGATTGGTGAAGGCACATCGGAAATTCTGCGCCTTGTAATATCCCGTTATCTGGGAACATAATTTATCTGGGAACATAATCCCCCCTGATCGTTGCGGCACAAGGTGCCATTGACCTATATTACCCCGCTACCTGGAAACATGAAGCAGCCTGCTATGGAAGACCGGAAAAAAGACCACATAGACCTTGCCTTTGCCTCACGGACAATGGCCAAAGAGATGGACAATCGCTTTTTTTATGAGCCTTTGCTCAGCGCGCATCCTTTTGACAATATCCCCGAAACCAGCTTCCTCGGAAAAACCCTGAAACTTCCTTTGTGGGTGTCAAGTATGACTGGCGGAACAAAAATGGCCGGTACCATTAACAGGAACCTGGCCAGAGCCTGCAGGGAATTCGGCATGGGAATGGGACTGGGTAGCTGCCGTTTGCTGCTTGAGGGGGATCGCTATTTGTCCGATTTTGACATGCGGGGTATGATTGGAAATGACCTCCCGCTGTTTGCAAACCTGGGGATCAATCAACTGGAGATCTTACTTGAAAACAGGGAGAGCGACCGGATTGAAGAACTGGTTGCCAGATTAAGGGCAGATGGGATTATCATCCATGTGAACCCGATGCAGGAATGGTTTCAGCCTGAGGGAGACAGACTCAGGCGCCCGCCTGTTGAACTCATTGAAGAGTTACTGGAAAAAACCGGCCTCCCGGTCATGGTCAAAGAAGTGGGGCAGGGAATGGGCTATGAAAGCCTCCGGGCACTGCTCAAAATGCCCCTGGCAGGCATTGAATTTGGTGCCTTTGGCGGCACCAACTTTGCGAAGGTTGAAATGATGCGCAACAGCAGTCAGCCCAAAGAATTGTTTGAACCACTTTCCTACATCGGTCATGATGCCCTTCAGATGCTCAATATGGTGAATCAGATCACAGAGCATGAAGGAGACGCGGTCAAATGCCGGCAATTGATCATTTCCGGGGGCATCCGTTCATTCCTTGACGGCTATTACCTTATGCAGCGTTCCTCCCTCCCGGCCATTTATGGCCAGGCCTCTTCATTTCTGGAACACGCAAGGGAAGATTATGCGCATTTGCAATCCTACGTCAGGTACCAGATCAGTGGCCTGCAAATGGCCTGGGCCTACCTGCGGGTGAGAGAATAAAATCCTGCTTATGACACAACAACAGCTACTGAAAGGGTTCTCAAAGTTCAGCCCGGAAGAAAAGATGCGTTATGTTTCAGATCGTTTTGACGATCCGCTGCTGGCAAAAAAGATCTTTGAATCTTTCCATCACCCGGATGCTGCTGTTCAGCAGCGCCTGTCAGCCTTCAGCGAAAATACCATTTCCAACTTCCCCCTGCCATACGGGGTGGCACCCAACTTCCTGATCAACGGTACCATGTACCTGCTACCGATGGTGGTCGAAGAAAGCTCTGTGGTTGCCGCCGCATCGGCTGCAGCCAGGTTTTGGGCAGACAGAGGCGGTTTCAGGGCACGGGTCATTGACACCACCAAAAACGGGCAGCTGCACTTTCTTTACAGGGGAGATGCGGATCAATTGACACAGGCAATGCCGGTCATTGAACGCCACCTTCGCGAACATGCTGCACCCCTTACCGCGAATATGGAAAAACGGGGCGGCGGGATCAGGGAGATCACACTGAAAAGCCAGCGTCATTTGCCGGATCATTATTTTCAGCTGCATGTGACTTTTGACACCGGGGATGCCATGGGAGCGAATTTCATCAACTCCTGCCTGGAAGACTTTTCAGAAGGACTGAACAGGTTTCTGACCAATAACGAAGGGTTTGATCCCGGAGATTTTGAGCCGCTGATGGCCATCCTATCCAATTACAACGATGAATGCCTGGTGGAAGTAAGTGTTTCCTGCCCGGTTAATGAACTGGATGATGCTGCCCCCGGCCTGACGGGACAGGATTTCGCCCGTCGATTTGCACTGGCTTCACAGATCGCAGAAGCGGATGTGCACCGCGCCACAACACACAACAAAGGAATCATGAACGGGGTGGATGCGGTCATTCTGGCCACCGGCAATGATTATCGTGCCATTGAAGCCGGAGCCCACGCTTTTGCTGCCAATAGCGGAGCATACCGCTCCCTCAGCCGGACACAAATAAATGAGGGGATATTTGAGTTTTCGCTGACCATGCCAATGGCCCTGGGTACTGTCGGGGGCCTTACCAGCCTGCACCCCCTTGCGGCCAAATCCATGGAAATGCTTGGGAATCCGGATGCCGGTGAACTCATGATGATTGCGGCAGCTGCGGGGCTGGCAAACAATTTTTCGGCGGTGCGCTCCCTGACCACCATAGGCATACAGGCCGGCCACATGCGGCTTCACCTGCCGAATATTCTCACGCAGCTCAATGCCAGCAAGGAGGAAGCCCGGAAGGCTGAAATCCACTTCAGCAACAGAAAAGTTTCCTACCAGGCCGTGGCCGCTTACGTAAATCAGCTCAGGAACCCATGACTTTTCCCATTGATTCAACTTCCGAAAACCGCCTGAATGCCCGGAAAACCCTCACATAACAAATGGACATCAAACGGAAAGCTGATGATCAGCGGAGAATACCTGGTGCTTGCAGGAGCCCGCGCCCTTGCCATGCCGGTCAGCTACAGGCAAACACTCAATGTTGCACAGCAACCCTCCCCGGAGCCCGCCCTTGATTGGGGCACACAGATCAAAGGGGAAATGTGGCTTCAGGCCAGATTCTCCCTACAGGATCTGGAGCCATCCGGCCGGTCATGTGAATCGCTGCGCTTTGTAAAACAAATACTGAAGGCTGCCAGGACGCTCAATCCGGATTTTCTGGCAGGGCAGTATCATTGGGAAGCCGTCAGCAACATCGGCTTTGAGCGTGAATGGGGCCTGGGAAGTTCATCTTCACTGATCTCGAATATTGCCTGGTGGGCAAACGTGAACCCTTATGCCCTCTTTTTCAAAGTTTCAGGCGGGTCGGGCTACGACATCGCCTGTGCCAGAAATTCACACCCTGTGTTATACAGTTATCAGGGCGTCCATATGCCTCCGCTGGTGGAAACAACCAGCTTCAATCCGGTCTTCGGAGATCAGGTGGTCTTTGTTTACAGCGGGCGAAAGCAAAGCAGTGAAAAAAGTCTTCGTACCTTTGATCCTGCCGGAGTTCGCCCGGAAGATATTCGGAAAATCTCCGCTTTATCCGGAAAGATGGCTGTCACCCAAAGCCTGCCGGAGTTCATGGAAGCCATGGAGCAGCACGAAAAGATCACAGCAGCCTACCTGCACCGAACTCCTGTTCAGGCTGACTTTTTCCCGGACTTTCCGGGTTCTGTGAAGTCGCTTGGAGCCTGGGGCGGGGATTTCCTCATGGCGGCAGCGGACAGAACACAGGAAGAGATCATCCGTTATTTCCACCATAAGGGCTACCGTACCATAATCCCCTTTCCGGAGATGCGGTTTCGTGCGGACAAAACCACAAGCAAATGATGAAACAGAATTCTGATCATGACCAGGTTTTTGATAAGACGGCTCAGGGATCCGTCAGCTGGGAAAGCCCGGCCAATATTGCCATTGTCAAATACTGGGGTAAATATCCGGTGCAGCTGCCCATGAACCCCTCCCTGAGTTTTGTACTGAAAAACAGTGTGGTGAGGGTGCGAATGGAATACCAAATCAATCCCGGGCATCATTTCAGCCTTGACCACTTCAGCATTAACGGCCATCAAAACGATGCATTTAAAAAGCGTATCACAGGTTACCTGGAAGGGCTTGCCGGGTATTTCCCGTTTCTGAAACACAGCCGCTTGCGCATTCAGAGTACAAGCACCTTCCCCCACTCTGCCGGCATTGCCTCATCAGCAGCTGCTTTCAGCGCCCTTGCCTTATGTTTGTGCAGCATTGAGTCGGAAATCAGCCCCGAAAAACCACCAGCCGGGTCAAAAGAGTTTTTCCACAGCGCATCTTTCCTGGCCAGGCTGGGCAGCGGAAGTGCCTGCCGCTCCGTTTACGACGGTATGGTGGCATGGGGCAAAACCCGCTACCTGAAAGGAAGTTCAGATGAATATGCCGTTCGTCTTGACGACCAGGTTGTGGATCCTGTCTTTTATACACTCAGAGATACAGTACTTATCGTTGACAGCCGCGAGAAAAAGGTGTCCAGTTCAGCCGGACATGCCCTGATGCACCGGCATCCATACAGGTCGGCCAGGAAAGATCAGGCGGAAAACAACCTGAAGCAACTGCTCCACGCCTTTCAACAAGGCGATGTGCACACATTCGGAAAAGTCGCGGAAAATGAAGCACTCAGCTTGCATGGCCTGATGATGTCATCCGATCCAGGTTACACCCTCATGCATCCGGATTCATTGCGATTGATTGAGAAGATCAGGAATTTCCGTGAAGAGACCGGTATCCCGGTCTGTTTCACCATGGATGCCGGGCCCAATGTTCACCTGCTCTACCCGGATGAATATTCAGACAGGATGACTCCCTTCATCAAAGAGGAGCTGGCCGGTTTGTGCGAAAACGGAAAATGGATCGATGATACCATGGGAACCGGCCCCGTGAAGCTGAAAGGCAGCACTTAGCGGATCAATCTCAATCAATCATGGAAAGGAAGTTTTACGCAAAAATTCTTTTGTTCGGAGAATACAGCCTGATGACCGGATCAAAGGCACTGACCCTGCCGTTTACCGGGCAGGGAGGGTGGCTGACGTTTCCGGAGGATGACACCGGGCAGGGAGGGTGGCTGACGCTTCCGGAAAATTCCGCGGGAGGTCATGTGGGCCGCGCATCCGGTCAGGCACTCCGCAAATTCTGGCGATTCCTGTCCCGTCCCTCTGTTCCTTTGCCATTTCCGGATATCCTGGATCTGGATCGATTTGCCAAAGACCTGGAAAATGGCTTGTATTTTGAGTCCGGCATTCAGTCCGGTTACGGCATGGGAAGCTCGGGTGCGCTGACTGCTGCGGTTTATCACAGGTATTCCCGCGAGCCTGCTGCCACCGGGAAAGCCGGGGATGCAGTTCAGCTGCAAGAGCTGAAAGACCTGTTCGCTGCCATGGAAAGCCACTTTCATGGCCGGAGTTCAGGAATTGATCCGCTTACCTCCTACATGGAGTTGCCTTTGCTGGTGGAATCGCCGGACAGCGTCAGAACCGTCAGGGTTCCCGCTTTCAGGCAAAACAAAGAAAGTGCATTTTACCTCAGGGATACCGGATTTCAGCGAAAAACCGCCCCCCTGGTGTCTTTGTTTCAGAAAAAATATGCCGGTGAGCATTTTAAAAAAATGTTTCATGCAGAATACGTTCCGTTGAATAACCTTTGTATCAGGGCTGTTCTTGATGGTGAGGGTCAGCAACTTGAAGCGCAGATGCAACAGTTATCAGCTATACAGCTGCGCATTTTCCGCGAAATGATCCCGGATCACCTGATCGCTGAATGGGAACAAGGCCTGGCATCAGGGGCTTATTCAATGAAACTTTGCGGAGCCGGCGGCGGTGGTTACATCCTGGTATACAGCAGCAAAGATCCGGAGGGCGGTTGCATTCCGGTTCACCTTCCCTGAAATGGCAAGCTGGCCATTCAGCCCGGGTTGGACGGACTGATCATGGCAGCCGCCAATCAAGCCGCAGGGGATGAAAACCCGGCAAAATTAACCAGCCACGCGGCAAGCTGCAGCCTGAACCCCGTTAAGCCGGATGCACAATACATAGCAAGAAACAGAAAGAAACAAAATATCATACATTATGGAAATACACATCATGGAGTGGGCTGGCTACCTGGGAACAGGTCTTATTGCACTGAGCATGGCCATGCGGTCAATTGCAAAGTTCAGGCTGATCAATCTTTTCGGGGCGGGGCTGATGGCCATTTACGGGGTATTGATCTCCTCTGTGCCAGTGATCATTCTGAACACTTTCATCGTCAGTGTGGATATTTACTACCTGGTGGAGATATATTCCAAAAAGGAATCTTTTGAGGTGCTGGATGTGGACAAACACGACAGCTACCTGAAGCGGTTCCTGGATTTTTACAGAGACGACATCAGGCACTACTTTCCGGGTTATTCCTACGAGCCGGAACAAAGCACCCGGAGGTTTTTTATCCTTCGCAACATGATGGCTGCCGGATTATTTATAGCCAGCAGAGAAGATGACCACACACTAAGGGTTGACCTGGATTATGTTATTCCGGCTTACCGTGATTTCAAAAGCGGGAAGTTCATTTTTCATCAACTCCGGGATACATTCCTTGCAGAAGGCTTCAAAAGGGTGGTCGCATCGGGCGAAACCAAAAAACACCGGAAGTACCTGCAGAAACTCGGATTTGAGAAAACCGGCGACACCCGGTTTGAATTCAGGCTGACCCCCTGATCACCCTCAACGGGATCAGAGTTCAAATTTCCTGATCTTTTTCCACAGCCCCACCCGGCTGATCCCCAGATATTCAGCAGCCTGCGTCTGGTTCCAGTCATGTTGCTCCAGCACTTGCAGAAGCTTTTCCTTACTGATCGGCAAACGGCCGCCCCGCGTTTTGTGGAACAACGGCCGGTCTCCCTGACCGGCCATGGTTTTCACATCATCCTGACCCGGCTCCCCGGAATCGTCCTGTTTGAGGAGGTTGGCCGGCAGATCGTACACCCCGATCAGGGACGATTGCACCAGCACAAATGCGTGTTCAATGGCATTGCGTAATTCCCGGACGTTTCCGGGCCAGTGATGATCCATCAGCAGGCGCATGGCTTCATTATCCAGTCCCTTAACCTGTTTCCCCGTCAGATAGTTGAAGCGATCCACAAAATGATTACACAACAACGGGATGTCCAGGGGACGTTCCCGCAGTGGGGGCATATGAATGGAAAACACATTCAGGCGGTAATACAGATCCTCCCTGAATTTTCCTTCCTCAACAAGCTCATACAAGTCGCGGTTGGTAGCGGCAATGATGCGCATATCAACCTTGACGGGACGATTGTCTCCCACCCGCTCAATGGTCTTTTCCTGGATCACCCGCAGCAATTTTACCTGGAGGCCGGCACTGATCTCCCCGATTTCATCCAGAAACAGGGTTCCTTTGTGCGCCTCCTCGATTTTACCGGTTTTATTGCTTGTTGCACCGGTAAAGGCACCCTTTACGTGTCCGAACAGTTCACTTTCCAGCAACGACTCCGACAACGAGGCGCAATTGACTTTTACATAAGGTTTCTTGTTTCGGTCAGACAAGCGGTGGATGGCATCCGCTGCCAGTTCCTTTCCGGTTCCGCTCTCGCCGGTGATCATCAGGTTGGCCATGGAGCCGGCCGCAAGCAAAATCCTGCGGTACACATCACGAATCTTTTGATCCTTACCGATGATGGTCCTGGCCAGTACAAACTCTTTTCCGGAAAATCCATCCGGTGAATGGGTCACACAATCCATTTCGTCAGAAATATCGGTGATCACGAAAAGGTAACGGGCATCTTCAGACGGGGAAAACTGTTTCACAGACATATGAACCAGTAATTCCTCCCCCTGATTCCGTAAAATCAATGATTTACTGAAGGTGCGCTTGCCGGAATCTATCATATTTTTCAGGCAGCCATGCATATTGAACACCTGCCTGTCAATGGTCAGGAAGTGTTCTCCGGAAAGCACAGGATTCGGAGCATCATCCGGATTCAACCGGAGCAAATGCTCCATTGCAAAGGCATTGATATAGGTAATCCGCAAACTTGTATCTGTAATGATTATGCCTACAGGTACGCTGTCAATAATACGTGAACCATTGATCATAATGAAAGGGCTTAACGGGACATTGTAAAGGTACACAAAAAGATTAACAAAGTTAACATTAACCTGTTAACCCAGCCGTTAACTTTAGTGCTAACAATTGTCGGTCAAGACTTTGGCCGATAAACTCTAAATGCCTATAGGCTTGACACTTAGCTCTCATGGCACGCAATTGGCTTAATTATACCCAAACAATGAAAAAATTAACCCAAATCCATAGAAAAATGAAAAAAACAACTTTACTGATTTCCGCCGGACTTATTCTTGGCATCGTACTGACCTCATTTTTTGCTTATCGTTCTGCCCCATCCATGATGCTGAAAGAAGCGGAAAGCAATTATGACTTTGCAACCTCTGTAGAAATATTTGAACAAACCGCTGAAGAAATGGGATGGAAAATTCCGACCGTACACGATATGCAAGCCACCATGGACGGATTCGGGAAGGAGGTACGCAGTTCAAAGGTATTTGAGCTTTGCCATCCGGAACACGCTTATGAAATACTCAAACTTGATGACGAAAGAATAGTATCTTCCATGATGCCCTGCCGTGTGGCCATTTATGAAAAATCCGACGGCAAAACCTATGTGTCATGGATGAACACTTCACTGATG
>PWGY01000185.1 GCA_003554665.1 Bacteroidales bacterium | reverse complement strand
AGCTTCACGGTAGCAGTGGATCCATGAATGCAGTGACACATCCGCCACCCGGATGGTTTGATGCGCTGCCTTCGGCTGAACTCCTTGCCTTGTATGAGGAGGATGACCTTCGGAACAATCTTTTTGCTATGCACGATGACGGGTATCCCTATATCCTGAAATATACAGGCACTGTGGGGTCAAACACGGATCATTTACCTGTTTTCCGTGTTTCCGAAATGATTCTGATTCAGGCAGAGGCCCATTACGAAATGAACAATGAGACAGCGGCCATCGAAGCCCTGGAAACATTGCGGTCGCATCGTGGCCTGGGTGCTTACGAAGTAGCGCCCTCCGGAGCGGACCTGCTGCATGAGATACTGGATGAACGAAGCAGGGAACTGGCTTTTGAAGGGCATCGCTGGTTTGACCTGAAGCGCCGGGCCATGGATGTACCCAAACCGGCTGTGAACCTGAATCCGCCGGTGCCTTATGACGATGTTCGTATTCTTGCTCCATTATCATCTACCCAGGTGGAGAACAACGAGTACTTAAATCAGAATCCGGGATATTGATGTTTTGGGAACCAATTTCCCGGTTTCAATTCATGTTTTACAAAAAGAGCAATACCATGAGATATAAAATTTTGATTCAGGCATTCGTTTTCGGACTAACTGCCATAATGTTGTCGGGTTGCTTCCCGGACAATGACATGACGTATGATGGCCCGCTGCAGGTTGAGTTCAAACCGACTTCTGATACCCAGAGCATGTCAGATGGCGTTTCTTACTCCGCCCACATACAGCTGATTGGTCCACACCAAAATGAAGCAATAACGGTCTATTACGAAGTGGATACTGAAAACAGCACCGCGGTGGAAGGGGAGCATTTTGAACTGGGAGACCTCACTTCGGTAATTCCTGCAAACAGCAGTTTCGGGTCCATTGAGATCAACGCCATTAAAGAGAATATTGATGACAGCCAACCGGTATTGTACCTGAGGCTGATCGACTCTGATCAACTTCGGGCGGCACGGAATTACGATACACTTGAACTGACATTGCGCCCATGAGGCCAGACCGGAATAGCGGAACATTGGTGCTTTGGCTGGTCACCTGTTGACTGACCCGTCCGCTATTATTTCTAAACAAATCATGTTGTTTGGTTAGTTGTTGAAGGAGGAGGGGTCGCGGTTTTGCGACCCCTTCCTTTTACAGCATGCAAAGGTTATCCGTATGCATATATAGTATTCAAAAAATGATAAACCAATGAAAGCACAAAACGATTTTGGGAAGCATACCCTGATGACATTATTTTTTCTGGTCCTCCTGATCACGGCATGCAGCAAAGGGGAAGCCACAGGCAATGAGGGTCAGCAGGATGCACCGCCCAGGGGGCACTTTGACGGCCCCTATATTTTATATGAAGGACTCAATGCAAGGGTATTGAGTGTTTCTCCCGGACCCGGTGGTTCTGTGACAGAGGATGAAACCATCAGCCAGGCTGATTTGCGGCGGGAACCTCTGAAAGTATTCCCCAACGGAAGAAAACTTGATGACAGCAGAATGGATCCATTTTACGTGAATCTGTTTGATTTTGCCGTGGAAGAGCAATGGGATTTTGAACAACCTGAGAAAATTTTCGCCATTGCAGACATTGAATGTGGCTTTGCCCATACAGTGCATATCCTGCAGGCCGGGAATGTGATTGACGGGGAGTACCGGTGGATTTATGGTGAGAATCATCTGGTGGTAAACGGTGATATGTTCAGTAGGGGGCTTGATATGATGGCTTTGTTATGGCTTTTGTATAAGCTGGATTATGAGGCCCTTGAAGCAGGGGGCAAAGTCCATATCACAATTGGCAACCACGAAGCCATGAATCTCAGGGGAGACGTCCGCTATGTGGAGGATCGCTATGTTGAATGGGCCAGCAGCATGGGAATCCCCTATGAAGATCTTTTCAATGAGGATACAGAGTTGGGTCGCTGGCTGCGCAGCAAGAATACCATCATACGCATTGGCCGCAATTTAATTGTTCATGGCGGAATCAGCCCTGAATTTGTGGAAAGGGAAATTACTCCGCCGGAAGCCAACCGACTGGTGCGTCGTGACCTGGGTCTTCAGACATCGGAACTGGAAGGAACCTCCGAGTTCGTATTCAGAACCTGGGGCCCCCTCTGGTACCGCGGTATGGTCAGAACACGTGAAGACCGGGAGCCGGTGTTTGCCGAAGATATACCCCCCATACTTGATTATTTTGATGTGGACCGTTTTGTGGTAGGTCACTGCAAGGGCCCTGAAATCATCAAACTGCGTGAAAACCTGGTGGTTGTCATTGATGTAAACCATACGGGAAACTGGGCAAGCGGTGACTCCCGGGCACTGCTCATAGGGCACAAAGATGGTAAAGACCATTTGTGGGCTGTGTATGACAGCGGAGAGAAGAAAGAGGTGCCTGAAGGGGAAGCGGTTCCCTGACATGGGAAAATGAAGGGTCAGGTATCCCCGGGGGGATCCGGGAACGACTTTTCCCGGGATTGTATGCTTAAAAGTAATTCAAACAGCCACTTGTTAATTGATTGCAAATGGCTGTTTTTTTTGATTGATTCGGATCCAGGCCGGACGGCCACATTAAATCAGCTGAATTTGTTCAGAATTATTAATTTACAACAAATATGGGTTGCTGGTGCATCACATTTTTTCTTACATTACAATATTGTAATGGAGCAGGGAACAAACCAATGCGCAGGAAGGACAGCGGTTGCCCTACCAAAAAAGAACTGCCATGACAGATCATGTACCCCAAAACCCCTCAGAAGAATTGCAGGCATTAAAGCGGGAAATAGCAGCTTTAAAGTCGTTGTGTGAGCATAAAACCACAGAGAGCCAAAACCTTGCCAAAAAGCTGCAAGATTTGGAGTGGATGTTTAAACCCAGGCATTCAGCTGCCAGAGACTTTGTACCTGAGTATGGTGACCTGAGGGAACTCAACAAAGACGGACTGATTAAAAAGACTGTTCAAAAAGAGCACCTTCAGGGTATTGTTTCTGAATACCTTGACCTGTTGGAAACATCTGCTGCCGTATTTGAAAAAAATGGTGATTATGCACTGGGAATTTTTTCATCGGGATGGTGTCAATTGATGGATGGGGCCTCACGCAAGCTTTGCAATACTGCTGACAACCGCAAAGCGCTGAAAAGCGGGAAGTGGTTATGCCATGACTCTTGCTGGGAGGATGCCTCATTAAAGTCAATGAATGAAGGCCGGTCTTTAGAAGTCGCATGTAATGGAGGCATCAATCTTTACGCGGTTCCCATTCGGGCCAATCAGGAAATTATTGGCGCCATTAACATTGGTTTTGGATCACCCCCGAAGGATGAGGCAACACTGAAAAAGCTGTCCGAAAAATTCAACATCCCCTTATCTGAACTGCGAAAGCAAGCAAACGAATACATTGACCGTCCCGGGTTTGTGACTGACTATGCGAAGCAGCGGTTAGAAAAATCTGCCGCATATCTTGGCCAACTGATTGAGCAACGGCTTGCAGAAAAAACACTGCTCAGGACTCAGAAAACAGTTGATAAGTCACCTCTCAGTGTCTTTTGGATCTCGCCCGGGGGGAAATTTATTTATGCAAATGAAACGGCAGCAAAGAAACTACAATACTCACGGGAGGATCTTTTGGCGATGCATGTCTGGGACGTTGATCCGCACTACCCCCGGAGCAGTAGAGTGGAACAGTTTGATTTACACCGTGAGCACGGGGTTCGTATCTTCGAGTCTGAGCACAGACGATCCGATGGTACGTTATTCCCTGTCAGGATCAATGCCCATATCCTGACTTTTGAAGGCCAGGAAATAGAGGTTGCAGAGGTTGAGGACATCACGGAGATCAAGCAGGCTGAGGCCATTCAGGTAAAAAATGAAATCCGTCTGCAGAGTCAGATTCGCATCCAGCAGTATCAAACGGAAAGCATGCAGGATTTTTTGAATTACACCCTGGATGAAGCTGTCAAACTGACTGAAAGCGAAATCGGTTATATATTTTTTTATAGCGAGGAGAGAAAGGAGTTTACACATAACACCTGGTCTGAAGGTGTTATACAACAGTGCTCCGTCAAAGATCAACAAAACGTTTATCAGCTAAACAACACAGGCATTTGGGGTGAGGCGGTACGTCAGCGTAAAGAGATTATTGTAAATGATTTTACTGTCAAAACCTCATTCATAAAAGGATGTCCCGAAGGCCATGCTCAGCTTCGAAAATTTTTGACGGTTCCTGTTTTCAGTGACAATCAGATCGTAGCGGTAGTCGGTGTTGCCAACAAAAAATCCGATTACAACAATTACGATGTGCTGCAACTGCAGTTGCTCATGGACAGTGTCTGGAAAGAAGTAGACAGAAAAAAAAGCCTGCTGGCGTTGGAGGAAAGTGAAGAACTGTACCGACGGCTTTTTGAAACGATGGCACAGGGGGTGGTCTGCCAGTCAGCTGATGGAACAATATTATCAGCCAACTCCGCAGCTCAAAAAATGCTTGGTTTATCATGGGATCAGATGCAGGGGCAAACTTCGATGGATCCCCGCTGGAAAATGATCACCGAAAACGGGGAAAAAGTTCCCGGCAGTCAGCATCCGGTCATGGTCGCATTAAGAACCGGGAAGCAGGTTGGCCCTGTTACCAGGGGTGTGTACATCCCTGAAAAAGATGAGTATGTCTGGCTGTCCATCACGGCAACCCCTCTTTTCAGGCCCGGCGAGGATAAGGCTTTTCAGTCATACGCGGTGTTTGACGACATTACACTCAGAAAACAACATGAAGACGAAATTCAAAACCAACGGCAACTCCTTCGTGCGATATTGAATGAACTTCCCATTGGAATTGCAATTAATACCACCGGGCCCGAACAAAGGGTTGAGTTAATCAACGATAACTTTGCGCATATTTATGGTGTAACTCCGAAGGACCTTCCCACAGTTGAGTCCTTCTGGGAGGCTGTTTATGAGGACGAAACTTTCAGGGAGAAGATGAAAAACAGGGTTTTGGCTGGCATCAGCAGTGGTGATCCGAAGCGCATGCAGTGGCAGGATATCCCCATCACCAGGAAAGGAAAGGTTTTAAAATACGTATCAGCACAGAACATTCTCATGGAAGACTACGGGTTGGAAATATCTGTAGTAACCGATACCACCCAACGAAAGCTGGCAGAGAACGAAATAATAAAAGCGAAAAACAAAGCGGAAGAGAGCCGCATAAAGTTTGAAACAATTTTTGCCGATTCCCCTGTTTCTATTCTTATTCAGGACAAAGACACCGGTGAAATTATCGATGCAAACAAAACGGCATATGCTGCCTATGGATTTGACAGCCTGGAGGAGATGCAACAAAGTGATTTTTGGATGGAACCTCCCTATTCATTGGGTGATGCTTTAAAACACGTTGAAAAGGCGGATCGTGAGGGGTTTCATGTTTTTGAATGGAAGAACCGTAAAGAGACCGGAGAGATTTTCTGGGAGCTGGTTACTTTAAGGCCGGTGGTTATCGATGGTGTGGAGTACATGCTTGCCACATCGATTGACATTACCGATCAGAAACAAAAAGAGCTTGAGAAGGAAGTGTTGTATGAGATTGCCAATGCGACTTTGGTTTCCGGGGATCTGAAAGACCTGCTGGCAACCATCAAGAAGCTGCTCGGCAGACTCATCGACACAAGAAATTTTTACGTTGGATTTTATGACAGGGCCAATGACATGTTTTCAATTCCCTTTGAAGCGGACGAAAAGGATCAGATTGAAACATGGCCGTCAGCTAATTCTGTTACCGGTCTTGTGGTGCGAAAAAGAAAATCTTTGCTTCTGGAAAAGACTGCTATTTTGGAATTGATTGAATCAGGAGAAATTGAGCAGATCGGATACATGTGTGAGGTGTGGCTTGGGGTGCCGTTGTTTTCCGGATCAGATATTATTGGCGTGTTGGCGGTTCAGGATTACCACAACCCGAATGCGTATAATCAGGAAAGCAAGGACATTCTTGAATTTATTTCTTTCCAGATCAGCATGGCCATTCAAAGAAGGCAGTTTATTGAAGATTTGGTGCTGGCCAAAGAAAAAGCTGTGGAAAGTGACCGGCTTAAATCTGCCTTCCTGGCCAACATGAGTCATGAAATACGTACACCAATGAACGGCATCATGGGCTTCGCCGAATTATTGAAAACCCCGGACCTTTCGCCGGACAGGCAGAAAAAGTACATCGACATCATTGAAAAAAGCGGGGTAAGACTACTGAATATTATCAATGACATTGTGGATATCTCACGTATTGAAGCGGGCGTTATGGATGTGTCCCTGGCTGAATCCGACATCAATGAACAACTGGATTATATATACTCATTTTTCAGACTTCAGGCTGAAGATAAAGGTATAAAGCTTCTAAAGCCGGATATGGTACCGGCTGAAAAATGTATGGTGGTTACGGATCAGGAAAAGCTATTGGCCGTTTTGACCAATTTGGTGAAGAATGCCCTGAAGTATTCCGATGAAGGGCTCATAGAGTTTGGGTGTAAAGCAAAAGGCTCATTCCTTGAGTTTTTTGTAAAAGACACAGGAATAGGCATTCCACAAGACCGGCAGCAGGCGGTATTTGATCGCTTTGTCCAGGCAGACATTGAAGACAGAGATGCCCGGCAGGGTGCTGGTCTGGGGCTGGCCATTTCCAAAGCTTATGTGGAAATGCTGGGAGGAGAAATCTGGGTAGAAAGTGTAGCAGGTAAAGGTTCTGTGTTTTATTTTACCATTCCCTGTGAAAGAAAGACCGGTCAGGAGGCAACAATTGATGTATCTGATCTATCCGGCTTGCAGAACCCTCAGAAGAAAATGCTTAAGACATTAATTGTCGAAGATGATGAAATGTCTTCCAGCCTGTTGAAATCTTACCTGGAGGAAGTGGCAAAGGAAACCCTGCAGGCTTCCACAGGCGAGGAAGCCGTGGAAATTTGCAGGAAGCAATCCGATATTGACCTGGTCCTGATGGACATTAAAATGCCCGTCATGGCCGGGGATGATGCTGTCAGGGAGATCCGCAGGTTCAACAAGGATGTTGTCATTATTGCTCAGACAGCCAAAGCTTTGACAGGAGACCGTGCACAGGCGCTGGCTTCCGGGTTTGATGACTACATCACCAAACCCATCAGCAGAAGCGGGCTGCTGGAGTGCATTGGGCGGAATATCTGATTCCGGCACCTTTAAACATCAGGCAACGACACAATCCCAAACAGGTAGTGAGGTATTGTCAGCCATAAATCACTCACCGTCCCAGATGCAACGTACCGATTTCCCAGCTTGCTTGGGGGCGGGATCCAAATCAAAAAAACTTCCTGAATTGCTTCTCATCCAACGCTGTACAGCCTGATCGGCATCGTATTCGGTACTGCTCCATATGGTGTACCAATGTCCGATCACTTCAAATTCTCCGGTGTGGGTCACCCGGTTACCGGCAGGAAGGGCATTAAACCCAACTTCGTCTGTACCATGATGCGTTTGGTTTTCGTCCCAGCGGGGGTGTTCCTCTGTGTCGCAATTTCCACCCAAAGGAGAATTGACCTGCTGGCAGGATTTTAGCACATCGGCTACGTTATCTTGCTGGATATTGCTTTTTATGTAATCCGTCAGGGCAGTAATTTCTTCATCCGTCGGAACGCGCCATCCTGCCGGACACAAGCCCCTGGTATCATCAACGGCAAACCAGTTGTATAATTTTCCGTAAGCCTCAGCCATTTCCTGTTCAGAGTCTATGCCTTCTGTTTCTTCATGTGGATAGATGGCATAAGCTCCAAGATCGGTGTCCAGCCATTCTTCATTGTTTAGGTTACTCTCAATCGGATCAGCGTTTTGATATTTACTTACACGAAGATTTTCTGCCATCCAAACCTGTTCACCTATTACAACAACATCATACACATTGCCGTCGATATCTTCTACAGACTCAGGATACTCAGGTTCAACTTCCGTATCATTGCCATTACACCCGCTTATTGCCAGGGCAAACAGCCATACTGGCAAAAAATACATCATTACTCTCATCCTTCCTTTTAAACGCATAATATATTTATTTTTGGTGAATATATACGAATCTACAATAAATTCAGTATTTATCAAATTTTACGACTTAAACTTTGTTAAAACATTAACCTTTTTGCCAGTATCTGGAGCGGTTGCCGTATAAAAAAAGCAGCTACACATGTGTTTGTGTAACTGCTTGATTTTGTGGTGGGCCCAGCTGGGCTCGAACCAGCGACCAACTGATTATGAGTCAGCTACTCTAACCAACTGAGCTATGGGCCCGAAACGCTGTTTGCCTGCAGTAAAGCAGGTGTTTGGAACTGCAAATTTACACATAATATGCCTATTTCGAAAAAGTTTTTTTACTTTGCCGGGGCTTCCTGGTTGTTGGTTAGTTGGTTGTTGGTTCTTATGGGCCATGGATCGGGAAAACTGCCAATAGTCTGGCATAAAACCTGCGCGGTTGTTAGTTGGTTTGACCCCGAAGGGGTCATCCGTTACTAACAGGCGCGAAGCGCCGGAACCAACAACTGGAGTGGCGAAGCCACGACTAACCGGAGGGGCGTCAGCCCCGACAAACTGGAGGGTGCGCAGCACCCGACTAACCAACAACCGAGGCGCGAAGCGCCGACTAACTGGAGTGGCGAAGCCACGACAAACTGCCTTACAAATGAAGATCAAAAACATCATTTTCGACCTGGGAGGTGTCCTGTTAAATATCGATTACCAGGCCACCATCGATGAATTCAAAAAGCTTGGGATGCAGGACTTTGATGCTTTTTTTACCCAGGCTGCGCAGCATCAGTTGTTTGACCGTATGGACAAAGGGGAGATTTCACCGCCTTCATTTCGGGAAGAGTTGCGCAGGTTGTCGGGCCTTGATATATCTGATTCTGAGATTGATGCAGCTTGGAATGCCATGCTTCTGGATCTGCCGGCCAAAAGGCTGGCTTTGCTTGAAAGGGTAGGGAAAAACTACCGTACATCCCTGCTGAGCAATACCAATTCGATCCATTACCCTGCTTACATGAACGATCTGAAAAAGCATTACGGGATTGCTGACCTGTCCGCTTTGTTCGACAGGCAATATCTCTCATTTGAAATTGGGATGCGGAAGCCCGACAGAGAGATCTATGAATACGTGCTGTCTGACCAGGGGCTGGAGGCCGGGGAAACTTTGTTTATTGATGATTCCTTTCAGCATGTGGAAGGTGCGCGTAATGCAGGGTTGCATGCAGTCTGGCTTGATGTGAGGCATCAGGAAGTAAATGATCTGTTTACAGAAAACCATCGTTTGCGACAGGATATTGAAAGAATGACACTGCCATGAATTGACTTAGGCGGGTGGTTCTGTTACGATAGAATCAGGCAGGGAATCCGGGTGGGGTTTCAGGCAAAGACATTTTCGATATCATCCATAACCTGATATAGTTCTGCCAGAGAAGCTGCGGTAACCAGCCTTATTCTGTAAGGTTTAAAACCGTGAATGCCCCTGAAATAATTGCTGTAATGTTTGCGCATCTCAAACAAAGCAGTCTTTTCCCCTTTCCAGTCCACTGAAAGTTCAATGTGCCGCCGGCACACTTGAAGCCGCTCCCTGATGCCGGGGGGTGGCAACTGCTCACCTGTGGTCAGGAAATGTCGGACCTCCCTGAATATCCAGGGGTTGCCGATACATGCCCTTCCAATCATCACACCGTCCACCCCGTATTGCTCAAAGGCGTTTAATGTTTCTGCCCCGCTGCAGATGTCACCGTTTCCGATAATGGGGATGTGCATACGCGGGTTTTTCTTTACCTCCCCGATCAATGTCCAGTCGGCAGTGCCACGGTAAAGCTGACAGCGCGTACGTCCGTGAATGGCCAGGGCGGCAATGCCGCAGTCCTGGAGCCGCTCAGCGATCTCCACGATTTGCTTGTGATCCCGGTCATATCCCAGCCGGGTTTTTACGGTTACCGGCAGGTCCACTGCATCGACAACCCGTCGGGTTATCTCTTCCATTTTGGGGACATCGTTCATAATTCCTGAACCGGCACCTTTGGAGGCAACTTTCCGGACGGGGCACCCGAAATTGATGTCAATAAAATCCGGAGCTGCTTTCTGAGCCGCCATGGCAGCCCCGACCATAGCATCCGTATTTGCTCCGAAGATCTGTATGGAAACAGGTCTTTCTTCCGGATAAATATCCAGTTTATGCAGGCTTTTGTCTGCATCCCGGATCAGGCCGTCAGCTGATATGAACTCCGTGTACACCCAGTCAGCTCCCATTTCCTTGCAAAGCAGGCGGAACGGCGGATCGGTAATGTCTTCCATGGGTGCCAGTATAACCGGAAGTTGAAGGAAGGTAATTTTCCCGATGCGAATACTTTGGTTGTGAATGCATGCTCCTGTGGTGCCCACGACGAATGAAAAGAATTTGTATTTTTGATGTTTTACCACAAAAATATAACAAATGCTTCATATGAGAGATCAGGGGATTCTTGGAGGGCTGCATCCCTTTGTTAAACTTCTGCTGCTGGTGATGATCATGCTGGTAAGCACACTGGTGGTTTTTATTGTCGGGTTTATCGCGGCACTGCCTTTCTGGGGTGAAGGGTTGTTAAAAGGCCTGGATTTGGCGGGGGCCGATGACCTGAACCTGGTTCGTTATATGCAGCTGCTTTCACATATCGGGATGTTTGTTGTGTCGTCATTGGTTTTTGCCTTCCTTGTGGGTGGCCGTCCGTTGAGGTACCTGCAGGCCCATAAAAAACCGGCTGCACCCGGAATGGTTTTGGCCGTGCTCATCATGCTGGCGGTGCTTCCCCTGGTAAATTATGTAATGGAGATCAACCAGCAGATGTCTTTGCCTGAATCTCTCCGCCACCTGGAAGAATGGATGCGGCAGGCTGAAGATGCTGCCCAGGTAATGACGGAACGTTTCCTGCAGGTGACTACCTACCAGGGCTTGCTGTTCAATATTTTCCTTATTGCCATCGTTCCCGCCATCGGGGAGGAGTTTATTTTCCGGGGTGCCCTGCAAAGGATACTTCACCAGTGGAGCCGCAATGCACATGTGGCGGTAATCCTGTCTGCCATTATTTTCAGTGCCATTCACTTTCAGTTCTATGGGTTTTTGCCCCGCCTGGTGCTGGGCATGGTGCTGGGCTACATGATGGTGGTCACAGGAAATATGTGGGTTCCCGTTTTGGGTCATTTTTTTAACAATGCGGCGGCCGTGGTCACTTATTTTATTGTTCACAATTATACTGAGATGGATCCCGGTGAGGTGGGAAGCCAGAGTTTCGGATTTCTCCTGGCTTTGATCAGCCTGGCCCTGGTTGTGGTGTTTTTCCGGATGTTGTCATGGTATTCAGGAACGGTCAGGCAACGAAGGGATAAAACCGATCCGGATATACAGTAAAGAAAAGACGGCGGGTATCTTCGCTGCAAGTTTCCCCAAAGAGATAGCAGGCCCGTCGGCATAATTCCTTCCACCCCTGGCAGGTGAAAACCCCCTCCGGGGGAAGCCCCCCTGTGGCAAACGCCTTCGGAGATATTTCCGTCCTGTCTACAGGTCTTTCAGCAGGCGGTTCTGATCTGTGTTTTCAAGGAGGTCGTAGAACTGGTGCAATGCAGATTTTATTTGCTCCAAAGTCGGGGTGGGCTTGGCGATCAGTACATTCATCCCTTTTTTATCCAGCCGCTCCAGCACTGTTCTGATGGTGATGGAGTGTGTATCCATGGCAGGTTGAAAGGCATATTCCCTGGTTTGGGAAATGTCCGTTGTGGCCACAAGACCCGTATCCTCCAGGTCGTTTAAAATGTTCCTGGTTAGGCTGTTCGGAATGTGCAGGCTTTCAGATAACTGATCTGAATTCATGGGTGGATCACCGGTCTGGAAGTTTTTCACAATCCGCT
>PWGY01000190.1 GCA_003554665.1 Bacteroidales bacterium | reverse complement strand
CCTGATGCTCAACCTTGATTTTCGTTTTCGAGGTATCAGCCAGCCCCTGTGGGAGACCAAAATCTTCCTTCAGGATGTCATCCACGGCCCTTACGATGAAGTTTACCACAGGCTCAGGTGTGTACCAAACACCCCGGCTCTTCCGAAGTTTCGGGTCGTATTCGGTGAGGAAGGTTTCGTAGAAATGGATCACCGGGTCGTTCTGCTGGGTGGTCTTTCCAAAATCCTGCAACAACTCATTGATGTTGGTTGCCCTGAAAATATCAGCCAGGGCATCCACAATCCATTTGATCCTGTCGTCCAGGTCATATCCAGCAATGTATTGAAACAGCTTTCGCAGGAAGGGATTGGACTTGGGAATCAGGTTGGCTGCTTCCTGTCGGGTAAATGTATCTGGAGTGGGGTCGTGCAGCCTGGCAGCAAACATTCCATAGGCAATGGTCTGTGCATAGATATCGGCAAAACCTTTCTCGGTGATGTCGTGGATCAGGATTCGTTTGAAAGAATCGTATTGTGCCTGCAGGGAGGTGTTCTCTGTATCATACACGTGATTGTCTCCATTATCGACTGTCAGGGCTTTCTCAATAACATCGGCAAGCAAACGGGCTTTGCCTGCCATCATTTTTGACAGCCTGGATGCAGACCGGATGGTTTGGCCACCGTAGCTGCAAAATTCGTTGATGATCTCCTCGAGCACCGGGTAGTTACCGGGCACACTTTTAATCTTCCCATCCCGGATATGCCCGATGGAAATGGTGGCAACCAGCACACCATCCCGGAACAGCTGAAATGTAAGGTAATCCGTAATGATCAGGTTGTTCAGGGATTTTTTATAACGGTCGAACTGTTCCTTATACTGCTTGCTACCAAGATCCGCTCCTATGTCTTTTGCTTCTATGTAGCCAACAGGCACACTCCCCCGGGTGACGATGAAATCGGGTGCACCGCATTCGATTTGCCTGGGCTCGTTTGTTACCATGAAGCCGGGACTCAATGCATGAATCAGGTCAGCAAGTTCACCCCGGTAGGTGTGCTCCCCGGATAGTCCGGTCTTGTAATACTTGTTTAGCTGGGATATATACTGGGAAATGGTCATTGAGGTAGTGGTTTTTCAGTGTTTGATGCCCCAAACTTACCAAAAAATCCGGAAAAAACCTCTGTTACTCGTTTCATTATGAATCACTTTCAGGAGATCCTGCGACAATTGTGCCTTACATTGATTTCTTGGCTTTTAGTGCATTGAATATAAGCCATTTAATATCATTACAAGGAAATTAATGCAGCCTGGGGCTTTTGTGGTGGCATGGTATGCCTGGCGAGCAACTGCCACCAAGCCTCAGCCGCTCATCACAGAACCGGGGTATTTCATTGTAAACCGGTTTAACCAGGTCCGGTAATAACCAGGTCCGGATCTTCATCTTCACCCTTGGTTAATAAGCTCATAATAAGCTGTTTTGCACACTCTGGTAACTTTGAGCTGTGACAACCTGATTCTCTTTATATAAAGTGTCGATGTATTCCTGGAAGAAATCGAAAAGCGTTTTGCTTCGCTTTTTTCCTTGTAATAAGCATCCCGGAATTCCTGAAAGTTGAACTCCGCCATGCCGTTTATAACGTTCTCTGCCTCCTCAATGACCTTGAGGGTCTGTAGTTTGATATCACGCGGAGAGCCAAAAGCGCCTGCTGCATCCAGGCTGCTCCAGCTCTGGCGTTCAGCTTCCAATTCGGCTTTTGTGGGAATCCTGTAACCGCTCGGACACGGGTTATTGATGACGTTTACGCCCTGCCACAGATCATGATTCTGCGGGTCACGCCAATCTTCTGACATATAATCTCCGTCAGGAACTAAAATAAAATTCCCGTGCCCGGGTGCATCGCTGTCGCTCAGCGTTGAGGTTGTGCCTGATGACCTTTCCTGGTGTCCATCAGCAGCCCTCCCCCATTGATATAAGTGGCCAAAGGCCTGGGCATCGCTGCTGCTGTTGGCAGTACGGCTTGCACCCAGATTGCGGTCCATCCAGGTTTGTCCTGTTGCAGGGTTAGTTACTTCTATCGGCGTTGCTCCTGTCATTATCTCTATGGACCTCTGTGTCTGCTAAGTGTAAACAATAATACATTCTCAAACGCAACAACCAACAAATAAAAAAACCGCACTTAGTGTTACTATTGTAATTTACTCATTGGAGATTAACAAAATATGCTCTCTTTGCTAAGCAGCACTGGGCTGCGTAGATGAAGCCGGCAAAAGGTATGATGAACGCGGATGGACGCGGATGCTTCGCAGCGTGGATTTTGCTTTTTTTATTAAGTTGTCATGTTCACTGATTTTTTGGCTTCTCGCTGAGAAACACAGAGGTGAAGAACAGATCAATACCTTTCCACTACATGCTGCGGCTTGTTTAACGGAACAGCCGGGGATCGCTGCAAGAAAAACCCCGGACAAAAAAGCATCCGGGGTTTACTGCACGCAAAAAATACGGTTTTGAGGATCAGGTGAAAATGATCTGGGTATTGTCTCCACCGCAATGACCGTAAAAGTCACCAATGGTCAATACACCGCTGCAACCTTCCCACAAGTCTTCCTGTTCGAGTTTAAACATGTCCATG
>PWGY01000144.1 GCA_003554665.1 Bacteroidales bacterium | reverse complement strand
TGTTCGGCTGCAGACTTTTAGATATGAAAAAACATTACGATCCGGAAACATACTGGGATGCCGTCGCAGAAAACATTGATTCGCGGCAGGACCTGAAAATCATTGCAGGGGATGATGAGCCCTATTACCGTTACAAGCGACGCAGGTTTTTGGAGTTACTTGACTCCATTGATTTTTCTGAGAAGACAGTTTTAGAGATCGGCTCCGGGCCAGGCGGAAACCTTGATTTTATTTACCGGAAGGGCTGTAAAAAAATTACCGGTGTCGATATTTCACAGCAGATGGTCCTGCTTTCAAAAAGCTTGCTTGCCGGAAAGGGTATCGACGTTATAAAAATCAATGGGAGCGACCTGCCTTTTTCAGACAAATCTTTTGCGGTTGTTTTTACATCCACCGTACTTCAGCACAACACAAATGAGGCTCATCTTCAACGGCTTATCGGAGAAATATGCCGGGTGGCAAAAGATGAAGTGCTGTTATTTGAAAGGATAGAAAGTAAGGTTAAAGGGCACGAAAGCAATCTGGGAAGACCGGTTTCTTACTATGAAGACCTGCTTAAGGCCAATCATTTCGAACTTGTTACCTCGAGGCCTTTACCCATTCAGGCAAGCTATAATGTTTGCGGGGCAATCAGGAAGTTGTTTAACCGGAACGACCGGAAGGAAGGGGAGCCGCTTACGCAGTTTTCCATCACAATGGAAAAGATGACTTTGCCTGTTACCTCGGTCCTGGACAAAGTTATTCCAAGCAATCGTGATGTGATGCTTCTGAAGTTCAGGCGTACGGGTGATGTTTGATTGGGTGTTTTAAGGAACCCCTGGGGGCTATCCACTGGAACCCTTGAACTCCCCCAGCCTCTCAACCGGCCTGTTTGCAACTCTCCGATAAAACCGCACAGGATTCAATACCCGTTTCCCCCGGTTCAAACACCAAAAAAGGGCATTCACCCGGAATTAATTGGTCTGAAATTGGTATTTTTAGACTTTTGTGTCATGATAGGAAAGTACCTGGAATCTTTAATTGGCAGCAGGCCGGTCCGGAAACTGTCTAAAGAGCTGCTGGAAGAGGAGCGGCTCAAGGGAACCCGTTTGTCGGTTACCTACAGGTGGCTTTTTATCCTGGTTGCCGCTGTCCTTCTTGTGGTTCAGCTGATTCTCGGATATACCGAGATCACCAGGCATGGGGTTACGCTGGTTGCCGTATACTTTGTATCAAACATTTTTTTCTGGTACGCGGCAGAAAAGAGGTACAATCCGGCATACCTGGGATTTATTGGTGGAACCCTCGATATTGCCATCATCATCTACCACATTTACGGACTGACCGTTTTTTTCGATCCGGCTGCTTCCACTGCCACGGCCACCATTTTCCTGATCCCCATCGTGTTTTTGATATATACCTTCCGCCTCAACAGGGCGCTTCTGCTTTACCTGATCATTATTTCGGCCATAGGTTTTAACCTCAACTACTTCCTGCAGTACAGCCAGACTCCCGGACTGTTGGCTGAAACCCTCTCGCTTTCACCAATGTCTCACATTTTTAAATCGGTTTACATTACCTTCATTGGCTTACTCTGCATTTACATGCAGAATTCAATTACGAGTTTTATTGAGAAACAGCTTGCAGCGGCGGATCAGAAAAACAGGCTTGACGCGGAAATTAAAATCGAGCAGGAAAAGAACAAGTTTGCATCCAGGCTTATTGAAAAGGAGAAAGCCCTCAATGCAAAGCTGGAGGAGGAAATAAAGGCCAGGGATGCGCTTGCCACCCGGTTAAAGGCGAACGAGGAACAGATCAAAAGCATCATATCCAACCTGACCGGATTCACCTACAGGTGCCTCCCCAACCAGGACTGGACAATGCTATTTCTCTCCGATCAGGTGGAAGATATAACGGGTTACCAACCTGAAGAGTTTACCGTAAAAGGCATGCCGTTCGCCTCAGTGGTCCACCCCGGTGATCTTGATGAGGTTAGGGGCAGGATATCTGAAGCCGTAACCGGCGGGGAAAAATACCACCTGGATTACAGGCTGGTGAAAAAAAGCGGCGAAATTGTCTGGGTGCATGAGGCCGGCAGCGGGGTTTATGATAAAGACGGCGAGGTGTTGTTCTGTGACGGCATCATTACTGATATCAGCGACAAGAAAAAAGCCGAAGAAAAGCTGCAGGCGACCAGGACGCTTGTAAAAAACCTCACATCCAATCTGACCGGGGCGGTGTCCAGGTGTTTGCACGACGCACATTTCACCACAAAATACTACAGCGAGAAGATTCTGGACATTACCGGTTACAGCGCGGAGGACTTCACAGACAACAGGACCGTTAGTTTTGCCGATATCATTCATCCTGAAGATATTGAATTTGTCAGGGAAAGGATCCGCGAGTGCGTGAGTAAAGATATGCCCTATTCTTTAGAGTTCAGGATTGTACATAAAAACGGATCCGTCATCTGGGTGCAGGAAAATGGGCGGCCGGTGTTTGATAACGGTGGTCAAACACTCTACCTAGACGGAATCACGGTGGAAATCACAGAAAGGAAGAATGCGGAGCAGGCCCTGCTGGATGCCAAACAGGAGCTGGAGCGATTAAACCGGAATCTGGAGCAAACAGTCCGGGAAAGGACTGAAAAGCTGACTAGGGCAAACACCCAGCTGCTGGATCTTCAGAAAAAGAACCTGCAGTCGCAGTTTGAGGTCCTGAAGCAGCAGGTCAATCCGCACTTCCTGTTTAACAGCCTGAATGTGCTGACTTCCCTCATTAAGGTGGATCCTGATATGGCCGAAATGTTTACGGAAAAACTGTCAAAGGTTTACCGCTACGTTCTCGAAAATAAAGAAAAGGATCTGGTGAGCCTTGGCACGGAACTGGACTTTATCAAGTCATACCTTTTTCTGATCGATATCAGGTTTGCGGGGAAAGTACAGGTGGCAACGGCTATTGCTGATTCTGAAACCGAAAAACTGGTGGTGCCGATGGCCCTGCAACTGCTCATTGAAAACGCCATCAAGCACAACACCTTTTCGAGGAAGAGCCCGCTGAAAATTGAGATATCGGCCGGTGGCACCGGTTACCTGACGGTGATCAACAACCTGCAGAACCGGAAGACGGAAATGAGGTCAACCGGGGTGGGGCTGATAAACATCAGCAAAAGGTACTCGCTGCTTTCTGATGCCCAGCCTGTATTCGAAATGGGCAGGAAGGCATTCATTGCCAGGATTCCCTTGCTGGAATCCGGAAGTCTGAAAAATGGAAGGGGCATCAGCGACCCGGAAACTGCAGACCAATGAGATCAATGAAACCAAATTGTTAAAATAAATAGGACGTGATGAGAGTAGTAATAATTGAAGATGAAACCCTTGCTTCTGAGCGACTGAAGAATATGATCCTTTCTTACGACAAGGACATTGAGATAATTGCCCAGCTTGAGTCGGTTGAGGAGTCGGTTGAGTGGTTCAGGGAGCATGCGCATCCCGACCTGATCTTTCTTGACATTCATCTTGAAGATGACCTCAGCTTTGCCATTTTTGAAAAAGTGGACATTTCCAGCTCCATCATATTTACCACGGCCTTTGACGAATATGCCATCAAGGCTTTCAAGCTCAAGAGCATTGATTACCTGCTGAAACCCATCGTGCAGGAAGAGTTGAATGCAGCGCTTGAAAAATACCGTCAGATGACCTCAGCCGGCCGTCAGTCGGAAGACCTGCACAAGCTTTACGAGTTAATTGTGAAAAAGGATGAAGCCTACCGCGAAAGGTTTTCGGTCAGGGTAGGCCAGAAGATAAAGACCTTTGCAGTATCAGATGTCAGCTATTTCAAGAGCGAGAGCGGTTTTACCACGGCCTGTCTCCATGACAACAAAAACTACTACCTCGACCTAAGCCTTGACAGCCTTTCCGAAGAGATTGATCCCTCCCGGTTTTTCAGAATCAACAGGCAGATGCTTGTATCGCTTGACTCCATAAAGGATGTCCATATCCTTTCCACAAGCAGGCTGAAACTGGATCTTGAACCCAAAACGGATGAGAATACACTGGTGAGTATTGATAAGGTCACACCCTTTAAAAAGTGGCTCGAAGGGCAGGGGGGACCCTTCGGGGCAACTGTTCCTTTTCGTATTACTTTCCTGCAGGTAAAGCGGATTTCCCTGGTAAACATCCATAAATCCCCTCGCGTCATTCAAGGTAAATTTTCCGTCACTCATCGATATTAAGTTGCCCGGACAAGGCTCTGGTGGTAATTTTATTGTCAGAAAATCATTTGACTGACAAAATAATCACACAAAGCTTAATCCGATGAAATCAAAAAGAACATTTCTCACAGCAATTTTTCTGGTAGTTGCCTCATTGGCAGCCACCGGGCAGGATGCAAAGGAAATTCTTCGCCAGATGGAGTTCAACATGAGGGGTGACGCCTCCTACGCCGAAATGACAATGGAAACGGTGAGGCCCCGCTATACCAGGGAGATATCCATGAGATCCTGGAGCCTGAATGATGACTTTTCCCTGATTTATGTAACAGCTCCCGCAAGGGACCAGGGAACCGCGTTTCTCAAGCGCGGGAATGAGATCTGGAACTACGTTCCCAATATTGACCGGACGGTACGGATGCCCCCATCGATGATGTCTCAGTCGTGGATGGGTTCGGATTTCTCCAATGACGACCTTGTAAGGGGTGTTTCAGTTGTGGATGACTATGATCACAAAATGGCCGGTAGCGAAACAATCGAAGGAATGGAGTGCCATGTAATTGAAATGGTGCCTCATCCGGAAACCCAGGTGGTTTACGACAAGGTCATATACTGGGTGAGCAAGGAGCATTACCTGCCGGTGAAGGTGGAGAACTATGATGAGTATGGCGGCCTGGTCAGCACCATGCACTTCAGGGAAGTTAAAACCATGGCTGGCAGGTTAATCCCGTCAGTAATGGAGATGATTCCGGAAGACAAGCAGGGACACAGGACCATCCTGACCTATCATGCGGCTGATTTTGACATTGACGTGTCAGAAGACTTTTTCTCCATCCGGAACCTGACCTCAGCCCGGTAGCATCTGCTAAACAAAAATTTCAACCATAAAACGTAATCAAATGAAGTTATTGCTGATTCTGGCCTGGAGAAACCTTTGGCGAAAAAAGCGGAGGACCTTTATTACGGTAAGCTCCGTGCTGTTTGCGGTTGTCCTGGCAATTTCCCTGATGTCTCTCATCGAGGGGACGCGGGAAGTGATGATCGATTCGATCATTAAGAACTCGACCGGTCACCTGCAGGTGCAGGATGCCCTCTATCATGACGAACCCTATATGGATCACGCCCTGGAATATGGTGATGAGGTAAAAAGTGCCATTGAAGCTTATTCCGGATTGATCAGCTATACGGTACCCCGAATTCAGGGGTTCTGCCTTGCTGCAAAAGATGTTGGTACCCGGGGAGTATATGTCATGGGCGTTGTACCGGAAAAAGAGGACAGGATGAACGACCTCTCCTCGAAACTGGTTGACGGTGAAATGTTTGCTGATGACGATCAGTTTTCAGTCATTGCCAGTGGGGTGGCCGACTTGCTGGACTTATCGGTCGGCGATTCACTGGTGCTTCTGGGGCAGGGATTCCAGGGGATGACTGCCGCCGGAATTTACCGGGTAGGGGGGATCGTTGAATTCAATATGCCCGAACAGAACAATTCGATGGTGTACCTGCCGTTAAAAGAAGCACAACTGTTTTTTGCGGCACCTGACAGGCTTAACAGCTTGATTTTGATGGTGGATGACGAAAGGGTTGTGGATGAACTGGCCCAAAATATCGGGGCTAAACTGGATGATGAATGGTTTGCCGTCAGAACCTGGGAGGAACTTCTGCCCGATGCTGTTGCAGCCCTTGAAGCCCGTGATGCACAGGTAAAAGTGTTTGCCTGGATCCTTTATATCGTTGCCGGCTTCGGGATTTTCGGAACTGTAATAACCATGATGTATGAGCGGATGAGGGAATTCGGAATACTGCTTTCTCTCGGACTGAAGCGCACGCAGTTGTCGGCAATTTGCCTGCTCGAAACGGTATTCATGAGCCTGTTGGGGGTATTGTGCGGAGTGGCCGTCGGCTACCCGATCATGTTGTGGCTGCACAGGAATCCGATAAGACTCGGGGATGACCTTGCCGAGGTCATGCTGGATATGGGTTTTGAGCCTGTGTTGCCCTTTTCGGTGGCAACCGACATATTTATCTATCAAGGCATCACAATATTCTTCATTGCCCTGGTGGTCAGCCTTTATCCTGCAAAAAAGGTATTCAGGCTCGACATGATCAGCGCTGCAAGAAATTAGATTGTTAAAGTTTTACCTGCATATTATGAAAACACTGATTAAAATATCATGGAGGAATATCTGGCGGAACAGATCCCGGTCCCTTACCATAATTACGGCTTTGGCCATCGGGCTCATGGGCGGGGTGTTCTCGGCCTCGATGCGGCTTGCGCTGGAACAGCAGCAATTCGAAGATACCATTGACAACCAGGTTTCCCATATTCAATTGCATCACCCCGATTTTATTGCCAACCCTGAAGCCGGGTATCATTTAGCCGGTGGCCGTGAGATGGCATCTGAGATATCTGAAAGGGATGATGTAGTTGTGGCATCGCCCCGCTCGGTGGTTGATGGCATGATTGCCTCGGCCAATACGAACTCGGGTGTCAGAATCAAAGGGATTGACCCTGAAACGGAAGCCCGTACTACCGGACTGGATGAATTGCTTACAGATGGCACCTATTTTTCTGAGAATGGCAGGATGCCTTCCCTTTTGATAGGACGGGCTCTTGCAGAAAAACTCAACTCCGGGGTGGGTTCGCGCCTGGTACTTACCTTTCAGGACATTGATGGGGAAATTGTGAGTGCATCATTCCGGGTTGAGGGAATTTATAAACTGACTTCCAAAAGTTTTGAAGAAAGGACAGTTTTTGTCAATGCCCCGGATCTGAATGACATTATCGGAGATGCGGATGTGGTTACCGAGATCGCTGTTGTGATCGCTGATCCTGATGAATACCGCGAAGTTGCTGCGAATTTGGGTGAGCTCTACCCCAATGCGAAGGTTCGTCACTGGGCGGATCTGCAGCCGGCACTTTACTATTCGCTGGAGGTTCTCGGTGAAGCATTGATCTGGATATTGGTCATCATCATCATGGCCGTATCCTTCGGTTTGCTGAATACGATCCTGATGTCGATCCTGGAGAGGGTCAGGGAACTGGGTGTGCTGCTGGCAGTGGGCATGAAAAGGAGAAAGGTTTTTTCAATGATTGTGGCTGAGACAACAATTATTGCCCTTATCGGTGGAGTTATAGGTCTGTTCTTGTCATGGGGCATGATAGAGATCCTCGGCAAAACAGGGGTGCCGATACCCGGAGCAGAAGGTCTGGAGGATTTTGGTTACGCATCGGTTCTTTACCCAAGGATTGAGACAGCGTTTTACTTCGAAATTGCCGTGGTACTTGTAATTTTTGCGGTACTGGCTTCGATATATCCGGCCTGGAGGGCCATCCGGCTACAGCCGGCTGAAGCGGTCAGGCAGGAGTAAATGCCACAACCGGCTGCCTGTCAGTCGCCTGAAGCGGTCAGGCAGGAATAAGTGCCGCAACCGGCTGCCTGTCAGTCGCCTGATTCCGAAAATAATAAACACATTATAAAGCTTTAAAGAAATGAAAACAGTAATAAAAACAACCAATCTTTCCAAGGTATACACAGAAACTGCAGTTCCGGTCCATGCACTCAAGAATGTCAGTCTTGAGTTCAGGCAGGGTGAGTTCACGGCCGTAGTCGGCCCTTCGGGCAGCGGGAAAACCACTTTTTTGAATGTGATCGGGGGGCTCGACAAACCCTCCGGCGGACAGGTGGTGATTGACGAAGTGGATATCGCCACCATGAAAGAGAGCCAGATGTTTGATTTCCGGCTGAGGCACATCGGCTTTGTTTTCCAGGCTTACAACCTGATACCGGTGCTCACGGCAGTGGAAAACGTTTCATTCATCATGCTCCTGCAAAACAGGTCCAAAACCGAGATGGAAAAACGTGCAAAGGAGATGCTTGAGCAGGTGGGGCTGGGCGACAAACTTGATGTAAGGCCGGGCAGGCTGAGTGGCGGGCAGCAGCAGCGTGTTGCTGTGGCACGGGCCCTGGCCTCAAAACCGGACTTTGTGCTGGCAGATGAGCCCACCGCGAACCTCGACACAGAATCGGCTTTCAACCTCCTGGATATCATGGAGCGGCTGAACAGGGAAGAGAACATCACCCTGATCTTTTCTACACACGACCAGCGTGTGATCGAGAGGGCACGTCGTGTAATCAAACTCGTTGACGGCGCGGTTGCCAGTGATGAACAAATAAGCAACTGACAAATGACTATGCATGGTTCATATAATTACGGTATTCAGGGGCTGGCCCGCATTGCGGTCATCATCTTCTGCCTGATGACAGTCGCAAAAGCCGGTGCAACCAGCAATAGTTACTACAATCGCATTGACCGGCCGACCGTGGCAGTGGTGTTGAGCGGTGGGGGTGCCAAAGGGATTGCCCATATCGGGGTGCTGCAGGCGCTGGAAGAAAACGGGATCCCGGTTGATTACATCGCGGGCACATCCATTGGTGCAATTGTCGGGGGGTTGTATGCTGCCGGCTACTCACCGGATGAAATGATGGACATTGTTCGTTCGGATGAATTCGTTGCTGCGACAAGAGGAAGAATTGAAGACAAGTATGGCCTCTATTACCTGCAGTCACAGCCCGACCCTGCCTGGCTGAGAATAAATATAGCCAGGGAGCATGTGTTGGATTTTCACGGGATCATCCAGAGCAATATTCCCTCCAATATTGTTTCCCCGTTTCTGATGGACTTCCTTTTCATGGAATATCTCGGGCCGGCTGCAGCAGCGGCAAACTACAGTTTTGACAACTTATTTGTTCCCTTTCGCTGCATCACAGCAAATATTGAAGACAACAGGGGAGAGGTGATGAGATATGGAAGCCTTGCCGATGCAGTCAGGGCTTCGATGACCTTCCCCTTTTATTTTAAACCGATCACCATTGACGGCCGGCTGATGATGGATGGCGGCATGTTCAACAATTTCCCCGCCGATGTGGTGCATGCTGAATTTGTTCCCGACATTGTAATTGGCAGTGTGGTTTCAGACAACCCGGAAAAACCCTCTTCCGATGATATTGTTTCTCAGCTGCAAACCATGCTGATGGCCTATACGCGATATGATATCGGCACCGACCAGGGCTTCATGGTAAAACCAGAAGTTCCGGAATTGAATGTGATCGATTTCAGCCAGAGTGAAATGGTGTATCTGGCAGGGTATGAGGCTGCCATTGCCAGGATCAGCGAAAACCAGCATCTGTTTGATCACAGGGTGGATGAAGAAACACTGCGGCAAAGACGAAAAGCTTTCCGAAAAGAAATGCCCGGGCTGAAGATTGACCAGGTTCATGTTACCGGACTGAGAGACAATGAAAGAAGGTTTGCTGAAAGCTTTTTGAAAAGAAGCAGTGAGCCATCGGATTTTGAAGAGGTAAAACGGAACTACCTGGCGCTTCTGTCGCTCAAAAGGTTTAAAAATTCCTACCCGAGAATTATCTATAATGAGGAAACAGGCTATTACGATTTTTATGCTGATATGGAGTACGATTCAGACTACTTCAGAACAATCGGGGGCAACATTTCCAGCGAGAACATCAACCAGGCTTTCAGCGAAGTGCAGTTCTGGTACCTTGACCAAACCCCGGTACATATTTCTACCAGGGCATATTTCGGGAGTTTTTACACAAGTGCCGCCCTTTCAGGAAGAATGGACTTTATCGGCAGCAATCCCTTTTATTTGTTTACCGACATTACCTACAGCCACTGGAAATACTCCACCAGCCCGCTTTTCTTTTTTGAGGAGCAGGATCCTGCCTTTCTCAGGCAACGCGAGGTTACCGGAGAAATCAGGGTGGGTATGCCCGCAGGCCGGAAAGGCAAGCTGGAAACCGGCGGATTCATTACAGAACTGAGAAACACTTATTATGACTCAGACGATTTTTCAAAAACCGACAGAAACAACGTAACATATTTTACTCCCTGGAAAGGCTACATGCGCTTTGAAAGAAACACCCTGAACAGAAAGCAATATGCCACCTCAGGTAGCCTGTTTGGTGTCAGCCTCAGTTACACCAAAGGCCGGGAGAACTTCCAGCCGGCTGACCCCGGCAACGGTGACAATACGGAAGTAATTCAGGATCACTCCTGGTGGGAATTGTTGGTAAGGCACGAGAATTACCTGCTGAACGGCAGAAGGTTCGCACCGGGCTACACGGCAGAACTGTTTTTAAGCGATCGTCCGCTGCTCAGCAACTATACCTCATCACTTGGTATTGCGAAACAATTCAACCCGTTTCCCCTGGCGCGGACCAGGTTTTTGCCGGAGTTCAGGGCCTCAAACTATATGGCTGCAGGGCTGAAGGCCACCTGGTCTGTTTCCCGTTCTGCGAGCCTCAGGGCCGAGGCGTACGCTTTCCAGCCATTGCGGACAATTGAACCGGGCCGGGATGGCAATACAAGTTTTGAAAATATCGGCTTCAGCCCTTCATACATGGCAAATTTTGCGTTTGTCCGTCACCTTTCACCGGGCCCATTAAGCATCAGTGCCTCCTATCTTGGCAGTGCGTCCGATCCGTGGGTGTTCATGATCAACTTTGGCTATATCCTGTTCAACCGGCAGCAGTTTCTTTAATTAATTGGTGTTTTGTATCAAGGCCTCGCCCCGGTCATTAACCAAAGCCGTTTCATAACCTGGCCCCGCCTGGTTTTTCAGGCTGTTCCTGCCGCAGGCGCCCGGGGCTTGCCGAACCCAATTTCAGAAAGGCGGGGAAAAACAGGAAGATTCCGGGCAGGGACAAAACCAGCCCACCTATGGTGCCGGCGGCAAAGGCGAACCAGAAAGGTTCCCTGGTGCCCACTACGAAGGGTATAAAGAATCGTCAAAAACCTGCAATTCATTGATAATTTTGCGGGAAATATAGATTATATTTAGCAAGCTTATTAAAATAATGGATATTTGGTGCATGATTGGTTGCCAAACTTTCAATTATGAAAAATAAAGCCTTGTTCTATTTAATCAATGCCCCGTTCTGGGTTGCTGCCCTGGCCTTTGCATACTCAGTTGGCTTGCGCCGGTATTATCTCTACAGTGATTCCGGCTGGTTTACCTCTGAATTCTCTTTTACAGTATTCCATTCGTTGGTGTTGCTGTTATGGGTGCTGGTGGGGTTCTATCTGTTTTATTCCTTTCTGGTGCCAAAATTCTTATTTCAGGGCCTGAAATCGAAGTTTTTCCGCTTTGCTGCAGCATGGGCTTTTCTCATAGGCCCCTTATTGTTTATCCTCCTCGCCGATGCCAATCATTTTTTTCACATGGGCGAGTACACATTGAAATGGCTCTTTAATTATCCCCCAATGCTGGCGCTGGTACCTTCCTACGTGATGTGGGTCCTCTTTTCATTAATACCTGCTTTTCTCGGGGGCATATTCAGGCTGGCATATGAATCTTTCAGCAACATTGAAAAGACCAGGGAATTGGAAAACAAAAACCTTCATCAGGAACTCCAGATGATCAAATCGAAGCTTAATCCGCATTTGTTTTTTAATACCTTAAACAATATTGACACCCTGATTGAAACAAACCCGACCAGGGCCTCCGCCACACTATCCCGGTTATCGGAGTTGCTTCGGTATGTGATTTATCATACCGATACTGAATTCAATCCGATTGAACTGGAAGTAGAAAACCTGGAAAGGTATATTGAATTGGAAAAAATCAGGTTGCTGAATCCCGATAATGTGTCATTTTCTGTCAACATCCCTGGGAAAACCAAAATTCCATCCATGATGTTTTTCCCATTTGTGGAAAATGGTTTTAAGCACAGCAACCTCAAC
>PWGY01000061.1 GCA_003554665.1 Bacteroidales bacterium | reverse complement strand
GCCGCCGAATTTGTTTTTGCCTATGGCATGGACGAAGAGGATGTTCACTTTTGGGATGTAAGGGTTAAAAAGCGGTTTAGCATGTTTTGATGGGATTACTGGTTTCGATCCGGGCGGGATTCGCGCTGCCGGAGCTTGACGCTCCGAATGCGCTTTCTCCGCCCGGTCCTAAACCCCGGCTGTTCAAAGGTTCGGGTACAAACCGATCGGCCCGCAATCTCTGCAGCAGGGAAACCCACTACTTACTCCTTGCATTTTTGAACAGAATATTATGGGCCGCCCTGGTAAAATACACGAAGTCTGTGTAAAGGGGTGCGCGTGCATATTTCCGGATATATCGTTCTTCGGATTCAAAGAACTCCTCTTCGGTGGAAGGGAGGTCGGCATAGTAAGGCGGAACCAGGCCGGGTTTGAATTTCACACGTAAACGCTGTAAGTACTCAGGATAAGTGTTGAACTTGTGCTTGCTGAGCGGGCGTACTCCCACCAGTTTCAGGTCGCCGTTTAACCAGTTATAAATCATGGGAAGCTCATCAATCCATAATTTGCGCATGATCTTTCCCCAGGTGGTTATACGAAAATCGTCAGTTATTTTATCTCCATCCTGTGTGCCATGCTTGTCATACACATACCCCTGAATGTATTCTGAAAAGGGGTGCATGGTTCTCATTTTGTAAACACCGATGATTTTGCCGTCTTTGCCGACCCTGCGCAACCGCACAAGCGGACCATAGGTAGGGGCTTTGTCGAAATGGGGATTGCGTACCTTGCGGGCAGTAAAATACAACATGCCATCCACCAGCGTTTCATCGACAACCTCAAACCCGCAGGCATACAATCTGCCGAGCACCTCAGCCCGCGACATTGCCCGGTTTTTGCCTTTGGTCAGGGAAAAATAAAGTCGTTTTACCACAGGAAGTTTTGGTATGACCCGGCTCCATAAACAGTCAAAAAAATACAACACAAAGCCAAAGACCGGGGTGTACGTGCGGAAAAACCTTTTTTTCCGGGTCTTTTGCGGTTCGGCTACTCCTGAGTAATACCCACCAGGCGGCAACTTGAAGTTTACCGTTTCGAAAAACTTGTTCACCCTGCGGTGATTGTTCACCTTTTCAAGGTTCACAATGGTGTCGATACAACTGGCAGGCAAATGCAGGATGTTGAGGCGGTTGTTCACCGAAAGGACGACCGAAGAGTCATCAATGGGCACATTATTTTTCAGGTATTCGTAAGCTCCATGCCCGTTTTCGTAAATGACCGACTGCCGGATGGCCTGGCCGCGAACATTGAGAAAAGCCCTGGGGTCTTTCCGTTCAGGATATTTTTCTGCTTTTTCGGGTTCAGATTCTTCAACCATGGGCAACTCATCATGGTTGTAGTTGTACCCCCTTTGTTTGGCAGATTGAAACACAAAAATGAGCCACCATATCGGGATCTCCAGTATGGTGGACAGCCCCACGGTGCCAAAAAAAAGTGTACGGGGAAAACCAAACTGGCTGGTAACAATGATCAGGAAACTGGCAATGCCGGTAAATGCCAGATTGGTGTTGATCATTTTCAGGAAGATATTGCGGGAGCTCCCTGTCTTTCTGAACAGGTACTTATCGAAGATCACTGCCACCACCAGATGCAGCAGCAGAAAGATCAGCAACCATGGGTGGGTGCGTGCCAGGTTGGCATACAGATCCTGTCCGAGAATGGTGCTGACCAGGCAGAAAGCCATGAAGATCAGCACATGATCCAGCAAGATCAGGATCAGGCGTTTTTTTACCGGCGAAGATTTCATAAAAAATATCTTTTTGCATTGAAGTAACCTATACGTAGCTGAATAACTATTGACTTTCAGTCATTTATTGGTACTTGCTTTTGAGTGTATTCGATTTCGGGATGAAAAGGGCGATGATTGCCCCGATAGCCACCCCTGCTATGTTCCCCAACATGTCATTGATGTTGTAGGCCCGGTAAGGGAGATAGAGCTGAACGGCTTCCGTGGCGGCTGCAAGAAGCAAGCCTGCAACAATCATCAGCCACCAGGGTGCCTGCGGGCCCACCAGGCGCCACAGCGGAACCAGCGGGATGAATACCAGGGCGTGCATCAGGTAATCCAGGCGGATGCTCAGCACGTCCACTTCGTTCATGGCAGTTGACATACCTCCGATGGGCAGGATGCTGACAATGGCCACCCCGATCAGGTAAAATATGAAGAGGTATTTGATGATGGGTTTCATGGGTAGTTGTTTGGAATCACTGCCTAATTTTCAGGATCCCACTTATATTTGAGATTGATCATGGCCCCGTAGTTATCGCCATACATGGCCCCCTGGTCTGCGGCCAGGGTGATTCCGGCCGGAATACAGTCAGCGGATGGCGGTCTCCGAACCGCCCAGGGGGGAGGCTTTTAACTCTAGGGGAGGGGAGGCTGTACGATGACCGATGGACTAAGCAGTAATAAAAAAGGAGAAGTTTTAGCTTTTACTTTTTGGTGTGAACCACTATTCTTTTGGCCACATTCTTAATGTTTTGCCATACCAGTTCTTTCGCCCAGGGGAGGGGTCTGTTCGTCCCCCGCTGAGGATGGATGGTGATCATGATCTGGGTGGGTAGCAGACCTTG
>PWGY01000042.1 GCA_003554665.1 Bacteroidales bacterium | reverse complement strand
GTGCCCGGCTTTGTTCCACGGCATGTATCAGAGAATGCACACCCGGGTTTTGTTCCGGATCGGCATGAAGATCCTTGTCACCGGTGAGCTTCTGATTCAGCAACCCGGCCGCCTGCCTCATTTCATTGCCCAGTTCGCTGAACGCATCTATTGTTTGCTGCAGATCAGATTCGGTCATCGTCAGATATTGTCAGAATTTGATAAATCCACTATTTTTGTATGTGGTGTGGGGTCGGTTTTGGCTTCACCCGAATCAGTAAAGTTACAAGATTCAGTGGTTCCGTCCGAAAAAAAGCCCTTATGATCAGGACTGCTCTTTTGACCGGGTTGCATGTGATCCTGTGCAGCAGCCTCGTTTTTGCCTGGAACGGCATGCAGGATGCCCGAATTGATTCCCTGTTTTTCAGTGAGGCCGGAGATTCACTCCATGCCATGGCCACACGCATTGTGCAACCCGAAGGGGATGATGAAAGGCTGGAGCACAACCGGGAGTTCAAAGCATATCTGAAAGAGGTGCTTGGCCATGAGGGGTCATTCCATTATCCGTTTGATTCGCTGCAAACAGTTTCTGTCTTGTACGCACCCGATCACAAGTTCCGCCTTTTTACCTGGTATGTGCCGCTTTCCGGACAGCAGTTCCGTTATTTCGGCTATTTGCAGCGCGGAGAGAAGGACGCCCTTGAAAACCATTTATACGAGTTGTCGGATCATACCGGACAGCTCCGGGAGCAGCCCGACGGGGAGCTGACCCCGGAAAACTGGTATGGTGCTTATTATTATGAGATCCTTCATCATCAGGATGAAAATGGAAAGCATGTTTATACACTGTTGGGATGGAAAGGGGACAACCCCAGAACCCGTATCCGGGTGATTGAACCACTGGTAATCCGTCAGGGCGGGCCTGTTTTCGGGCATCCCGTTTTTACCGGCCCGTATGAAGAGAATCACCGGGTAATCTTTCAATATTCGGCCAATGTATCAATGAGCCTTCTGTATGAACATGAATTTTTTCAAAAGGGCGACAGCCTCCATGATATGATCGTGTTTGACAGGCTGGAGCCTTTGCATGAGAGCCTCAGGGGGCATTACCAGTTTTACAAACCCGAGGTGAATATTTTTGACGGGATGTATCTGGAGAATGGATCATGGGTATTGGTTGAAGATGTGGATGCACGCATGCCTGCTGTAGAGGAAGAAAAATAATTTTCCCATCTTTGCTGGAAAATCTTAAAAAAAGTTGCATCTTGCAGCAAAATTCGCAGACAGGTTTTTGCAGTTAATTTTCAGGAATTCCAAACATTTTCTGGTGGCCGGTGATCAATCGGTTCACCGGGATTTTTTTTCATTTTTCATACATTTTAATTAATCACCCATAAATCAACGCGCAATGAAAAAACATAATTTTAGTGCAGGACCCTCCATTTTGTCAAAAGAAGTGATTGAAAACACTGCCAAAGCTGTGCAGGACCTAAACGGAATCGGGTTGTCCGTGATGGAATTGTCTCATCGCGGCAAAGAATTCCAGGCCGTGATGGATGAAACCGTGGCCCTGTTCAAAGAGCTGCTGGATATTCCTGACAACTACCATGTATTGTTCCTGGGCGGTGGTGCCAGTATGCAGTTTTGCATGATCCCGTTTAATCTTCTGAATAAAAAAGCGGCATACCTGGAAACAGGTACCTGGGCCAAAAAAGCCATCAAGGAAGCCAAAGGATTTGGAGAGGTTGATGTGGTAGCCAGCTCATCTGACAAGAACTTCAACTACATCCCCAAAGATTTCAAAATCCCCGAAGATGCGGATTATTTCCACATCACCACCAACAACACCATTTTCGGTACAGAGATTTTTGAAGACTATGACAGCCCCGTGCCGATGGTGGCAGACATGAGCTCTGATATATTCAGCCGTCCGGTGGATGTGTCCAAATATGCCATGATCTATGGCGGCGCCCAGAAGAATCTCGGACCTGCCGGTGCCACTTTTGTGATCATTCGCGATGACATTCTGGGTAAAGTTGACAGGTATATCCCGACCATGTTGAACTACCAGACCCATATTGACCAGGGTTCCATGTTCAATACACCTCCCTGCCTGCCCATTTACACATGTATGGAAACCCTGCGCTGGCTGAAAAAACTTGGCGGCGTGAAGGTGATGCAGAAGATGAACCACGAAAAAGCAGACCTGCTTTACGGAGAAATTGACCGAAACCCGCTGTTCGAAGGCACTGCAGAAAAAGACAGCCGCTCCATCATGAATATCTGCTTTGTGATGAAGCCCGAATACCAGGAGCTGGAAAAAGAATTCCTGGAGTTTGCCACCTCTAAGGGAATGGTCGGACTGAAAGGTCACCGTTCGGTGGGCGGATTCAGGGCCTCAACTTATAATGCCCTGCCCAAAGAAAGTGTTCAGGCTCTGGTGGATGCCATGCAGGAGTTTGAAAAGAAACATGCAAAATAGGTTTTGCCTGTGGCAATATTCTCCCGGTTGGTGATCCCGGCCGGGAGAACCTTTTATGAACCCAAAAATATACGAGTCATGAAAAAAGTTCTTGTAGCAACAGTTAAGCCTTTTGCTCCCGCCGCAGTGGACGGCATCAGAGAGGTGCTGGACAAAGCAGGCTATGAAAT
>PWGY01000092.1 GCA_003554665.1 Bacteroidales bacterium | reverse complement strand
CGGCCACTACCCCCTCAAAGTAGCGTGTCTACCAATTTCACCACCTGGGCAAAACGTGTGGCAAAACTACAAAAAATCTTTTTGAATTTCATCAAAAATGTACAACCTTTGCTTAAGTTTTCCTCAAAAAATAATACAGGTCTTAATTGTCAATCAGTTATTGCATGGAAAATCATCAACATGAAGATATCACCGTCTCACCGGCAGTACTGGAAATGCTCACTGTGGCCAATGAGTATTGTCTGTTTTATGAAAAAGCAGATGACTGCACCATGCAGGACATCCTTGACTATTTCCAAAAGATTGCACCCCTCATGTACCTGAAGGGATCCCTCCTGCCTGGGGTACAGGTGGAAGATCCGGGGCCGGGCGAACGCTTTGTAACAGAAGAGCAATGGGAACGAATTTTTAAAACACTGCGTGATAAATTCGGCAAAAACGATATCTATTACACACACGACCATAACTACGATTCCGTTGAATCCAGTGTGTCGGATAACATGGCAGACATCTACCAGGACATGAAAGATTTTGTCATGCTTTACCAGAAAAACACCGTAATTGCCCGGCAACAAGCCATTATTCTCATCAGGGACCTCTTCAGATCAAGGTGGGGCCCCGCCTTACTTAACGGTCTGACAGCCGTACACCAGACCCTTTTCCACGAAGACATCAGCCCGGATGTTTTACAGGATGGTGACCAATGGATTGTATAATAATTATCCACTTTATTCAAACAGCAGAATGAAACACCTGATTCTTTTTTGTGCCTTCTTAATCGTTGCCCTGACGGGCTTTCCACAACCCGGTCACCGGATAACCATACAGTTTGAAGGGGTAGAAAACACAGAATGCTACCTGGCTTATCATTTTGGCAACCGGCAATACCTGAAAGATACGACAAACGTGAACAGTGAAGGTGTGGCAGTATTTGAGGGGGAGAAAAAACTGGATCAGGGAATCTACCTTTTGGTCCTCCCAGATGACCGGAACATGGAGGTGATTGTAGATGACAATCAACATTTTGAGATCCGTGTGGATCCCGATGACTTTATCGAAAGCGCAAAATTCACAGGATCGGCAGATAACGAAGTTTTTTATGAATACCTGATACTTATCCGTGAAAAAAACCGAAAACGGCAGAAAATCGAGGCACAGCTTCAGTCTGCGGATATCGACCAGGAAAAACGAAATTCACTTCAGGGGGAACTCAGGCAGATGGACGAGGAGGTGCAAGATTTTCAGGACAGAATCATTGACGAAGACCCGGAAAGCTTGTTATCAACAATCATGATGATTCAGAGGGATCCTGAGCTGCCGGAACCTCCGGTCAGGGCAGACGGCAGTTACGACCGGGAAGCGATGTACAACATCTATACAAGGCATTTCTTTGACAACATTGACTTTTCAGACCAGCGAATGTTGTATACCCCGGCTTACCATGGCAGGCTTCGTTTGTTCTTTAACAATGTACTTGCACAACACCCCGATTCGATCATTCAGGCAGCCGACCGTGTTCTTGAGAAATCCATGGCCAATGATGAAGTTTTCCGTTATACCTTGTGGTTTCTGACCGATTATTCACAAAGCTCAAGGGTTATGGGAGCAGATGCCGTGTTCGTACACCTGGTGGATCATTATTATCAATCCGGCAAAGCAACCTGGGTTGATGAGGACAGGCTGGAACGCCTCACCGAAAGAGCGGAGGAATTACGCCCCCTGCTGCTGGGAAATGTGGCCCCCAACATTGAGGTGTATGATCCGGAGGGCAACCCGGTCATCCTTCACGAAACAGAAGCTGATTACCTGGTGCTGTATTTCTGGGAGTCGGACTGCCCCCATTGCATAGAAGCATCTCCTAAACTAAATGAAGCCGTCAATGAACTTGAAGATGAAAAGGTAAAAGTTTTTGCAGTAAATACGGAAACCGAAAATGACAGATGGCTGAAGGCGCTGGAAGAATACCCGGACACCTGGATCCATGTTAACGATACCGCCAATACCTCTGGTGTTTTTGACAAATACCAAATATATAGCATTCCCAAAATATTCATCCTTGACAGGGAAAAAATCATCCGTGCCAAAGAGATCGGTGCTGATCAGGTGGGCAATTTTATCCGGCAGGACAAGCAGGAAAGAAACAGGCCATAATCATTTATTCTCCCTGGTGTCCGTCACGCAACAGATCATTGATGGTTTTTACGGGGTAAAATGTTTTCAGGGGCACTTCCACAAATACGGTATTCCATCGGGCCATTGCACCATTCCACAGGCCGGGACGCTCCAGCGCCTTCAGGTCTCGGCCATCTTTTGATTTGTAGCTGATAAAACCTGTTTCATGGTCAATGTATTCTTTCAGATCAAAAGGTTCCCCTTTATAGTTTCGCACAGAACAAACCAGATCTACCGGGTTAAAATGGGTAGCCTTTTTCACTTCAGCCTCCTGATGCGGATCTTTCCGGTTGATCTGCGACATTTCAACAATCTGCAATGAAAGACTTCCGTCTGCGGGATCCTTTACCCAAAAGGGGCCTCCGCCGGGCTCTCCTTCATTTTTAACCATTCCGCATACCCGCAGCGGACAATTCAACCGTTCGTGAAGCACCTTTTGACCCTCTCCGGGATCTTCCGGCAACAATGATCGGTCAACATTCAGACTGTTCACTGCGAAATCGACGGCTTGAGCATATTCCATTTCACTCAGACGTCCATTGTCAATCCGGTCGAGCCAGGCAAATGCCTCCTTCTGAAGTTCCAGCATAAGCCCCCCAAGCACTTTTTTATACAGGAGCGTATCCGGTTTCAGCCAGTCCGGCACCACGTTATCAATGTTTTTGATGAAGATAAGGTCATCTTCCAGTTCATTGAGATTGTCAATCAGAGCTCCATGGCCACCGGGGCGAAAAACCAGCGAACCATCCTTATCGCGGAAAGGCAGATTGTCCTTGCCCACGGCAATGGTATCGGTCGAGGGCTTCTGCACGGAATGTGAAATCTCAAAACTGAGGCCGGATTTCTTTTCGAACAAAGGTTGTGTCTTTTTCAGGCGTTCCCTGAAAGGCCGGATATGTTCGGGAGACAAAGTGAAGTGAAGCCGCACCTTGTCCTGATTATCCCTGGCATAATCTGCGCCCTCCATCATATGTTCTTCAAGTGGGGTCCTGTAATCTTTCCCGTATTTGTGAAATGCTATCAGGGCTTTGGGAAGGCTGGCATAATCCAGTCCATAGTCGAACAGCAGATAGTCCAGCAAGGGAAGGTAATTCTTTTCTTCCAGCAAATGCTCTGCAACCAGGTCATCTTTGTCAAGCGCCAGCACCAGGTCATCCCAGAAAGCGAAATCCCTGATCCTTTCAAAAAACAACCGGGCCTCCTTCCTGGATGAGAGAAGGCTTTCAACTTCCACACCTGCGGCAATTAAATCCCTCCATACAAAAACATCCCTGAACATCCGGGTAGCAGCCCCGCTGGCAGGAACGAATTTATTTATACGGTAGCTCCCGGCCTCTTTGCTGAAATAATCAGCCAGCCATTTAACTTTCTGATCCTGCACCCTGAGGATGCCATCACCAATGGTTGCAGGACGATCTAAGACCAAAGGCGGAAAGCCTTTTTTAAAATGGTCAATTTGCCGGAGGAACCCCTCCCTGGTAATCCCTTTTTCCCTGAGTTGCTGAATATCTTTATCGTTTAACATAGCCATGTTGTTTAATGCGCTTCACACAAATATACAAAGCCGTGGCCGAGAAAATAAGTCCCTGTACAAGTTTTTTGTAATTTAGCCAACACACCATTGGCTTTCGACATGTTTGATCCCACAATAAAAAGCGACCCTGCAACACTGAAGACTCAGGCAAACCTTATCATACATAGCGGACTATTCCCGGAGTTGCTGCGCGACACCCCAAATATTATTATGATACTGAATATGCACCGCCAGGTGTTATACCTGAACCGTCACCCTGTACCCCGGCAACAAGCAGAAACAAATCGGCCAACGGGGCAGCGGCCGGGAGAATGCCTTGGCTGCATCAACATTAAAGATGGCAAACTTGGGTGCGGATCCACCGAATTTTGTAATGTCTGCGGTTTTAATATTGCCCTGAATACCAGTGAAAATGGAAAAAAAGGAAAAGAGGAATGCAATATTTCTCTAAATAATGGCAGTTCTTTGACCCTCAGCGTACTCACAAGGCCTTTTGAATACATGGGTGAACCCTTCATTTTTGCAGCCCTGGAAGATATCAGCGACCGTAAAAGGAGGCAAATGCTTGAAAACATTTTCCTTCATGATATCATGAATTCTGCTGCCATCCTTCAGGGTTTGAATGAGGCGTTCGATGAACTTCCGGAAAAAAAGGTCAGGCAAATGCTCAACGATGTATCCACGGCCATATCTGATGAAGTACAATCATACCGCCTGATCAGTAATGTGGAAACCCGGACACTGAAACCAAATTATGAAGAGGTGAACATCGGTGAAATCACCGAAGAGGTGGTTCGCTCCCTGAACAATATGCAAAAATTCAGCCAAAGAAAAGTTGAACTGGAAAAAGCCGGGGAAAGCATTATAACCGAGCGAACCCTCCTGCGCAGGGTGCTGATCAACATGGTCAAGAACGCTTTCGAGGCCACAGATAATCATGATCCGGTAAAGGTGATATCCGGTTTTGACCCGCAAACCCGCAAGGCATATTTCACCGTAAAAAACTCCCAGTTCATTCCCCGTTCCTCGCAACTGAAACTTTTTCAGAAAGCATACTCCACCAAGGGGGCGGGAAGAGGATGGGGCGCATACAGCATCAAGGTCCTGACCGAAAAGTACCTGCAGGGAAATGTCCGGGTTGAATCAGATGAAGCAGAGGGGACGACTTTCACCATCTGTATCCCATCTCTCTATAAACATTAAAAACCAAGCCACTATTTCTGATCCTTGTATTTCTTCAGGATCAGTTGTTCTCCGTCAAAAACAGCATACGAAAAATGGTTGATCCAGTCACCGGTATTCAGATATTGCACCCCGGGACTAACCTCCATATGAAGAGGCAGGTGCCTGTGGCCAAATACAAAAAAATCCACTTGCCGGGTCTTTAGTACTTCCAGGCAAAACTGAACAAGCCTTTCCTTATCCTCTCCCATATATATTTCATCTTTCCGGGCATTGGTGGCGCGGCTTTTTCTTGACCATGCATTGGCCAACCGGATACCCAGCCCCGGATGCATCCAGGAAAACATTTTCTGGCAAAAACGACAGGAAAAAAAGGTCTTCAGCATTTTGTAACCGGCATCTCCCGGACCAAGCCCGTCGCCATGACCAATAAAAAAACGTTTACCTGACAGGGTGTGCTCCACAGGATGACGGTGCATATTCAGCCCCATTTCTTCCTCGAAATACCTGAACACCCACATATCATGGTTGCCGGTGAAATAATGAATGGCAGTACCACCATCTGATATTTGTGCAAGCTTACCAAGCAAGCGCACATAGCCTTTGGGTACAACAGTGGCATACTCAAACCAGAAATCAAAAATATCGCCCAGCAAATAAATGGAAGAAGCGTCAGCACTGACCTCATCCAACCACTTTACAAGCAACTTTTCCCGCTCCAGGCTAGATTCCCTGTCCGGAACCCCCAGATGGCTGTCTGAGATAAAATACACCTTTCGGGCATCTGACATATTTCTGGTTTATGATTTTCAGATTAAGCAAATCCCCGGCTTTCGGACTAAACCATGCCGGCTCAATGCCAAATATACAGAAAAACGCTGATCCTCTGTCCCGGATTCACATCAAACGATTGAAAATGGCCTTTACATTGACCGAGTTTCCTCAGATTATAGTATATTTAACCTCGAAAACGATGCCGAATTGCAACAAGCAAATACATTCCAAAATAACGAACACAAAAAAAATAAACCCGTCGAAATGAAAAATTTACTGGAAATTTTAAAGAACCTGGACGTAAAACAACCGGATCCTCAGGACATCAAAAATGCACTTGCAAAAATTGACCTCAATCAATTGTCATACGAAGATCACATCAAAGGTTATGATCTTGACAAATACAACAGGATAAAGCTGATGGAAAAACCATTCCAGGTTTTTATCATGACCTGGCCCCCGCAGTTTCTGCTTCCCATTCATCAGCACAGAAACTTCTGGGGATACGTGGTTCCCCTTAAGGGTATTGTGGCCGAAACCCTTTATGGGTATGCCCCAAGAAAGAAAAAAATATTCCTGCATCCCACCAAAACCTTTAAACCTGGTGAGGTCATTTACGAACCTTACAACGTCATCCACAAACTGCAAAACACATCACCCCTGGAGCCCACAATCAGCTTACATATCTATTACCCGCCTTCCTACAATTACAGCGGCACTATGATATTCGATGCCCAGAACAGGAGAATGGCTGTTTTGAATGAAAAAGCTGAATTGCTGAGCTGGGATCTGCCTTCAGATCACTACGATTCCATTACAGAAGATGCATATGATGTGGAAAAACTCTGGTAGATAACATCAGCCAGATATGTCAGCTGCCGAATTTTCCGGCAAGAATATTTTCAAGCTCACTGACCGACACATCTTTGTGAATAATACGGCCCTCCGGGTCAACCAAAACAGTATATGGAATGCTCTCCACGTTGTACAGACTTACAACGGGAGAGCTCCAGAACCTGAGGTCACTTACCTGGGTCCAGGTTAAAGAATCTTCTTCAATACCCTGCAACCATTGGTTTTCAGTGCGATCCAATGAAATGCCGTAGATTTCAAACCCATGCGGCTGATAAGTTTCGTAAATTTCCCTTAAACGGGGATTGGCTTCCCGGCAGGGTGTACACCAGGAGGCCCAGAAGTCGATCAATACATAATTCCCCCGAAGATCCGACAGAGCCTGCATATTCCCCTCCGGATCAGGAAGTACAATTTCAGGGGCTTCGGCTCCGACGGCAAGGCTCTCCTCAGCGGCTCTCCTGCGTTCTTCATCGCGTTTGTGCCGACTCACCCGACGTTTCAGATCCATCACATGCCGGTTTGTTGGATATTTTTCAGAAAGAGACTCACTCAGCTTGACAAAATATTCAAAATTCTCATTTTCATTCAACAGCAAGTGGTTACCAAAAAACTGGTATAGAGCAATGATTGAAGCCAGTGACTGCGTGTTGTCACTGATAAAAGACTTCACATAGTCCTGGTGACCTTCAAAAATGTCATTGTAAACCCGGTTCAGTCTATCCCTTACTTCCGGAAAACTATCCGTATACTGACTGGCTTCAAATACGGCAGAAAGGGAATCTACCTTTCTATAGCTTTCCCTGAGGCGGCTATTCAGCTCGGATAAAAGCACAGAGCAGTCAGATCCCTCCACCGAGAATGACTCCTGCATATTTGAAGCATCACCTTTAAGAGAAATTTCATCTCCAGGTTCAATCACAAGGGTGATGTGATTGGAGTCATCAGCCTTCAGAATATAAAAACCTGCCTCATCAATAATTCCCTGGTAGGAAAAACTTCCATCCTGAGATACCTCTATGGTATCCAGGGGAATAAGATCATTGGTGGTTAATTCCTGAATCTCCAGCTTATTATCCGGGACACGCTCCAATTGCCCTTCCAGCTGGTAATGATTGGCCTCACCTTCCTGACTGCCGGATCGGCAGGAACTTAATAAAACAACTACGGAGATGAATATCAATACTTTGCGAAACATAACAATGGAGTGGCCATGATTAACCACTCAAAGTTATAAACATTTATTTCAGATGAAATCCTTTTAAGATTTTTTAACCAGCGACCTGCCTTTGTAAATCAGCGTTTTGCCGAAGGTCTGTTAAATAAGGCAAAGCCGATAATCACGAACAGCAAGGTCAGGCCACCACTGAATGCAACCCTGACAATGGTTTCAGAAAAATCACGAAAATGAAAAACTTCTAAAAAGAAAAGCACCATGTGATGAAGCAGGATAAGGCTCAGGGCGTAAACAATAAGGGTCATGGTACCCAAAGTCCGGAAAGAAGGCACATCACCGGCCGCATCAGGTTGTTTGCCGGTCAACAGTTTCAACATATAAGGTCTGGCAAAGGCAAGCATTGAGGTTGCCGCGGCATGGATAGCAAGTGAATCCTCAAAAACATCGATAACAAAGCCAAGAAAAAAAGCAAGAAACAACAGGTGCCATCCCCGGATGTCAAAGGGAAGGATCAGTACAAACAATACATACAACTGGGGGTTGATAAAACCACCCATATAGACATTGTTCAATATCAGCACCTGTAACAAAACAAGCCCGGCAAACATCAAAAATAATTTCCGGCGCGACATAACTTAAGGGTTTAAAATTGAATATCCCCGGGGGCAGCGGACTCCAGCTCTTCCTGCTCTTCCCTCATCAGGTTTTTAACCACATATACCAAAGATAGCTTGTTGTGATCGATGGCCAGCTTCACAGTGGCGGTAAAGAAATTTTCTCCCCTCCTGATCTCCCAGTCTTCAATGGTTCCTACAAATACATTTTCGGGAAATACCAATGAATGTCCGCTGGTAAAAATTGAATCCCCGACGCTCAGGTCCACATGCGGCGGGATATAAGACATGACGGTTCTTCGGTAATCTCCCCCCTCCCATTGCAATGTTCCGATATGATCGTTCTTGCCGATTTTTACACTCACCATCATATCACTGTGTAAAAGAGACATCACAGAACTGAAATTATCCGACACATGCATTACGATTCCGGCCACCCCATTACCGGTAATCACGCCCATATCAGGTTCAATCCCGTGTTGCCGTCCTTTGTTAAGCGTCAAATAATTGTTTCGGCGATTTACAGATTTGTTGATCACCCCGGCATTCAGATAGGTATACCTGCGACGGTACACACTGTCCTGGTGCTCGAAAATTTGCTGATCGGTTATCAGAAAATTCTCCTTTTGGCTTTCCATCAGCCTCATATTTTCCTCCAGTAGTTGTTTATTGACTTCCCTTAGGTGCATGTAACCACTGACCTTATTGTAGGTCTGATATACCTGGCCGACCAGGGTATTGCTTGAGTGAAACAAATAAGCCTGATGAAAATGCTGGCTGCTGAGCGTAAATAACAATGCCACCAACTGCAACAGCAGAAAGAGAAGGAAAAAGTGATAGCGTTGTATGAACCGAAACAGGTTTTTCATACCGGAATGTCCGGTTTAAATCTGTAATTAACCGATGCCGGTTGTCTAAATTCTATGCCAAACCGGCCACAAAAATTGATCAGAAGCAGCATTACTTGATCAGGAAGGGGAATTTATCAAAATTCTTCAGTGCAATTCCCGTTCCTCTTGCCACCGCCCGCAACGGATCTTCTGCCACATGAACCTTGAGTTTGGTCTTTATCGAAATTCTCTTGTCCAATCCCCGCAACAAAGAGCCCCCTCCCGCCATATATATACCTGTTCGATATATGTCGGCGGCCAGTTCGGGGGGTGTCATCTCAAGGGCATTCATCACCGCTGCCTCAATCTTGGTCAGTGATTTATCAAGGCAGTGGGCTACTTCCGAATAGGATACGCTGATCTCTTTGGGAACACCGGTCATCATATCCCGTCCGTGAACAGCAAAATCATCCGGGGGATTCTCAAACTCAGTCAGGGCAGCACCCACTTCAATCTTAATCTTTTCAGCAGTTCGTTCGCCAATAAGAATATTGTGCTGCTTGCGCATAAATTCCATGATATCGGTATTGAAATCATCACCGGCAATTCGGATCGATTTATTGCAAACAATCCCACCAAGTGCAATCACGGCGATCTCAGTAGTACCACCGCCAATATCAATCACCATGTTCCCGACAGGTTCAAGCACATCAATGCCGATACCAATGGCAGCAGCCATGGGTTCATGGATCAACCTAACCTCCTTGGCACCGGCCTGTTCACAACTGTCACGCACCGCCCTTTCTTCCACTTCTGTAATTCCCGACGGAATACAAATAACCATCTTCAATGAAGGGGGAAACAATGGTTTTTTGGTTTCAGTCATTTTGATCATGGCCCGGATCATGGCCTCCGCCGCTTGAAAATCTGCAATAACACCATCACGAAGCGGACGCAAAGTCTTAATGGTTTCATGGGTTTTACCGTGCATCATCAGTGCTTGTTTCCCAACCGCGATCATCTCGCCAGTAGTGCGATTCATCGCCACTATCGACGGCTCCTCCACCACCACTTTGTCGTTATGAATAATAATGGAATTGGCCGTACCAAGGTCAATCGCGATTTCCTTGGTCAAAAAAGAAAATAAACCCATTGTATCTTACAGATTAGTTATTTGTTGAGTTGAAAAAAGTCATACGGAGTCAGTGCTCCACTAAAGTTTCCCCAAAAAAATTAACCGGCAGGGGTTCTCCGGGCTCTAATGCTTAAAATGTCTGTTTCCGGTAAACACCATGGCCATTCCAGACTCGTTGCAGAAATCAACGGAGGCTTTGTCTTTCACAGATCCCCCCGGCTGAATTACTGCCCGTATGCCATGTCTCTGTGCGATCTCTACACTGTCAGGGAAAGGGAAGAATGCATCAGACGCCATGACTGCTCCCTTAAGGTCATGACCCTGTGAATGCGCCTTTTCAATGGCCTGTTTCAGGGCATCAATCCTTGAGGTTTGCCCCATCCCTGAACCAAGCAACATGGTGTCTTTTACGAGGGCAATGGCATTGGATTTCAAATGTTTGACAATAGTGTTGGCAAACACAAGATCCCTTTCCTCCTCTTCCGAGGGATGGCGGACAGTGGCCATTTGCCATTGATCCGGAAGGCTGTTTTTATGGTCCTGAGTCTGCCACAGTACACCATTCAAAATGGAGCGATAACGTATCTCCGGTGTAATGAATGATTTGGTTCGCAACAAAATGCGGTTCTTTTTTTTCGTAAGTATCTCTATGCCCTTTTCATCAAACCCGGGAGCAATCAGTACTTCAAAAAACAGATCGCTGATCTCCTCAGCCAGTGATGCGGAAACATCTCTGTTGGCAATCAGGATGCCTCCGAATGCGGACACCGGATCACCGGCAAGGGCATCTCTCCAGGCCTCGTCAATGGAAGATCTGGATGCCACACCACAGGGGTTGGTGTGTTTAATAATGGCAAAGGTCGGCGCATAATATTCAGCCATCAAACCCATGGCAGCATCCACGTCAAGCAGATTATTATAAGACAGGGCCTTTCCGCTGACCTGCTCAAAAATTTCCTCAGGTTTCCCATAAAAACAACCTTGCTGATGGGGATTTTCACCATACCGTAAAGGGTGGGTATCCTGAATGCTTTCCTTGAACACATCCAGTTCACCATTGTTCATGTACCCAAAAATCGCTGTATCGTAATGAGAAGACACATCAAATGCAGCAGCCGCCATTTTTCGGCGAACCGCCGGAGAGATCACCGCCTCATTCTCCTGAACCATTTTGGTGACCTCCTCAAAATATACGGAGGAAGGCACCACCAGAACATGCCTGAAATTCTTGGCTGCGGCACGGATCAGTGAAACACCACCAATATCAATTTTTTCAACCAGTTCATCATGGCCCGCACCCGACAACATCGTCTTTTCAAAGGGATACAAATCAACCACCACCATGTCAATGGCCTGAATGTGGTATTCACTGAGGGCCTCATCATCCGCCTCAAATCCCGGACGACACAAAATGCCTCCGAAAACAGCAGGATGAAGAGTCTTGACACGGCCACCCAGAATTGACGGATAGGTCGTCAGTTCTTCCACAGGTGTAACAGGGATATCGAGCTCATCCCGGATAAACTGCATGGTTCCCCCTGTAGAAATGATTTCAACATTTTGTGCATGCAGGGCCTCTACCAGTCCCCTTGCAGGTTCCTTATCATACACCGATATCAGGGCCCTGGACAGCTTTTTGTTGATATGTGTCTCCATTGCTAAAAACGGTTTATCTTTGCAGCCTTAAAAATCCCCACGAAGTTACGCTAAATTTTCAGAAATGACTTTTGCAGGCACAGAAAAAATTTTCTCTCGCAAGTGGTTTATATCCT
>PWGY01000276.1 GCA_003554665.1 Bacteroidales bacterium | reverse complement strand
GAGGACCATTGTCATTGCGCTTGTTGCCGGCAGATTTTACGATCAAATAATAGGGCGCATTGTAGGAGATCTTGTCCCACTCCTGAGCCCTGTCATTGTAATAGCCCAACCTGTAGTCTTCGTAAGTACTAATGTTTACATCTCCATACCACTCCCAGTTGGGATCGTCGTCAGTGCCATCCCGGCTTGAATTATACCTCCAGCCGGTTATTGTACCGTAGGAATGGTTGGACACCAAAAGCTCCGGGGCTGCCTCTGCCATTTCAGCCCCGTCATCGCTCCAGTCCCAGACTTTCAATGAGGGCGCTTCAAAAGCCATCCCCTTTGCCTCGGGATCTACCCCGGCGGCAATCAGGGTTCCGGCCACATGGGTGGCATGGGCGGTTGTACTGGAAGGATCATCCATGATTTGAATGCGTCCTGCAAACTCCCGGTGGGTGATCCTGACCCGCCCCGAGTCCCACATCCCCAGGCGTCCTTCCATAAAGGGAGAAGAGCCCCTCAGGTTTAAGCCCGTTGAACCACCGGGCCAGAGGTGAACGGTACCAATGGAGGCCGCAGCCACCACATTGTGTGTGGTGTAATAGACCGGCATCCCTCCCGCATCCAGTCGCTGTAACTCGGAAATTACACCATCTGCGGTTTTTATATAAACCGGCCAGCCTTTTTCCTCTGCCATGCGAAGGGCTTCCAGGCGATCATTTCGGGATCTTTCCCTGGCAATTTCCGAGAACTCTGTAAGCTGTTGGTACCTGGCTGAAATATCCAGGGCGTCTTTAACCGGGTCACTGCCCATTGCCGAATGAACCGGCAACATCAGGGTCAGTAACGCCAGGGCCAATACTTTGAATCTGAAGTCAGTAGAATACAACATACGCAAGAAAGGTAAAATGAGGACTTATTCCAAAAAAGCGCGATCAACGAGAGGAAACATACTGGCCAACCCAGGGCAGACGAGATAAGAATTTCACCCAGGTCAATGCATCGCCGAAATGGTTACATCAAAAATACACATTTTGCTGAAACCCCCCGGCATGAGGAGAAGAACACCCTGGTGGTTTCAAAAAACCCATGGTATGTATTACCGGCAGCAGCCCCTTACAAAAATGCCTGCCGGAAAACCCGGCAGGCATCAAAACCAACACAAACAAAAACAGCTAAGTAAGTGATTCAGGGAATTGTTTTTTTACCTTTCTGTTGAGCCGAACATTTCTTCCAGATCAAACGGAAGGGGCTCTTCGGCTTCCGGAGCACTGAAGAGGGTGATGTCAAAATGCTCATAAGACACACAGGGACTGTTGCAATCGATGATTTCCGATTCCATGGCAGGGACGGTGTCAGGAGCTTCCTCAGCTTTAACCGGCTGTGTGAGCTCGACGCCATAGATGGTATGGAACTTCAGAAGGGACTGGCTGCTGGCAATACTTGCGGTGAAAATGATGATGGCGGCGGTGATGATGATTCTTGTTTTCATGACTCAGAGGGTTAATGGGTTATTTTTTTGTTTATTTTTTTCGTCTTCACCCTCTTAGTATCCAAACCCGTGCCAAAATATTTAATGCTCTGTTTTTTAGGTTTTTACACGGATTAGGGCAGTATTGTTGCCACTGGAAAGTGTTCGCAGACGTACAACCCGTTTCCAAAAATGGACGGTTTTTTAAATGGTCTTCGCCGGCAGCATTCCGATTTCCTGGTTGCGTAAGCACGGCGCACAAAAAATGCCCGCCGGGAAATCCGGCGGGCATCAAAACCAACATGAAGCAATATTCAGATTATGGAAACAGTGTTCTTTGGGCAAGCAGAGGCTTGTAGCACAAGGCGCGGGTTATTTTTCCAGCGAACCCAGCACTTCTTCCAGATTGAACGGAAGTGGCTCTTCAACTTCAGGAGCACTGAACTTTGTGATGTCAAAGTGCTTGTAGGAAACACACGGGCTGTTGCAGTCGATGATTTCCGATTCAAGCGCAGGAGCTGCGTCAGGGGCTTCTTCAGGCTGAACAGGCTGGGTAAGCTCCACGCCGTGGGTTGTGGTAAACGTAAGCACTGACTGGCTGCTGGCAATGCTTGCGGTGAAAAAGATGATGGCTGCGGTGATGATGATTCTTGTTTTCATGACTCAGAGGGTTAATGGGTTATTTTTTTGTTTATTTTTTTCGTCTTCACCCTATTGGTATCCAAACGCGTGCCAAAAATCTTAACTACTTGTTTTTTAGTTTTTTATGTCAAGCATCAATGCTTGACAGATCCAGAAAAAGTGTACGATAGCGAACATTCTATATCCACAAGTGAACGGTTTGAATGCTTGCTGTGATGGCATATTTATTATGACACCGCACCTGGGGCCGGCACTTCAGTATTATTCTGTGAAATTTCCCGTAAATTTGAATCTGTACAAACCCCTGTTCACCAAACCTTTTTTACCATGTACAACAAAGTCATTCAGAACATCAGGCCCCTTGAGTTCATGTGGCCGGTTAGCAATCCTTTTATCTTTTGCGTGCATCATCACGACGAATACCCGGCAGGCAATGAAGAGATGGGGCCCGCCGCTTCACTGGCCGGGCGCTACCTCGGGCAGGATTTTACATTGAAGGACGGCTGGCGCATGTATCACGGTGAACGCATCCCCGGATTCCCG
>PWGY01000030.1 GCA_003554665.1 Bacteroidales bacterium | reverse complement strand
TCAACAAGTGATGAAAAAGTTTCCGGAAGTGGAAAGTGCATGGCTATATGGAAGCCGGGCCAAGGGCACCCAAAAACCCGGAAGCGATGTGGACATAGCGGTTAAAGGAAAAGAAGAGTTAAAAGACCACATAACCAGAGTGGGGCAGCTAATTTATCAAGCCAGCTTTATCTAATTGCGTTTTTTGTAATGGAATACAAAATCTTTTTGGATTGTTTGTAATTCATTACAAAATAATACTGCTAGACGATACCACTTTGAAGCATCAACTCGGGCTGCCGCCTGCGGGAGACTTCCTGATAGATGACAAATACTTGTTTGAAATTGGAGGTCGAAACAAAACAACTGCGCAGGTAAAGGACGCCGGAAACGCTTTTCTTGCCGTTGACGATATTGAAAATGGGGTACACCGGACCATTCCCCTGTGGTTGTTTGGGTTTTTGTATTAAACATGAAACTTATTTTTGACATCTCCCTGCCTGGCGAGCAATTCAACGCGCAGAAGTGGCAAACCGGATTATTCAGGTATGCCGATACATTACTGGGACACCTTCATGCTGCAGATGACCTTACCGTTTATCATTCAAACACGGTTTCTGCCTTAACCGTGAAGGACGCCAGAAAATACCTGAGCCAGAAATACCGGAGGCTGACATTGGCCAACAAACCGGCTTACCCGCTTCCAAGGAAGGTATTTGGCAAAGGGGTACGCACCATCAACCGGTTATATCATTTGATGAATATTGATATTGACCGGCTCATTTATGACGAGGAAGTTTTTGCCCGGGCGGATATTTTCCACACACCTTATAACAAAATATCCGATGAGGTAAAAAAGTATACCAACCTCAGCAGGGTGATTACCATCCATGACCTCATCCCGATTATCCTGCCCAATCATTTACAAAAAGGGTTGATACAGGAAACGATTCAATCGGTGGGGAATGACTACGTCATTTGCGTTTCTCATAATACCCGCAACGACCTTCTGAATTACGAACCTCGCATGGATCCGGACCATGTTTTTGTCAGTCACCTTGCAGCGGATCCGGAGATTTTTTACCCTTGCAGCGACAGGTCAAAGTTTCAGGCGATCCAAAAAAAACACAACCTCCCCGAACGGTATTTTTTAAGCCTTGCCACCCTGGAGCCAAGAAAAAATCTTGACCACCTGATTCGTTGTTTCCTGAAGTTCATCCGGGAACAACATATCAACGATTTATACCTGGTACTTGCGGGAGCCAAAGGCTGGGAGTATGATCATATCTTCTCTGCAGTTAAACAAGCCGGATCCCTTAAAAAAAGGATCATCTTTACCGGCCGGATTCCTGATGAAGACTTGGCGGTTGTGTACAGCAATGCCAACTCTTTTTATTTTATGTCTGAATATGAGGGTTTTGGACTGCCACCACTGGAAGCCATGCAGTGTGGGGTGCCGGTTGTAACCTCTGATGTTTCTTCGCTGCCGGAAGTGGTTGGGGATGGGGGCATAATGCTACCCCCCCGGGATGAAGATGCACTTTGTGACACCATGTACCGTTTACATAAAGACCAGGTGCTGCGTGAACATTACAAAAAGAAAGCACTTGCCCGTGCCCGGTCTTTTTCCTGGGATAAGTGTGTAAGAGAACACATGGACATCTATAAAACGATTTTCCCCGGGCCTGAAAGAAATCCCCATTCAGCCTGAAAAGCACATGCCTGAAAATTCTTCTCTAAAAATGCTTTTCATATGCCTGCACAGCCCGTTTGAATCACATGGCGGCGCAGAGCAACGCACATCTCTAATTTTTAAGGCATTATGCAAAATCGGGCATGTAGACCTTGTCTGCTTTTCGGATGATCCACCTCCGGCACGGCACACAGGACCGGATTATGAAATTAAATACTGGCATCACGAAATGGCCGGAGGTATGCCATTGGCTGAAATTGTGACCAATAAGTTAAAGTTCTGGAGTCCGTATGCAACACATGGCAAAGATCCGTCCGGGGCGAAAATCGTCGGGGAGCTGCTTCAAACCAAAGATTACGACCACATTGTTCTCAGGTATGTGGATGCGGTGTACCGCTGCGGGCTTTATCACCGAAAGGATCTAATCGTGGATGTGGATGATGATCCGGAAGAGAAGTTCAGGTCTTTTTTCCTTGGTCCGGATGTAACATTCAAAGCACGCGCCTATTATTTCCTTTGCTATGTATTTACCAGGCTCTACACCAAAAGGTTTCTCAAAAAGACAGCCCACCAATTTTATTCAAACAACGCCCAGGCAAAATACCCCAACTCCTCATACCTGCCCAATATCCCTTACAGGAAAAATATTGCTGACGCGGGGACCACTTCAGATCCTGGCAGCAGGTCGATTCTTTTTGTCGGCTCAATGTCTTACCCCCCAAATTATATTGGATTGGACTTATTCATTTCAAATGTCTGGGAGCAAGTATTGAACCGGTTTCCTGATGCAGAACTGAGGATTGCAGGCAAAGGGGCACCTGCAGGCCTGTTGGAAAAATGGGGGTCAGCTCCGGGAATAAATATTCTGGGCTTTGTGAAAGACCTCCAGGAAGCCTACAACAAGGCTTACCTGGTAATTGCTCCCATATATCATGGCGCAGGTACCAGCATTAAGGTGCTGGAAGCCATGGCCGCCCGTCGAACCTGCG
>PWGY01000070.1 GCA_003554665.1 Bacteroidales bacterium | reverse complement strand
CCGGCAATACCGTGACGTTTACCCTGACCCTGTATGGGGATAATACCTGTGACGGAGAGGAGGTAACCCGGCAGGTGGCGGTGCATATAGACCCCATGCCGGTGGCTGATGCCGGACAGGGTGGCACCATCTGTGTAACAGATAACTTCCTTTTGGAAGGCAGCGCGGATCATGCTTCTTCGGTACTGTGGGAAATCAGGGAAGGCGGCAGCGGTCGTTTTGTGAATCCGGGTCGTGCAGAAACCACTTTTGAGCCTGATCCACTGGATGAGCCTGCTACCATTGTACTTCAACTGACTGCATTCGGGAAAGAAGGCTGTGAAGGCCTGACCCACACCAGTACAGTTGAAGTGGAGGTGTGGCCCCTCCCGGTGGCTGATGCCGGACCTGATATTGAAGCTTGTGGGGGAGGAGCGGCTTATCTGGAAGAGGCTGCTGTTGAAAACGCAGAGCTTGTGATTTGGAGCACTTCGGGAAGTGGTGAATTTGATGATGAATTTGCAGTGAATCCGACCTATTACCCCAGCCAGGAAGATCTCTTCAGTGGTGAAGTAATGCTCACCCTGGAAGTTGCCAATGATTACTGTACAAGCGTAACCGATCAAACCATTGTCTCCTTCAGGAGGATGCCTTTTGCAGCTTTCCAGTTTGATGCCCCGGTCTGTGGCAGTGAACCTGTGGAGTTCAGGGATTATTCCTTCGGTCGGGAGGGGTATATCACCAAATGGATCTATGACTTCGGGGATGGCAATACGGAAACCATTCACTGGCCGGATGACCCCAGCGTGGAGCATACCTTTGATTATCCGGGCCATTCATTTGATGTGAGCCTTACGGTGATTGATAACAACGGCTGTGAGGCGACAACCACCCGCAGGGTAGAGGTTGAGAATACACCTGTGGCCAATTTTGTTTACTCCAATACCTGCGAGGGAAGTCCGACACGTTTTTACGACCAGTCGCAATCTGATGGCAATGATGCAGGTGCGGAAATTGTCAGTTATTTCTGGGAGTTTGATGATCCACAGTCTGGTGTGAGCAATACGTCAACGGCTACCAATCCTGAGCATATTTTTACCTCATCCGGAGTTTATGAGGTCAGCCTGACAGTTACCAATCAGAACGGTTGCAGCAACACCATGGTGAAGGAGGTGGAGATCACTCCGGCACCTGACCTTGCCATCAGTGTTGAACCGTTCTGCCTGGGAGAACCCTTTACCTTCAGTGCTGAGATTGATGCAGCAGTGGAAAGCTATTTCTGGGATTTCGGAGATGGTCACACATCGGACCTGCCCGAACCTGAACATACCTATAACCAGCCGGGAACCTACGAGGTAAGCCTGATTGTGGCTACCGAAGACGGTTGTGAGATTCACAGTGATCCTTTGGAGGTGTCTGTGGAGCCCCTTCCCGTGGCCCGTTTTACTGCTTCAGCTGACGTGTGTGCCGGCGGTTTGGTAGAGTTTACTGATCTTTCAACTTCGGAAAATACCTCCATTGTGTCCCACACATGGGATTTCGGAGACGGCAATACCTCGTCGGAGCCAAATCCGGAACACATTTTTGATGAGCCGGGTGTATATACCGTACACCTTGAAATAGAGGATGACAACGGTTGCTTCAGCATGTATACGATGCCGGTGCGTGTGTATGATTCACCTGTAGCATCGTTCAGCTATAAGGGTGCCTGTGATGGTCAGGCCGTACAATTTACCGATGAATCTGTTTCCGGTGCAGAGGAAGATCAGATCGTGTCCTGGGAGTGGGATTTTGATGATCCTGAATCAGGAAACAATTCCTCCACCAATCCGAACCCTGTTCATATATTCAGCGGGCCGGGTGAGTATCAGGTCAGTCTTGAGGTAACCAGTAGTAATGGCTGCACGGATGAGATTATTGTGCCGGTGCAGATTGAGTCTTCACCTGAGGTGGAAATCTCCCATCAGCCGGCATGTTTTGGTGAACCCTATGCATTTTTTGTTGAAAATGTGGGCACTACCACCGAAGTTGTGAGCTATTACTGGAGTTTTGGCGATGGGCGCTATTCGGAAGAAGAGGCTCCGGAGCATACCTACGATCGCCCCGGGACTTATGAGGTGACCCTTGAGATTGTGGATGCAAGGGGCTGCGTGGGTTACAGTGAGCCTATGGAAGTTGTCGTAAGTCCTGATCCTCATGCGGCATTTGAAGTACCTGAGGCTTTATGCCTTGGTGAAGAGGCGCATTTTACAGATACCTCCCGGCCAGGTAGTGATGATGTGGGTATTGTCTCCTGGGCATGGGACTTTGGAGATGGAAACACTTCCGCGGTTCAACATCCTTCGCATGTGTATGCCCAGGAAGGAATCTATAATGTGGTACTGACCATCGAAACTGAGCTGGGTTGCCAGGATACCCACGAGTGGCAGGTGGAAGTTTTTGGTGTTCCTGAGGCAGATTTTACCTGGGAAGGTGATTGTCAGGGTCAGAATGTGGCTTTCGAAGATCTTTCATTTGCCGGAAGCGACGCCAGCCAGATCGTGTCATGGGAGTGGGACTTTGGCGACCCACAATCAGGTGTTTACAATTCTTCGGAACAAAAGAACCCCACCCATTCTTTTTCTGGTTTCGGGACTTATGAGGTAAGCCTGTTGGTGACCAATAATCATGGCTGTGTGGATGAGATCACCCGTGAGGTGACGATCCGTCCTGCGCCCATGCCTGAAATTGCCATGCCGGAAGATGATGTTTGTGTGGGTATGGCCGCTTCTTTTGAATTTTATTTTGATGACATGGACGATATGGATCAGGTGGAGTCTGTAAGCTGGGACTTTGGCGATGGAAACAGTTCGAATGATTTCGAGCCTGATCATACCTACCAGACACCTGGCTACTACACTGTGGATCTTACGGTTACCTTTGACGACGGTTGTCAGGTGACTGTCAGTGAACAGATCCGGGTCATGGATCTGCCGAATGCGCAATTTACCATGAGTGATTCTTATGCATGTCCTGGTCAGGAAATTACTTTTACCCATTTTTCTTCTCAGCCCGGTGAAGGGGAGATCACATCATGGCGTTGGGAGTTTGAAGGTGGAACGATTTCGGAGACTTTCCAATCAGGTGACCCAGTTAGTATGGTTTATGCTTTTGAAGATTCTGGTGTGCATGAGGTTACCTTGACTGTGTTCAATGAATTGGGTTGTTCCGACAGTATTACCAGGCAAGTGTACGTATACAGCGGGCCCACAGCTGATTTTTCTGCTGAACCATCCTGTGAAGGTGAAGTTGTTGCTTTCAGGGATGCCTCTGACGGAGGAGGACAGGGAAGCATTATTGACTGGCACTGGGACTTTGGCGACGGGAACCACTCTGATCACCCCAATCCCATGCATACATACAGCAATGCCGGCACTTATTCTGTGACCCTGACCGTAACCGATACCAACGGCTGTTCGGATGAGATCACTGCTCCCGTAACGGTCATTGAGGCGCCGGAAATAAATGCCGGTGTGCTGTTGGATGGCGAGGAGGATGCAGTATTTGCTGACAGTGTGTCCATATGCCGTGGAGATACCATTCGCCTCTATGCCAAATCAGAAAACTCGGAAACAGACGGTGATTTTACCTGGGAGGGTGGTTTATACCAGCAGGGTGACAGGATTTCTCCTGAGGAAACGACCACTTATGAGGTTGAAATGATGGATGATAATGGCTGTATTGGATACGATAGCATTACCATTGTGGTAGAGGATGTTCCGGAAATAGCCATTGTAGGGCAGGGTGTTCTGACTTGCGAGGATCCGGAGCTCAGGCTGGGAACTGAGGTCAATGCCTTTGGCCATGAGTATACGGTGACCTGGTCGTCAGAGGTTATGGAAGATGATTTTAACGGATTATTCCTTTACGTGGATGAACCGGGAATTTACCAGGCCACTGCTGCTACCAGGGGCGGATGCAAAGCTTCTGACTCCGTCATGGTGGAACAGGATCTGGAGGTTTACATTCCGAATGCGTTCAGACCGGAAAGTGACATCCGTGTAAACCAGACCTTCATGCCGTTGTTCTACGAGTGTGAGCCGGAGAACTACCGGCTCAGGATATTTGACCGCTACGGGAATGAGGTCTTTACAACCGATGATGTAAACGGGAATGGCTGGGATGGCATCATTGACGGACGCAGGGCCTCTCCTGGTGCATATACTTATCAGGTGGAATATGATGTGGGTGACGGACACAGGCAAAAGCAGGGAACTGTTTACCTTGTCCGCTAAACTCCACATAAAATAACAGGCAGATTTTACCGTTGTATAACAGGTCGGGCGATTTCTGCACGGCCTGTTATACATTTCAGGAGGCTTGAGTGCTGACTAAGGGGCTTATGTGCCAGACTAATCAACTTGTGCCAGACTAATCAATGAATAGATATACGTTAATCAACATTGCCTGTATTTGCGCTTTGGTGTGCCTGCTTGTGCCGGGAGCACTTGCGGCAGATTCTGTTACACGCATTGAGATCAACTGGCAGCAACCCCAAACTTTCCCGGTAAATGAAAGTGAGTACCTTGAGGTGCTATATTTTGACAATGCGGTGTTTGCTGATACGCTTCCCCGTTTACCGGTTTTTATCCATCGCGCAGCCAATCCGGTTCCTCATTTTACCCATACTTTTCGCATTGTGGATAAAACCTTTGTTTCCGTTGGTGAGCAGGCAGACAGTATTCTTCGGGCAAGTAAGTTTCGAAAAGACTCCATCACACTGCAAACAAGTATGCAGCATGCAGGGAAGGAGCGACATACAGTGTTAGAGTTCCTGCCGTTTCGCTATGATGAAGCTTCTGATACCTTTGAAAAACTAAAAACTTTTACCCTGCAGGCATCCCATGAATATGATTCGGAGCTGAAGCATACACCAAAGCGCACATACCCTGAAAACTCTGTAATGGCCGAGGGAAGCTGGTACCGTTTATGTGTGGATGAAACAGGCATTTACCGGCTGGGGTATGAGGAGCTGGAGGAGCTCGGGATGGATCCCTCTTCAGTTGTCAAGGAAAACATCCGCCTTTTTGGGAATGGTTCCGGAATGCTTCCTGAGGCCAATTCCGAATCAGTAATCACCGACCTGAATGAAAATGCCATCTATGTATCGGGCGACGGCTCAGATTCTTTTGGGCCTTCCGATTACATTCTTTTTTATGGGATGGCGCCCGATCGCTGGCACTGGGATGAAGATGCGGAGCGTTTCAAGCATCAGGAAAACCCGTATACGGACAATAATTGTTATTTCCTTACCATTAACAACGGAAAGGGTAAAAGGATTAACAATCAACAAGGTACAGATGCAGAGGTAACCCATGAGGTACACTCATTCCGTGACCGGGCTGTTCATCGTACTGAACAGGAAAGCATCATTGGCAGTGGCAGGTTATGGTTCGGCGAAACTTTTGATTCTTCGGCCCCCAGACAATTTACCTTTGACTTCCCAAACATGGATGCAGGAAGTCCGGCCAGTGCAGAGGCTGATGTGGCTGCCCGGGCGTCCATGAGTTCAGGCTTTACACTGTCTGCTGCCGGGGATGATACCCAGATTCAGGTGGCGCCGATTAATCCTGCGGATTATAACGGCTTTCAGGCAAGGCGCGCCAATGGGGTATTGAGTTTTACGCCCGATAATGATAACCAGCTGACCGTTCGTCTGGCCTACAGCCGTCCGGCCACCGGAACGCGGGGTTGGTTGCGTCACCTTGTTGTCAACATAAACAGGAAATTGATTTTTGATGGCCCCCGTATGCAGTTTCGGGTGACTGACCAGCTGGGCGAAGGCAATGTATTTGAGTATGTAATGGCCGGGGCTGACAACCAGGTGCAAGTGTGGGATGTCAGTGACCGTTTCAACGTAAAAAGCCAGGATATTAATTACAGTGGGGGTACACTTCGTTTTCGCCTTCCCGGGGATGAATTACGGGAAATGGTGGCGTTTGACGGAACTGCTTTTCTGACCGCAGACCTTAAAGGCCCTGTCGAAAACCAGAACCTGCACGGCATGGAACCACAGGATATGATCATTGTGACCCCCTTGAAGATGCTGGATCAGGCGAAACGTCTTGCCGGTTTTCGCCGCGACAACGACGGGCTGTCTGTCGGGGTGGTAACCACCAGCCAGGTTTACAATGAATTTGCCTCGGGAGTTCCGGATATCTCGGCCATACGAAACTTCATGAAAATGTTTTATGACCGGGCAGTAGCTCCAGGTCAGATGCCCCGGTATTTGCTTTTGTTTGGAAATGGAACGGTTGATAATAAAGACCGCCTTGGGTATGGCGGCAACCTGATCCCGACCTATCAGAGTGAAGCATCCCTGGCACACAGAAGCTCATACATGACCGATGATTATTTTGGGTTGCTTGGTGACCATGAAGGTGAAGGAGCCGATGGCGTGCTTGATATTGGTATTGGCAGGTTGCCCGTACGAACCCCTGAAGAGGCGGAGGTGATGGTGGATAAGATCATCCGGTATGAGAAACGGGTGCCCGGGATGTCTCCGGATGGTGATAGCCTGCATTATACCGGTGTGGTATCCAATTTCGCTGACTGGCGGAATACCATGGTGTTTGTGGCCGATGATGGTGACCTGAATACGCACTTCAATCATGCCGAATTATTGTCTGATGTTATCAGGGATGAACACCCTGCCTACAACGTGGAAAAAATTTACCTGGATGCCTATCAGCAGGTGACCACCTCAGGTGGTGGCCGATATCCTGAGGTAAATCGCGCCATCAATGAAAGGGTTAATAAAGGCGCCCTGATGATCAATTATATCGGTCATGGCGGTGTGCGCGGGCTGGCACAGCAAAGGATACTGACCTTTGATGATATTTCCCAATGGAACAATACCTACAATATGCCAGTGTTTATGACGGCTACCTGTAATTTCAGCAGCTTTGATCAACCTGACCCCGAAGAGTTGTCAGCGGGTGTGAGGATTGTCCTGAAACAAGATGGAGGCTCTCCTGCCCTGTATACAACCACCAGGCTGGCCTGGTCCGGGGCAAACCTGATACTGAACCGGAATTTTACAGAAACCGTGCTGGCACGAAATGAAGAAGGCAGGCATCATCGTTTGGGTGACCTCATACGTATTGCCAAACAGAAAAGCAGTGGCAGCTCAACCCCGATGCAGCTGCGCAATTTTGTTCTGCTCGGCGACCCTTCCATGCGTATGGCCTACCCGGAAAACCGGGTGGTGACCGAACAGATGCCTGATACCATCAGGGCATTTCAGGAGGTGGAGGTAAGCGGGTATGTGACTGATGCCGAAGGAAACCGGTTGCAGAATTACAATGGGGTATTGTTTCCGACAATTTATGATAAGAAGTCGGATTTCCGTACACTTGGAAATAATCCGGACAGTCAGAAAGCAGACTTTCGGATGCGCAATGCCATTTTGTACCGGGGAAGGGCCAGGGTTGAAAACGGTGACTTTTCGTTCAGCTTTGTTGTACCGAAAGACATCGCTTACGACTACGGTGAGGGCAAAATCAGTTATTACCTGGATGACGGGCATACAGACGGCAACGGATATTTCCGGGATTTCGCCATTGGAGGTACACAGGAATCTTACGAATCGGATCACCAGGGGCCGGAAATTTCGTTGTATATGAATGACACCACTTTCATTTCCGGCGATCATACAAATGAAAACCCCATATTACTGGCTTTTTTGTCGGATGAAAGCGGCATCAATGTGACCGGCAGGGTGGGGCACGACATTGTGGCTTTTCTGAATGATGACCGCTCCGATCCCATCCGGCTCAACAGTTATTACGAAGCAGATACCGATACTTATAAGAGCGGTCGGGTGGTGTACCCGTTTTATGGACTGGAAGACGGACGCCATACCCTGATGCTCAGGGCCTGGGATGTGCATAATAACCCTGCCACATCTACCATTGAATTTGTGGTAGGTTCAGCCGGAAGCCTGACATTGAAAGATTTGATGAATTATCCCAATCCGTTTTCAACGGAAACCTGGTTTACGTTCAATCACAACCAGGCGTTCAGCGAGCTGGATGTCCGCATCGATATTTTTGACCTTCAGGGCCGACAGGTCGACCGGATTGAAAAACAAATGACTTCGCCCGGATTCAGGGCTGAACCGATTCGCTGGGATGGTGTAAGCAGTGATGGTCGCCCTTTGTCAAACGGAATGTATATATACCGGCTGATGATAAAAGGTCCTGATGGTAAGCGCGCCATGCAAACAGAAAAGTTATTGTTGCTCAGAGATTGATGCGATGGCACGAAATAAAACCTGAATTTCGGGCAATATGCATTTTTTGAAATCGTTATATTTGCACTTTGGCAGGTCGGGGTTCAGTTTGTCAGGGAAGATCACCCGGCTTTGCTGCATGCATTCATTTATCATAAAACAATTATCAATGAAATCTTTTACCACTGCCGCTGTTGCATTGTGCTTGTTTCTGTGTTTTGTTCAACCTGTTGCCGCGCAGGATTACCGTGACGTACTGGGGCAGGAGATCAATACGATCACCACAGCGGTGCCATTTCTGATGATCGCACCCGATGCCCGGGCCGGGGCGATGGGCGATGCCGGGGTGTCCTCTTCACCAGACATCAACTCCATGCACTGGAACCCGGCCAAGTATGCCTTCATGGAGCAGGACTTCGGTGTGGCCCTGAATTACACACCCTGGCTGCGTTCACTGGTGCCGGATATCAACCTTTCATACCTGACAGGCTATCGCAGACTGGATGACCTGCAGACCATCGCGTTTTCCATGAAGTATTTTACGCTGGGAGATATCAACTATACCGACCAGGTGGGTGAGTCTCTCGGTACTTTCCGTCCCAACGAATTTTCCCTGGATGCGGCTTACGTACGTCAGCTTGGAGAACACCTGAGCGGAGCGGTGGCCGGACGTTTTATATACAGTGACCTGACCCAGGGACAGGATGCCGCCGGGATGGAGACCCAGGCCGGCATCGCCTACGCGGCTGATGTGGCGGTCTATTACCAGCGGCCGCTCGAGTGGGATACACCAACGCAGTTCGCGGCCGGTGTGAACATTTCCAACATGGGCAACAAGATCACCTATACGGATGATGTGAATGCGGATTTTATTCCCATCAACCTGCGATTCGGACCTTCCCTGACCTTCGAGCTCGATGATTATAACAGCCTTGCCCTTATGGTGGATTTCAATAAACTGCTGGTTCCTACACCACCTGTCTACGAGCGTGACGAAAACGGTCAGATCGTATTTGATGATGACGGAGAACCTCTGATAGCCGAAGGACGTGACCCGAACCGCTCGGTGGTTGCAGGTATGCTGGGCTCATTCAGCGACGCTCCGGGCGGCTTCAGTGAAGAGCTTCAGGAGTTTACCATTTCAGCCGGGGCCGAATACTGGTATGAAGAGCAGTTCGCCATCCGGGCCGGCTACTTCCATGAGCACGAAAACAAGGGAAACCGAAAGTATTTTACGGTAGGTCTGGGTTTAAAGTACAATGTGTTTGGTCTGGACTTTTCTTACGTGATTCCTGTGGCTCAGCGTAGTCCACTGGAAAATGTACTGCGCTTTTCACTTGCCTTTGATTTTGATGCCCTCCGGGCAGAAAGATAATCCTCGATATGCGAATCGGTTTCGGGTATGATGTACACCGGCTGGAACCCGGCCGGCCCCTGATGATTGGCGGTGTGCGTGTTCCTCATTATGCAGGGGCGGTCGGCCACTCTGATGCAGATGTGCTTATACATGCCGTAATGGATGCCTTGCTGGGAGCTGCTGCCCTTGGTGACATCGGTCAGCATTTTCCTGAGACCGACCCCCGTTATAAAGATGCCGACAGCAAATGGCTGCTGGAGAAGGTCATGCTGATGCTGCATCAGCAGGGGCTGATGATCGGAAACATCGATACCACTGTTTGCCTGCAGCAACCGAAAATCTCCCCATACATCAGAGAAATGAAGCGGGTATTGTGTGAACTGATGCAGTTGAACCCGGATCAGCTCTCGATCAAAGCCACTACAACAGAAAAACTCGGGTTTGTCGGCAGGGAGGAGGGAATCTCCGCTTATGCCGTCGTTTTGCTAAAGTCTTCCCGGCCGTAAACTTCAGCCGCCAACTGATTATCCTCGCGCAACTGACTGCCACGGGCAAGAAGGGAAGAGCTTCCTTTCCTTGATGGTGGCTCTGTGATGGTTGCCGAAAACAGGTGCGTGGGACGATAATCAATCGAAATCAACGCCTCAACTGAAAACTCTCCCCGAGGTACAGTTTCCGCACTTCAGGATCCTCCGCCAGTTCATCTGCGGTGCCGGCCTTCAGGATGGAGCCCTCGAAAAGCAGATATGCCCTGTCAGTAATTGAGAGGGTTTCGTGTACGTTGTGGTCTGTGATCAATACCCCGATGTTTCTTTGTTTGAGCTGGGAGACGATCCCCTGGATATCTTCTACGGCGATGGGGTCTACGCCTGCAAAAGGCTCATCAAGCAAAATGAATTTGGGGTCAACTGCCAGAGACCTCGCAATTTCCGTACGTCTTCTTTCTCCACCGGAAAGTGTGATACCTTTGCTTTTCCGTATATACTGCAACCCAAATTCGTCCAGCAAACTTTCCAGCTTTTTGTTTTGCGCTTCTTTACTTTGATCGGTAAATTCCAGGACGGCTTTTATGTTGTCTTCCACACTGAGGCTTCGAAATACACTGGCTTCCTGGGCCAGGTAACCGATGCCCATCTGTGCCCTTTTATACATCGGCAGTTGGGTGATGTTTTTATTTTCCAGGTGAATGGTTCCTTTATTGGGTTTGATCAGGCCTACCATCATGTAAAATGTGGTGGTTTTGCCAGCCCCGTTGGGTCCGAGCAATCCTACAATTTCTCCCTGGCTGACTTCAACCGACACATGGTTGACAACCACACGTTTTTTGTATTTCTTTACCAGGTTTCGGGTGTACAGCTTCATACTGTTCATATAGTCAGGTGTTTGTAGTTGAAAAGAGGTTAGATAATGCCTTCATTCAGGATATCATGCAGGTGTACGATGCCCTTGTACTCATTATCATCCACAACGATGAGCTGGGTGATGTTATTTTGCCGCATCAGTTGCAGGGCATCAACAGCCAGTGTGTCGCCGGAGATGATCTTCGGATTGGGACTCATGATATCTTTGGCCCGCGTGCCGGAAATATCGCGATTATTCTGAAGCATGCGCCTGAGATCACCATCGGTAATGATGCCTGCCACCTGCCCATTGTCTAAAACAGCGGTGGCCCCCAGCCGTTTTCCGGAAATCTCAACAATAATTGTCCGCAGGTTGTCCTCGGGTGTAACAGCAGGTTTTTCATTATGCGGGTAAAGGTTTTCTGCTGTCAGATATAGTTGCTTGCCCAAAGAACCTCCCGGGTGGTATCTTGCAAAATCTCTTGCTGTGAAACCCCGGCAATGCAGCAAGGCAATGGCCATGGCATCTCCCATGACCAATTGGGCAGTTGTGCTGCAGGTAGGTGCAGGATTGCCAGGAGTGGCTTCATTTTCGACCGTGGTGTTGATCAGGATATCCGATTGCCGTGCCAGGTATGAACTGGTATTGCCGGTCATGGCAATGAGGCTGGCACCCAGTGTTTTAAGCATGGGAACAAGTACCTTGATCTCAGGTGTGTTTCCGCTGTTGCTGATGCACATGGCAATATCATCATTTTGAATAATGCCCAGATCTCCGTGGATGGCATCCGCCGCATGCATAAAAATGGCCGGAGTCCCTGTTGAGTTAAAGGTTGCCACGATTTTTTCTGCAATGATGGCACTTTTCCCAATCCCGGTTACAACGATTCGCCCCCTGCTCTGAAGAATTTGCTTCACGGCCAGCACAAAATCATCATCGATATACTTTTTTAACCGACTTATCGCCAGTCGTTCATCTTCTATCGTATGCAATGCAATATCCTTGATTTCAGCAGCAGATTTCACTTTATTATAATTTATGAAAAACTTTGTTAAACCATTTATTTAATACTAAATTTACACTACAAACCTACATGATTTTTCCCAAAAGTGGAAAAATCTGTTATACTTCATAAATTAAATTTTCGGCCTGTTTTTTGTTGCAATGTTATGGAGGTGCAAAAAATAAGTTACAATACCATGGAGGTTACAAGCAGTGTTTCTCTTCGTGAGCTGCTTAAGCAAATTTTCGGATACGGAGCCTTTAAAGGAGATCAGGAAGCCATT
>PWGY01000214.1 GCA_003554665.1 Bacteroidales bacterium | reverse complement strand
TTTAAAGTATGCTCTGCAGTTAAATAATGACCTCCCGGTCCTATTTCATCAATTAAATCTACAGGAATAGAATTTTCATCTAACTTTACACCTTTCATGAAATGCTTAACCATATCAATAATTTCATCTGTCATTATCAAATATTCCAAATTGCCCATCATTCCACTACCTAAATACCCATTATCGTGTATTAAATTTGTGCCAGCCCAGGCTGCAGCAGTTATACTAAAGGTAGCCTCTACAGCTGACTGTTCATCAAGATTCCAGGCATCAGTACAGCCAGCCATTCCATATGATGGAAGCTCATAAAATCTTCCCAGTTCACCTACTGCAATATTTACCAGAGGAACTTCGGGCCCCCCATATAAACAAATAGCAGTTTTCATGTCTATAGGTCCCCCAGGTATACCAATAATAAAGGGAGCTCCCTGATTTTTCAGCTGATGAATTACCAGTCCTGATAAGCCCTCAGCATTGGCTTGAACCAAAGAGCCAGCTAATGTGGTAGGACCTGTTGCCCCGGCCATCACACCTGAAGCATAGGTAATTGGAATTCCTTTATCAGCACAAAAAAGCAGCTTCTTGAGAGCATCTTTACTGTGAATTAAGGGAGAGGTTGGCTCAGCATAAACAGCAAAATTCGGATTGCTCTTAAATTCTCTTTCACCACCCGCAGATACTAAAGCCAGTTTATAAAGTGCTTTTAAGACATCTATGTCCGTAGCTGAGGCTAGAATTGGTTTATGAGAATAACTCCTTAAAGCTTTAAAATGGTATAAATCAGCCAATTCAGTAGTAACATCAGAAGCCAGAGCTAAAGAAGCAATAAAATCAATATTATCCAAAGTATCAGCAACTTTTGCCACATTTTCTACATCTGATAATTTTGAATACCTTATTTCATCCGCACCATAATCATAAAAATATGGCAGATCATTTCCTAAACCATAATTTAATATATTCTCTTCTAAAAAAACACTCCTTTTGCCTTCTGCAGAGGAGAGTACTATTCTCTCAGGCGCACTATTAATTGCCCATTTCACAAGTGAAGCAGGAATTTTTACAATATCATCTTCAACTGTACAACCAGCTCTCTGTAAAAGTTCTAATGATTCTGACTCAAAAACTTTAACTCCAGTTCTTTTTAAAACTTCAAGTGTTGCCTGATGTATTCTGTAACATTGATCTTCTGTCCAAAAAGTAAATTTAGGTGATATCTGAGCACTATAACCTGCTTCCAGCATTATAATACCTCCAATAAATTTAATTTATATCAATATGTGGGTCTAAATAGTCTCTTAAACCATCTCCAAGGAAATTAAAACCTAATACAGTAAAAGTAATTATAATACCAGGAAAAATAGTTATCCAGGGAGCAGTTGTCATGTAATCCCTACCTTCAGCCAGAATTACTCCCCAGCTTGGTATTGGAGGTTGAACTCCTACCCCTAAAAAACTCATCATTGCTTCCAGCAGCATAGCATATCCCATCGTGATAGAAATAAGAACCAACATACTTGGTATAACATTCGGGAAAATATGCTTAATAATAATCCTAAAATGACTACAACCAAGACTCCTAGCAGCCTCAACATATTCCTTGTCTTTTATCATTAAAACTTCACCCCGAATAACCCGGGCATACTGAGCCCAATAGACTGCAGCTATTGCAAGTACTGTTGAGTTAAGCCCGGGACCCATTATTGCTCCTATGAGAATTGCCAGTAAAACCGAGGGATAAGACCAAGCTATATCAATTCCTGTTTGTACCAACCTATCAATTATTCCTCCAAAGTAGCCTGCTAATATTCCCAGACTTACACCTATAATAGAAGCAACAGCGGCAGCTCCAGATGCAGAAATTAAAGAAATCCGAGCTCCGTAAAGAACCCTGCTAAATATATCTCTGCCATAATTGTCAGTACCAAAATAATATTCTGAACTAGGAGAAGATAAAGACTGTAATAAATTTTGCCGCCAAAAATCGTGAGGAGATATATAAGGGGCCAGAAATGCTATTATACAGAAAAATAATACTAAACCACCCCCTATTACTATTTGTTTATATTTTAAGAACTTCATTTAATACCCTCCCTGTTTTACTCGTACCTGATCCTTGGGTTTATTAAGCCATAACCAAAATCAGCAAGTAAATTACCAATAATAACTGAAATAACTAAAATAAGCAATAATATTTGAATAACAGGATAATCTCTTCTATGAAAAGACGCTATAATTAATCTGCCCAATCCGGGCCTATTAAAAACCTGCTCAACAACAACAGCTCCACCTAAAAGCCATCCCACCTGCAAACCTAATAATGAAATAATGGGACATAGGGCATTTCTCAAAGCATGTTTCCACATTATAATCCTTTCTGCCAAACCTTTTGACCGGGCTGTTGTTATATAGTCTTCACTCATAACCTCTAGCATACTTGAACGAGTCATTCTTGCCATAAGGCCAATAAAATAAGCTGTTAGTGTTACAACCGGCAATACAAGATGTTGAATAGTCCCATATCCCGCAACTGGAAACCAGCCTAAATAAACTCCGAAAATTAACATTAAAATTAAACCCAACCAGAATTGAGGAATAGACAAACCAATTATAGAATAAAACATGGTAAAATAATCAGGCAATCGCCCCCTGAATTTTGCTGCTATCATCCCGCTAGGTATAGCGATCAAAACAGCCATAA
>PWGY01000161.1 GCA_003554665.1 Bacteroidales bacterium | reverse complement strand
TGACAATAAGCGGAATTGGATCCGGAAAGACAGGGCGTTATTTGATGGCAACACTGAGGGCAGGGAAGTTGACGGCAATTCTTACAGGCTTCCTTAATTGAAAGGGAAGTGGCTCTTCAGCTTCCGGCTTGTAGTAAATTGAAAGGTCAAGGGGCTCATTGGCTGCGTCGAAACGTTTGCGCAAGAGCTCCGCTTCTTCGGTAAACGGAACTGAATCAGGTGCGATCTCGGTATTGATTGGCTGAATAAGGATTTCCCCGTTGGGTCCGTTAAAGGTGAGGTATTCTTCGTTTTCCTGTGCAAAAACCAGGGTGAAGCTCAGTAACATGGCGGCGGTGATGATCATTCTTGTTTTCATGGCAATGGATTTTATCGGTTTGTTTTTTGTTTGCTGTTTAGTTCAACCAATTTATATCCATATCTGTGCCAATAGTGTTAAAAGATTGATAAACAATTGAATAAAGGGTGTTGTGTTTGGTGATGACAGCAGAAAAAGCGTCCGCTTGCGAACACTTTGTATTCGTTAACGGACGCTATATCAGTAAGCTGAAAAAAACAGTTTTCTGTTCACTGCAGGAGCTGCGAATCAGGTCAAAAACAAGCAAATAATTAACTTAATTTAAAATATACAGATAACTGGAATAGTTTTTGCGAAGAATTTATTTTATTAATCCAGTCTGTTCTACCATGAAAACAACCATCTTAAAATCAAGCAAAACGATTATTGTTATCTTTGCACTATTCCTTCTGGGCAGTTGTGCGCTTCAGCAGGAGGTCCCCGGAAGCAACCGTGGCGATAATACGGTGCTTATCATTACCGGGGATCACCCCGACGATGCCTATCGCAAAATGGGACAAATTCTGGCCGAAAGAGGCTTTAGCATTCAAAGCTCTGACCGGGAAATGGGTTCCATTTCAACCGCTCCAACATCCCTTCACCGTCGTATGCGGTGGGAAGCTCAGGTGAACGTGGTGGTAAGCGACTCAGAATCAGCGACCATTGCCCTTAGTGGATCCTCACGGATAGACAGGGAAGGTAGTTGGGCTCGAATTTATGACAGGGGAAGCCGAACCGGTCATCAGCAGGCAGGATGGACTGAGCTTTATGAAATTGCCAAAAAATATGAAGGCGCTGAAATTGCATTTGAAGCCCGTTGAGCCGGGTTTTGGTTTATACATTTTAGAATAATTATTTAGTGAGTTTGCACGAAGAGATTGAACGTAGAAGAACCTTTGGCATCATCAGCCACCCGGATGCCGGAAAAACAACCCTGACAGAAAAATTATTGTTATTCGGCGGTGCGATCCAGACTGCCGGTGCGGTAAAAAACAACAAAATCCGGAAAACCGCCACTTCTGATTTTATGGAAATTGAGAAGCAGCGCGGGATTTCTGTGGCTACATCTGTGATGGGGTTTGATTACGGAGACCATAAGATCAACATACTGGATACGCCGGGGCATAAAGATTTTGCTGAAGATACCTACCGTACGCTGACTGCCGTAGACAGTGTGATCCTGGTGATCGACAGCACAAAGGGGGTGGAGGAGCAGACCCGCAAACTCATGGAGGTATGCCGTATGCGGCATACACCGGTGATCATTTTCATCAACAAGCTGGACCGGGAGGGAATGGACCCTTTCAGCCTGCTTGAAGAAGCTGAAAGGGAACTGAATATCCATACCAGGCCACTGAGCTGGCCCATCGGGAAGGGGAGTGAGTTTCAGGGAGTCTACGATCTGATGAACCGGCAGTTGCGTATGTTTGCCCCGGATAAAACCAGCATTGCAGATGAGGTTTCCATGATCCATGAACTCAATAGCAATGCCCTGACAGAAGAGATCGGAAAAGGAGCAGCAGCCAGGCTTCGTGAGGATGTGGAACTGATTGAAGGGGTCTATGAGCCCTTTGATGAATCTTTGTACAGAGATGGTTACCTGGCCCCGGTTTTCTTCGGAAGCGCCATCAACAATTTTGGGGTCAAGGAATTGCTGGAGACATTTGTCCGGATCTCTCCTTCACCCAAAGCCCGTAAAACCGAAAACAGGGAGGTCAGACCCGGCGAAGAATCTTTCAGTGGTTTTGTGTTTAAGATCCACGCCAACATTGACCCCAATCACCGGAACCGCATCGCTTTCTGCCGGGTTGTTTCCGGGCGTTTTGAACGGAATAAATTCTATGCCCATACACGTCTCGGCAAGAAAATCCGCTTTTCTGGCCCCACAAGCTTTATGGCCGGCGACAAAAGCGTGATCGATGAAGCCTTTCCCGGAGATGTGGTGGGATTGTACGATACGGGCACCTTTAAGATCGGGGATACGCTCACAGAGGGAGAGGAGTTAAGCTTCCAGGGAATACCGAGTTTCTCCCCCGAAATGTTTCGCCAGGTGGTAAACCGGACCCCGGAAAAGACCAAGCAGCTGGAGAAAGGTATCCGGCAGCTGACCGATGAGGGGATTGCCCAGCTGTTTGTCCGGCAGCCCGGAAATGTCAAGGTGATCGGTACCGTTGGGGAGTTGCAGTTTGATGTGATCAAATTCAGGTTGCTGCATGAATACGGCGCCTCATGCGATTTTCAGCCCATGAACTATTACATGGCCTGCTGGATCACCTCGGACGACCAAAAGGCACTTGAGGCATTTATCGCTGCCAGAAGTCATCATATCGCCTGGGACAAATCGGATCGTCCTGTGTTTATGGCCGAAAGCGA
>PWGY01000049.1 GCA_003554665.1 Bacteroidales bacterium | reverse complement strand
GCCAAAGTATTCCAATCGACATTATGCTTCTGGGATAGTTTGTCCAAGGTGTCCCCACCTCTGATTGTGTATTCAACCCATCCATGTCCTCCATATTTCTTGTTGTGTATCACCTTTCTAATCTTATTAATAATCAATCCCAAAATTATTATTGCTGCCGCCAGCACTATTTCTCTCCATGGGATGATCCAGATAGTGATTTCATCACTTTCTAATGTATGTTCTTGATTGTCAGCATCAACATAGGTTGCCGTAGTACTAAATGTGAATTTTCCGAATCTAGGATTTTGCCAAGCATAGTTTGAGTGAAAGACATCTTCTCTTAGAACTTGGAATCTCCTGTCTGTGATAGTTTCGTCACGATTACCAAACAAATCATCGCTGATGTTGATTGTTTGATTAAAGTAAGTGCTTACATTACCGGAGTTTCCTATTTTTGTGGAGACGAGGTAACTTTCTGGTTGTTGTTCTTGTCTACTGAAGATTCTTGAATAATCAAATTCCTCGAACCTCTTTGCCACTGCAAAGTCTTCTAAGTACAATTCCTTGTTTACGTCTCCTGGAGGTGTTTGATATATTCTCACTCCTACCCTTGTGGTTAGTGTAATACCAGTTCCTTGTTGCTCTGTTTGTTCTTCTGGACGGGCTTTCTGAATTAGGATACCACCAGTATGTTCTCCAGCGTCAGCATCTTCAGGCATAGAGAAAGTGAAAGGTACTTCTCTTCTTTCCTCTCCCTCCATTTCTATTTCTACTAACTCAACTCCTTCACACCATTCTTCAGAGCCATCGATTTCTAATGCACAAAAATCCAAGATGCTTTCGCCCTGAGCCTCAAAAGTTTCTCTGAATGCTGCTGGGACGGGGTCAGGATAGAAACGAATCCATGATCCTACTGCTTCCTTGGGTTCAGTCATTTGTCTTAATGCAAACCCTCCGCTAGAGCTCCTGACGCTATCTGCAGCGTAGACAATAACGTCTGCGGGCTCCTTATCAGTATTAATTACAAGGACAGCATCTTCTATTTCCTCTCCGTAGTCTAAGTTATACATGAACCAACCAGTGCCACCAGTTCCCTCAGTGTGTGCTGGTCTTCCACCTATGGAACCATATTGAATTGCATTCACCTCTGAGCTGGGAACTGCTAGCAAATATAGTAGGGAAGCCAGTAGAACTACAACTAATGGCGTAATTAAGGAGTTTTTAATCATTTTACAATTTAATAAAAATTTAAATAAATTACATCCGTTAATTAAATAATAAATGAATCTTTAAGTCAAGAATAATAATTAAATAATTGTTAAGCTTAATTCTAGATTATAGCTGCCTGGAGGCTGTCCAGCAGGGACATCTTGTTTAAATTGAACGTCTTTTATGTACCAAGAGCAGTTTGTATTGGCGGTTTCGTTTGCAGATAGTAGTGTAATTTGGTCCATAGAACCTTTTTTGAAATAATTAGATTCTCCCCTTATCAAACCTTTAGATGAACACTTCTCCCCTGGGATAATGGTTATTTTACTAGGATCTACTAGCAAACGCCCTTCTTCTTTTGTGCCGTTGTATTTGTAATGATGTTTGTCACTTTGCCAAACATCATTTGCTCCGTGTTTAGCAGATATAGATAGCGTCCATTCTGGCTTATTTGTTGTGTTCATGACCTGGATTTGATGTCCTGATTTCCCTAGCTGGAATTCAGTTGTTCTATGCTCTGGGGTAAAAGAACTTCTTGGGATACTAACATTTGGTTTGTTGCCTACTGGTATACCATGTTCATTTACGATATGAGCAGTTATCAACCCTTCGCTTGCTCTTGTAACATTCAATTTAACTTGGTCAACCCATAGGGCAGACTGTGCCGTACTTGAGTTACCATTTTTTAGATCAGTTCTTATACGCAAACGATAATTCCCTGTTTCGCTAAAAAATTGGCTAACATCTTTGTTACTGAGCTCAATCCAGCCGACTTGTTCGTTAACTTCGTTTGGGATATAGGTATTATCCCATATTGTCACGTAATCTTCGTCCTTTGGATCAGGTATATTAGTAATTTCTACGGAAACTCTACTTTCCTCACAGATAGATTGAGCGCATTTCTTGCTCCAACTGAGAGATAATTCTACTCTGTCGTCATTATTGATTTTGTCCTTAATAATCTGTTCAGCATTAGCAGATAATTCATTACTAGATCCAATAGTGGTTTGTGCTCTTAAGGAGCCTGTGGAAGCTTGGAACCAACTTTCATCATATTCAAATGCGTTCAATGACCAATAGTCCGTTCCATTCGAAAATGATGAATTTTGTATATAGTTTATACTTGGATATTCTTTTATTATTGTCTGTTCGGGAATGACTAGAGGAGAGGTTTGCTGTATATTCGTGTTATATGTTTTGATGTCGGTTTGTGGATTGTCGATTCGTAGTTTAATGGTGCCATTTTCTTGAGCATTTTCTGATATATCCAAAACTATATAGCTGCAAAATTTACTGTTAGTTAAATACATGTTACCTTGAAAAGTAGCAAATCCATTAGAGTCAAATTGAGACGGATTTGTATTAAATTTTACCGCATCTTCTGGTAAAAAGGGAGAACAAGTCTCTTGTTCTTTGTAATAGAGGAATATATTTGATAAGTGTACAGGATTTATATTTCCCGTGTTTCTTATCTTTATTTCTGTAATATAAGAATATCCTTTGTTTAGCCTGAAAATAAATGCTCCACCTATATGATTATCTTTGTAATTTACAGGCAAGACG
>PWGY01000047.1 GCA_003554665.1 Bacteroidales bacterium | reverse complement strand
GTGCCGGATGGCTAATGTAATCTGCGGCTTCCGGCCGCTGATTGCTTATCCTGTCAATCCTGTTAATCCTGTCTAAGTTTCTTGTTTTTTCTGACAGGATTTCAGGAATAAGCCACTAAAGTCGCTAAATCCCCAACGTCTACTGATTTCTGATCTCTGACTTCCGACTTCTGACCTCTGACCCTTGATTTAGAATCCCCCAATCCTCTTTCCTCCATGCCCCATACCCCATGCCCCCTGCCTTCTTCCCCCATGCCCCATGCTCTATGCTCTATGCTCTATGCCCCATGCCCCATCCCTCTTTTCTCCATGCCCCATGCCCTATGCCCTCTTCCCCCATGCCCCATGCCCCATGCCCTATGCCCCAATCCCCCAAATCCCCAGAAGTAGCCAGAGGCTCAAGCCATGGCCATTTTTTTCCTGCCTGCAGCTTTGCCTGCGGCCAGCACTTTTCCCGCCGGCTGGTCATAACGGGTATCCTGCAAAGCATTTCTGTATCCCTGCAGCAACGGCCCCAGCCTGTCCCGAAAAGGCTCGGAGAAACCCACAAAATCCTTTCTTATGGGCATGGCCAGGTCCAGGGAGTGGGCCGGGCCCAGGTCCAGTACGTGGCTGCTTCTTTCCTTGAGAACCTTGAAATACTCTTTCTTCCACTCCAGCCCCAGAAAGCTGTAAAGCATGGAGCACATCCCATCAGGATTGCGGGTCAGCTCCTCGTAGCTCAGCATGAGCATGGGATTGGGCAGCACCTGTGTCCAGTGCTTAATGAGTTCCCGGTACAGCCTGATTTCCCGTCCCAGGTGTTCCAGGTCGAAAGCGTACCTGTTGCCCCGGGCGTAATGCTTGAAATAACAGGATACGCCCAGGTCCTTGAGATCACGCTGGACAAAGATAATGGGCGTCGCCGGAAAATAAAGCCCCAGGTAGCCAAGGACAGTAATATTGCCCGGCAGAGTGGTCACGCATCTGCCTCTGCCAGGGGGGAACTGGTGTTCACGTATATAATTGCGGGCCTCCTGGCGACTTTTTTCCGGTGTGAGTTTTTGCAGGTAATTTTTACCCTTGCCCCGGCAGAAACGGTGGAACTTCTGATCCTCTCCCCAGGGCTCAATATCGGGGTGACAGGCTATCAGGGACTCCACTAAGCTCTTGCCGCTGCGGGAAAAGCCCACCACAAACACCTGCGGCGTCTCTTGCAGGCCGAAATCACCGGCCCGCGCCATGAATTCTCCGGAAAAAAGCCTCTGATACCTCGCCGGCCTTATATCCCAGTCCGGGCCGCCCTCGCGCAGCGGATACATGATCCTGTTGGCCTGGTCATAGCAGTCAAATGCCTCGGACAGGCGTTTTTGATCCAGCATGGCCTTGCCCAGGGCAAATCCGGCCAGTGCCCTGTCGTGCGGATCTGTTTCGCTGTCCATGAACCTTGCCTGCAGACGCTTTATGGCCGGATCGTCCGGATCGTCGAAAGTGGTCAGCTCGGACAGGCCGTAGTGGGCCTGGACCGAATCAGGATCAAGTTCCAGGGCCCTGCGGTAAGACTTCAGGGCGTCACTTATTTGACCCAGATGTTTGTACGCATTGCCCAGGCGGGAATGGGCGTGCTCAAAATGCGGATCAATCTCCAGGGCCCTCAGGTAGTGATCCCTGGCCTCTTCATAGAGTTTGAGGTCCTTGCAGACGCTGCCCATGCGTGTGTGATGCAGGGCCGAATCCGGCTCCAGTTCCAGGGCCCTCTGCAGATGTTCCCGGGCCTCTTCCGGATTGTTCAGTTCCCTGCAGACGCTGCCCAGGCTGCTGTAGGCCGGAGGGTGCTCCGGGTTCATAGTCAGAACTTTCTGATACAGGCGCTTGGCCTTTTGCGGTTCCTCCAGTTCGTGGTGGGCCCGGGCCAGTTTCATCAGGGCGTCCCAGTTGTGCGGGTCCAGCTCAGAGGCCCGGCGGGCGTGATCCCTGGCCTGGTGCAGATTCTTTGCCCGTCCGAATATGGCAGCCAGCCGCACATGAATGGATGGGCTGTCCGGGCTGATGTCCAGCATCTGCAGGTACCTCCGGGCGGCTTCTTCATCCCGGCCCATGGCCTCCAGGTTCTGAGCCAGGTTCTTGAGCAGTTCCGCATCACCGGGCAGCAGCCCGGCCGCCTGCTCCAGGCGGGGCAGGGCCTCGGCGTTTTTCCCCTGTATGGCCTGGACCGTGCCCAGGTACTTGAGCATCCGGCCGTCCCCCGGATTTTTCTTCAGAAGCTTGCGGGCAATCTTTTCCGCCCGGGCAAAATCCTTTTTCTTCAGGGCTTCGGCGTAAGCATTTAAACCATTATTTCCTGAAGCGCTCATGCATTCTCTCCTGTTTGAAGTTCACAACTACCCTGCACAGATAGCAATGTCCATGCCACAGCAACTCTCAAAAACAGGCTGATACTGATAAAGAACCGAAAATCACTTTCCCCCAGCCTTGAACGGGCCCTGCCCGCCTTTCACACCCCCGGCATGATGAAATGTACGATATGCCCCGCGAAGCAGGGTCTCACTGGAATGTAAGGCCCCCAGGCCTCCCATGCCAAAAAATCCCCCCTCCTTCTCGCCCTTATTCACTTTTCATCATTCATCTTTTCTTCCTCCCCCATGCCCCATGCCCTATGCATCCTCTTCCACTCCCATACTTTCTTCCCCATGCGCCATGCCCCATGCCCCATGCCCCATGCCTTCTTCCCCCATGCCCCATGCCTTCTTCCCCCATGCCCCATGCCCTATGCCCTATGCCCCAAATCCC
>PWGY01000247.1 GCA_003554665.1 Bacteroidales bacterium | reverse complement strand
TTCCCTGTTCGGCGTCGGCTTGTTCAGCAATTCGCACACGTTACTTATGTTCTTTTGCCCTTATAACCACCAAACCAGTTACAATTAGGCGTTATTTTATACAAGAACTTGCATAAGAGAATGGGTATAATTTATGCCGATAGGCCCTATATTACCAATTGTTCAGGAGCTTCCCTGTTCGGCAATTGTGGTTTTTTGCCGGACAGACTCCCACAAGTTCTGAGCCGTAGCTATACCGGTCGTTCTCCCAATTGCACACGCCAGAGCCGACGGTATCTCCTCACGGTGAGCTGTGGCTATGCCGATCACTCCTCGATCCCCACGGCTCCGGTATTTGGCTGAACTGTAGTCGGTGTAGTCGGGGGTGTGTGGCTAACTTCTTTTCTGCAGTGAGAGAGAGTCGTCTATCCGGCCACCTAGAAATGTAGTCGGTGTAGTCGGGGGACCCCCCCTAACCTTTTTTCTACAGTTCTATTCCTGTTCGTCTGAGCCTCAGGCTTGAACACAGACAGACTATTCTCTCAGAGTGCGAGTTTACCCACCCCCCCCGACTACACCGACTACAACTCCCACTAAGAACACAGAGAGGCCTCATACCGGCTGAATATCCGTAGTCGGGGGTGTGTGAATGTAGTCGGTTGTAGTCGGTGTTTGGCAAAACTGGCGAAAAAGTGGCTGGCGAGGAAACCTGTTGCCCGTGTGAGAACAGATAGGAAAGGAACTCGTCGGCCTCGATCTACAAGCGGATTACTCCTCGTCGTTATCCATCCCGAAGATTCGCCACTTGAGCCGCTGGCCGATCCCGGCCTCACGCCAGCGCTGTTCAGCCGACCGCTCCTCTTGAACGTATTTGACTAACTCTGTGTGCTCCTCACGCTGTTCAAGAATCAGCCGGTTCCGGTTCCGTTCCTGTTCTAACTCCGTTTGTAACTCTTCATAATCGGTATGCAGTTCCTCATACTCTGTATGCAACTCCTCATAGTCGTCTATAAACCGCCGTAGGGCTTCGGACCGTGAGCTAATGTCGTTCTCCTCTTGATATTCGTCTATCTTATCGAGTTGTTGCTCCTCAAGAGAGAATGTGACTTTTTGCATACCACCGTGTGCATATTTCACACCAATAAAACCCCGTCAGACTAACATCTCTAAATTGTGGTACTAATCGGTGTGTACCTTGCCGGTTCTTGCTTAGCGCCACAAAATTAGTACTTAAATGATATTGGGTAAATCAACCGTTGTATTGCGATTAGTGATTTTGTGAACGGCGTGTCCAAATGGGACAAACAGCTAAGCAAAAGCCATACTCAAGTTACAGGTTTCGACGAATTGACTGCAGAAATGAGTTCCTGATAGACGATCCATTCAACCGGTGGTTCGTTCTCACACACGGTCGGCCAACAAGTCCGGGATTGGATCACCGCGTTCTTGTCGAATCTTGTGCTCCTCTTCGAGCTGTTCGTCACTCATGGCCGACCATAGTTCACACGCCGTGGTTGCCCGTGTGTCTGGCGTTCCGTCACCTTCTCTGGTTATCGAATCACCGGCGCACGCTTCAACAAAGATGATTCGACCGGTTCTGAACTCCTCAGGTATCACGGTTGGAACAGCAATTTTCAGGCTGTTTGGCTTTTGCTCAGGGTATGGTTTAATCGTCAAATCGGGGTGTGGTGAATCTTCCATATCCGGCCATCGTTTGTCGGTTGGTGTTTTGACGTGTGCCAGATTCATGACCATGCAATCGGTGTTATCGGTTCCGTGATCCTCTTCGAGTTCGTTTATCTTGTTGGCAATCTTCCGCTTAGTCATGATGTCTCCTCTTGTCGCTCTTCGATGGCTTCGAGCCGTTCCTGCAGTTCCTCAAGTTCCTTATCCTGTAGCAACTTCCGGCGTTCAGACTCAGCCGAAACAATCACACGGAGATATTTTAGGCGGATTCGCTCTTTCTCTGGCGACCTAATCCGACCGTCGCCTAGGCTCTTGTATCGAGCGTGATCTACAATCTCCCTTAACGTCGCCAAAGCCTCATCCCGTTCCGTTTGGATTTTAGCCTGTAGGTCGGTGCTCATGTGTTCTACTCCGTGGTTTCGTCTGATTCGCTCTCAGTATCCTGTTCGTAACTGTCGCTTATCTCCTCGCTGTCTGTGGTCTCACTGTCGGAATCGTCACTCTCACCGATCTTTGTTGCTGGACCATATGGGCTGGGTTTGCCCGGAAGGATCAACGGGTGCAACTTTGTCATTGGTTGCCCCGCTGTTCTAAAGACGTGATTCGACCGTGGTTCTCCTCGTCACTGTCGGCCTCTGATTCGTCTGTGTGCTCTTCGTCGTCTTTGGCTGGTGTGTACGACCGAATCACGGAGTTCTCTTCAGACATGGCTCTGTTGCTCCGTGTGTGTTGCCTGCTGTTCGACGAACTCCCATGCTGGCCCGTCGGTCGGCTCGATCACGCCGGGCAACTCATTCAGATATGAAAAGGCCAGATTGTACGAGCGTTCGGCTAGAATCACGTTTGCTTCGGTTCTCAGTCGGTATGGGTGCATTGGCCGACCGGTCTCTTCGGTGTGCTCTTTGAGAATGCGGTATGCAGATTTGACGAACTTAGGAGCCAACTTCAACCCCACACTGTTCGGGATATTCAGCTGACTGGCGGCTTCGCGGAACTCCTCGCTCTTGATGGAAACAGCCTCGTCAATATCCATACGATAAGCAGACTTCCATTCGAGCACGTCACACGTTTCGGCCACTGGCCCAACTCGGTAAGCATAGTAACTCT
>PWGY01000093.1 GCA_003554665.1 Bacteroidales bacterium | reverse complement strand
CTGATCACCATCAGGAATGTCAGCCAGAATTGATTCAGGATGTGAACGCTGGATAGTTGATCGGTAATCATTTCCATGCTTTGAATGTGTTGGTTGTTTATTTTAGATTGGCTTGGGTTTTGTGAAACAGGGGCGTAAAATTACAAGCTTATTCTGTGATTTCGAAAAAAAAAGAACGATTTTGCCATTCTTTGCTTACAATATATAATATGGTGTCCCCAATTATAATTTATTTAAGACCGAGGGCGGGATGTCGCCTTTATGACGCACATAGCAGCGCTGATCTTCGCACTGATGGTTTGGAGAAGTGTGTACGAGAATATCCAGTTCCTTTCCTGCACTATTTTCGATCCGACATGCCAGTTCCTTGTATTCACCGAGGAAGTTTTCGCTGGTGATTGTTGCGGGCAGGCAGTTTTCGTGGCAGCCGGCTACTTCAAAATGCTCTGGTCGCACAGAAATCAGGATTTGCCTGCCCACGGGCAGCTCATAACCATTTGCCCGTATCAGCCCCAGGGGGGTCAGAAACCCATCTGTGGTTACTTCAGCATGGAGTACGTTCGTTTTGCCGAAAAACCTGGCCACATACTTATTAACCGGATAATTGTAAAGTCTGTCGGGGGTGTCGGTTTGAAGGATGACCCCGTTTTTCATGATGGCCACCTTGTCAGCGATGGCGAGCACATCTTTGGTGTCATGGGTTACGAATATACCTGTGGATTTTGTTTTTTTGATGATGGAGGCAATTTCCTCACGCATTTGTGCTTTTTTCAGGGAATCCAGGTTGGAGAAGGGCTCATCCAGCAGAATAAGCCTTGGTTCAGGTGCCAGGGCACGGGCCAGGGCCACCCTTTGTTTTTGTCCACCTGACAGCTGGTGGGGGTACCTTTTTCCCAGTCCGGCAAGCCCGGTTAGCCGGATGATCTCTGCTGTTTTGGCTTTTTGTTCTTTGACAGGGTACCGGAAAAGGCCAAACCGGATGTTTTCTGTTACGGTTTTGTGCGGGAAAAGTGCGTAATCCTGGAACACAATGCCTACCCCGCGGCGTTCGGGTTCCACAAAAACCCTGTTCCCGGCCACGAGGCGATTGTAGACGCTGATGCTTCCGCTGTCGGGGGTTTCAAATCCGGCAATCATCCGCAGCATGGTGGTTTTCCCGCAGCCGCTCTCTCCAAGTAAAGCAACAATTTCGCCTTCCTCTACTTCCAGGTTAAAACTGTTGACAGCAGGGTTGCAGGAACCCGGGAAGGTTTTTGAGACCTGACTGATCTGCAATACCGGTTCGGATTGTGTTTCTTTCATTGTCATGGCTTTTTATCTTTTGCTTCACAAAATGGCAAAACAAGGTTGATTCTTTCATGAGGACTCTCCCCCGATGTATTTGTTTAGCAGCATCACGGGTATCATTCCGGTCAGGACGATGGCCAGTGAATAGGGTGCCGCTTCGGCGATCCGCTCATCGGAGGCAAATTCGAAGGCCCGGATGGCCAGTGTGTCAAAATTAAATGGCCTGAGTATCAGAGTCAGTGGCAGTTCCTTCAATACATCGATGAATGTGAGCAGAAAAGCACTGAGTGCAGCTCCGGTAAGGAGGGGGAGGTTGACTTTTCTGAGCACTTTCCCGTGTGTCATCCCCAGCGACCGGGCTGCTTCATCGAGGCTCCCGGGAATTTTTTCCATTCCGCTGTCGATGCTGTTGTATCCGACGGCCATAAAGCGAACGAGGTAGGCATAAATCAGGGCCACCCAGGTTCCTGTGATCAGGAGGGTGTTGATCCAGGGCAGTTTTATCAATTGGTTATCCAACCACAGGAAAGGAATAAGCACGCCCACGGCAACCACTGCGCCCGGAATTGCATAACCCAGTGTGGTGATTCTTGCGAGAATCTTTACAAGCCTGCCGGAGTATGCCCTGACCGTGTAGGCAAGCAGAATGGCGGCGGCTAACACAACCAGCGAGGCTGAGCCTGCAAGAAAAAAACTGTTTCCCAGCAAAGACCAGAAGCCGGCGTCAACAATCAATGAAAAGGTTTGTGCCGACCACCATATGAGCATGATAACCGGTAGTATGAAGCCGGCCATCAGGGGTATGCTGCATAATAAACTCGCCAGAAGGCCTCCTGCACCGGGTAATCTTTTGGGTGTCAGGCCATGTTTGCGGATTCCCTGGGTGCTGTAACGCATTTGCCCGCGCTGCGTCCTCTCGGCAAAGATCAGGAGAAATACAAAAACCATCAGGTACCCGGAAAGTTTCAGGGCTGCGGAAGTGTCGCCGAATGCGAACCATGCTGAGAAGATACCGGTGGTAAAGGTGTCTACCCCGTAATAACTGGCTACCCCATAATCGTTCAGTACCTCCATCAGGGCCAGTGAAACTCCGGCAACGATGGCCGGCCTGGCCAGGGGCAGTGCCGTGCGGAAAAAGGTACGCCAGGGGCCGTGCCCCAGTGAGGCACTGATCTCAAATAGGCTTGCCGACTGGGTTTGGAAATAGGCGCGGGTAATGAGGTAAACATAAGGGTAAAATGAAATGGACAGAATAAAAATGGCTCCGGGTAGTGACATGATGTCAAAAAACAGGTAAGCGCCGGTATCCAGTCCAAACTGATTTCTTAAAAAGGTGTATGGCGGAGATGTATAATCGAGCATCCCTGCCCAGGTGAATCCGTTTATGTAGGCCGGAATTGCAATGGGCATAATCAGTGCCCACCGGAAAATGTTCCGGCCCGGGAACTGAAACATGCTGACCATCCATGCAGCACCCACCCCTATGGAAATGGT
>PWGY01000059.1 GCA_003554665.1 Bacteroidales bacterium | reverse complement strand
TTGTTCGGGTTGCAGATCATGATCGCCTTCGTCTTCGGAGGGATTGCTTCCTCAAAATCCTCAATGGGAGGGAGGGCGAAGCCGGTCTCTATGGTTGAAGTTATGGGTTTGACCTTTACGCCTGCACTGGTGGCAAAGCCGTTGTAATTGGCATAAAAAGGCTCCGGAATGATGATCTCATCATCCGGGTTCAGGCAGCTCTGTACAGCAAAAAGGATGGCTTCAGAGGCTCCGGCGCCCACGATGATGTCGTCCGGGGTTACATCTATGTTGTGCCTGGCATAGTAATCACACATTTTTTCCCGGTAAGACAGGATGCCGGCAGAATGACTGTAGGCAATCACATCCAGATCCAGATTGTGCATGGCATCAATCATAGATTGCGGAGTTGGAATGTCCGGTTGCCCGATGTTCAGGTGATATACCGTGGTACCTCTTTTTTTTGCCTGTTCAGCATATGGAACTAACTTACGGATGGGAGACGCAGGCATCATGCGTCCTTTTTCTGATATTTTTGGCATAATTCAGTTTGTTATAAATGAATAATTGGGTTCTTACAAATAAATTGGTTCCTGGCAGGACAAAGATGACAATAATTTTCTCAACTCAAAATTGATCTTCCGGAATAACCTCCCCTTTTACGGTAACAATGAGATTTTTTTGCCATGCGTTGGTGTGGATTGTGATCTTTCTTTCAAATTGTCCAAGCCTGCTGGTGTTGTAGCGAAAACGTATTCTAACAGTATCACCCTGGTTAATGGCTGCTTCCGGCCAGGTAGGGATCATCAGCCCGCAGGAGCTTCTGACCCTGGCGATCAGCAGATCCGGTTTGCCGAGGTTGCTCAGGGTGATGTATCCGTCGCCGTTACTCCCTGCTGCCATAACGCCCATGTCAATTACTTCCTCCGACAGCGATGCATAAGGATACCCGGACTTAATTTCTTCCTCATCGGGTTCATGTGCCAGGCCAGCTCCTGACATGGCAAAGCTCAACAGGAGAGTTAGTAAAAAGCCCGTTGGTGTATGATTCATGGTTGCAATCAATTTCTGTGATCTTTCTGTGTTTGACTTGTGGATTCAATCAGCGGGTTTTACCTTTTCATGGCCGCTTCAATCTCCCTGATGGTTCTGGGCGCGTGAGCTGAAAGGTTTTCATAACCGTTTTCGGTGATCAGGATGTCGTCTTCAATTCTGACCCCGATTCCTTCATATTTTTCATAAACGGGGCGTACTTCCTCCACAAAGGCATTCAGTTCCTCTTCGGTGGCAAGATGCCCGAACATTTCATGGATCCCGTCCAGGAGGTTTTCCATAAAGTAAAGCCCGGGTTCCAGGGTCATGACCATTCCGGGCAAAATTTCTCTCCCTCTGATTTCCGGGGTCAAAATGTGTTCATCCCGCTTGTCGGTATCGAACCCGTAGTCACCTGCATCATGGGTTTCCAGCCCAATGTAGTGATTGACGCGATGCTGGATGTAAAAGCGTTTTTGCCACCAGGAAGTCGTATCCGGGATCAGCCCCATTTGATGAAGGCCTTCCACCATGATCTCCATGGCTTTGTGGTTGCAGTCAAGCATGTGATAGCCGGGTTGCATTTTCTCCATGGCTGCATCACTGGCCTTAAGAACCAATTCGTAGACTTCGCGTTGCTCCGGGCTGAATATGCCGTTGACCGGAATTGTTCTTGTTACATCAGCAGAGTACCCGCCCAGGCTGGCGGCGCCAATATCCATAAGGAGCAGGTCTCCGTCTTTCATTGTCCGGTCGTTGCGTGTATGATGAAGGAGACAGCTGTTTGGGCCCGATCCTACAATGGAAGAGAAACCCGGCGTGAGTCCGTTACGCCTGAAAATGTATTCGATTTCTGCCTGCACTTCGTATTCTGCCTGCCCGGGTTCAACCGTACGCAGCACATATTGGTGGGCTTTAACGGTTACATCCACGGCCTGCCTGAGCTGAGCGATCTCCCATTCATCTTTGATGACACGGTGTTCCTCCAACACCGGTTGTATGTCATGAATGCCGGCCTGTTGACCTGATGACTGCAAAATCCGGTCAACCTCACTTCTGATCCTGTTGTCGCTGCCGTGCAAGAATATTCTTTCTTTCCCATGAAGCAGTTCCTGAAGCATTTCATCGAAATCTCCAATGGCGTGGGCTGCATCGGCTCCAAACTTTTCTATGGCTCCCTCAGTGCCATAAACCTCGCCGGTCCACATAACGGTGTAAACTTCCCATGGAGTAACAAACAGTCTGAAGGGCTTATCGTCGCCGGGAATAAACACAGCAATTCCGCGACTTTCATCAAATCCGGTAAAATACCGGAAGTCAACACCAGCTCCGGCAGACATGACAATGATGTCTGCATCCAGATCTTCCAGTATCATTTCTCTGCGTTTTTCGAATACTTCTTTATCAAAATCAGAGACCTCATGCTGGTGAATGAATTTTTCAGAGAGTTCTCCCGGTTGACAGGATGGTTTTTGCATGGTCATCGTAAAAATTAAAAAGGCCAGCCCCAGGACAAGGATACCAAGGCCCAGTACAAGAATGAAAAAGTTCCGGTTCATGAGTTATGAGCAATTTGCGGTTGATTCAGCATTGGTAATTTTCAGGGGGTAAATATAGTAAAGATTGTTGAAGTTTCAGGGCAGCCCGGTACCATCAGCCGCGGATTTTATATATTTGCGGGCATGAGAGGAAACCCGGAATTATACGCCTTGCTCGATAAGCTTGATATTTCTTTTGATTACTACGCCCATCCGGCTGCCCCCACTGTGGA
>PWGY01000279.1 GCA_003554665.1 Bacteroidales bacterium | reverse complement strand
TAAAGACCAGTGATCAGGCCAAAGATCCCAAAGCCAACACGGAAGAGCTGAAGATCGAAGATCCCAACAAACCGATTGCGGAAGGTGAAATTCCCGTACAAAAGGAGGAATCTGTTTTTGAAGAGCAGGTACCCGGGGAATTCGACTGGGATGCTGTGGACACCAAGCAGGACGTTTACTCGGAAGAGGAGCGCAAGCGCCTGGAAAATATGTATGAAGAAACCCTTAAATCCATCGGAGAAGGGGAGGTCATAGACGGACTGGTCGTTTCAAAAAATGCCCGTGAGATCGTAGTGAATATTGGTTTCAAGTCGGACGGAGTCATCCCCGCAGCCGAGCTTCGCTACAACCCCGATCTTAAAGTGGGCGATACCATTGAAGTATATGTTGAAAGCCAGGAGGATCAAAGCGGTCAGCTGGTTCTTTCGCATAAGAAAGCACGTACGCTTCGCTCCTGGGAGCGTATCAATAAAGCAAAAGAAAACGATGAGATCATTCAGGGTTACGTTAAATGCCGTACCAAAGGTGGTCTTATTGTGGATGTATTTGGTATTGAAGCCTTTTTGCCCGGCTCACAGATCGATGTGAAGCCCATTCGCGATTATGACATTTATGTGGGCAAAACCATGGATTTCAAAGTGGTTAAGATCAACCACGAGTACAAGAACGTTGTGGTGTCGCACAAGGCACTCATTGAGGCAGAACTTGAAATCCAGAAGGCGGAGATCATTGCCAAGCTGGAAAAAGGACAGATCCTTGAGGGTACGGTCAAGAACATCACCTCCTACGGTGTATTTGTTGACCTTGGCGGCGTAGATGGTCTGGTTCACATTACCGACCTGTCGTGGGGCCGTATCAACCATCCTGAAGAGATCGTTCAGCTGGATGAGAAGATCAACGTGGTCATTCTCGACTTTGACGAAAACAAGAAGCGGATTGCGCTTGGCCTGAAGCAGCTTACACCCCATCCGTGGGATTCACTGGATCCGAACCTGAAGGTGGGTGATAAGGTGAAAGGTAAAGTTGTGGTAATTGCCGATTACGGTGCCTTCATCGAGATCGCATCCGGTGTGGAAGGACTGATCCACGTTTCTGAAATGTCATGGTCGCAGCACCTGCGTACCGCCCAGGACTTCCTGAAAGTGGGCGACGAGGTGGAAGCCGTTATCCTGACACTGGATCGTGAAGAACGCAAGATGTCACTGGGTATCAAGCAACTGATGCCTGATCCATGGGAGAACATCCACGAGAAATATGCCGTTGGCACAAAGACCAACGCCACGGTTCGCAACTTTACCAACTTCGGTATTTTTGTAGAGCTTGAAGAAGGTGTGGACGGACTGATCCATATCAGTGACCTTTCATGGAGCAAGAAGATCAAGCACCCGGCCGAGTTCACCAAGATCGGTGAGCAGATCGAAGTGGTTGTACTGGACGTGGACAAGGAAAACCGTCGTCTGAGCCTTGGGCACAAACAGCTGGAGGAGAACCCGTGGGATGTATTTGAGTCTGTATTTACCATTGACTCCGTACACCAGGGAACCATCGTCGGAACTTCTGACAAAGGTGTAATTGTGGCCCTGCCTTATGGTGTGGAAGGTTTTGCCCCCACACGTCATATCGTGAAGGAAGACGGTTCTACCGCCAAGATGGATGAGACCCTTGATTTCAAAGTAATCGAGTTCAATAAAGACAGCAAGAAAATTGTTGTTTCCCATACCAAGGTATTCCAGGATGTGAAGTATGCAGAACGTGCTTCTGAGGCTGCCGATCGCAAGACCAAAGAAAAGGCTACCAAGAAGACCGTGAAGAAGATGAAGGACAACCTGGAGAAAACCACACTTGGTGACCTGGATGCTCTGGCAAGCCTGAAATCACAGTTTGAGGAAACCGAGAAATCGGCTCAGAAGGCCAAGAAAGAAGAAGCCATCAAGAAGCTGGAAGAGAAGGCAGCAAAGGAGAAGGAAGAAGCCAAGGCTGAGAAGAAGGAAGAACCTAAAGCCGAAGCCAAGGAGGAACCCAAGGAGGAACCCAAGGCTGAAGCCAAGGAAGAGCCGAAAGCCGAAGCCAAGGAAGAGCCGAAAGCCGAAGCCAAGGAAGAGCCTAAGAAAAAGGCCCCTGCGAAGAAGGCTGCTGCCAAGAAGGAAGAAAAGGAAGAGGCAGAGGAGCCCAAGGCCGAGCCCAAGGCTGAGGCCAAGGAGGAGAAGGAGGAGCCCAAGGCTGAAGCCAAAGAGGAACCCAAGAAAAAGGCCCCTGCGAAGAAGAAGGCATCCGCATCTAAAGAAGAGAAAGAAGAAGGGAAGGAAGAGGAGAAATAATCCTTCAACTTATCTGAATACAAAAAAAGGGTTGGCCATTGCGGTCAGCCCTTTTTTATGGGATGTGGTGCAGGTGGGGAATGTGACCTGACCAGGTGGCCTGAGAAGACAGCCGGAGTGGAATTATTTCAGTGCAAGGAAGAGAATCTCTGCCGGGTGCAGGGCCACACGGCCCGTACCGTCGTAGATTTGCTGCCGGCAGCTGGTGCCGGTGGCCGCAATGATGGCATCGTCCTCTGCCTTGCGGATGGCGGGAAACAGCGACAACTCCCCGATCTGCATGCTCAGCTCGTAGTGGTCTTTCTCAAAGCCAAAAGCCCCGGCCATGCCGCAGCATCCGCATTTGATCTCTGTGATTTCCGTGTTGGGCAGGGCAGACAGCATCTGAACGGTGCTGCTGACCGATGAGAGTGCCTTCTGGTGGCAATGCCCGTGGAGGTAAATCTTCCGTGGTGTTTCGGTAAATGCTTCGGGGGCAATGTTGCCCGACTCCACCTCCC
>PWGY01000243.1 GCA_003554665.1 Bacteroidales bacterium | reverse complement strand
CAACATCTTCGACGGCCGATTTTGAATCACCAAATACAGTGTAGTAACCGACTCGATGGCTACAGTTTGGTAGCGTTGTTACCCCATACCCGAGTAAGCCACCCGAACGAGCGGTCGTCTCCAGCGTCCAACAGTTTGGATGCCAGATGCTCACTGTTAGCTGCAACATCTCAGCTGTCTCGTCGGTAGTCACCGCGCCTTGTTGCATGTAGCTACAGCCTCATCCCTTGCGGTCATAGTACAATCGTCACCAGCAATTTTGGTTACACTCAACGAAAAATAAAGATAAAAGGCCTTGTTGAAACCCTCAATCGATGATAGATTTCAGCAGCCGTGCTGAATACAGAGGATGAGTTCAGCACGACGACTCCGTTTGTTTCACACCAAACGCGGTAAACCACCCGCCCACTACAGGTGCGAACTTATCAGTGGTGGCACAGTCATCTATCGGGTATATTGGCACAGCCTTGTGTAATGCATGACGCGCGCTACGTTTCGGAGAGCATGAACCCCCACTCGTGTTCCTCCCACGAGTCTGCATCATCCGGCGCGTCGGCGTCGCGCTGTACTTCCACTGTCGTCACGAACGAGACTTCCTTCAGCGGCGACTTAGGGCAAGATCCGTCCATCCGGGCGAGCAACAGGAGCGGCTGTGTTACGGTTTCACCGGGATTGAGATATCCGACTTGTTGTACTCCATTTCCGACGACGCCACCTCCTGCCCTCGTTTCTGCCCAGCACCCCCCACTGAACTCGTAGCTGTCGTCGTTCGAATCCACGTCCGGAATCAATACGAGGTCATCAGTCTCGTTCCGAACGCCGTGGAACAACGCTTTTCGCTGTTCCATGAACGCTATCTCTTCATTCGTTTCGTTCGTTAGTTCGATTGTCAACGCGAGTGGGTTGCCAGAATATCCCAAACCGCCACCGATTATAGAAGCTGAATATTCAATCGTTTCTGGAAATTCATTCAAGGAGTCTTGGATGTCATATGTTGGCGGTTCAGTTTCGCCGTTTTCATCTGTACGAATGCCGCTGAGACATCCAGAAAAGCCTGCGAGTAGAACCGATGATGTAGTAGAAATGAATCTTCTCCGTGTCATACTCTACAAATGTATTTTTGATAAGGATATGTTTTGGTATATGTCAATAAATAAGATTGTGGTTGTCGCTTCGTTATCTACTTCCCCTGTACTGAGGGTTCAACCTTCTGTATTAATCGCTCGTCAGTCCGTGCCACATTTGCGCTCTGTATTCAGCATGCCTCTCTTGTCAGGTTGTGAGGATTTCAACAGAGCCAGATAAAATATAATTTTGATTCAGCGAGTTATGCGAGCGTTTCGATGTTTTCGACAATTTTGTCGGCGAATTCGCTGGTTGCGAGTTTGTTTCCGCCGTCGATCTGTCGGTGGAGGTCGTAGGTGACGTCTCCCGCGGCGATGGTGGCTTCGACGGCGTCGCGGACGAGGTCTGCGGCGTCGTTCCAGCCGATGTAGTCGAGCATTTCGCGGCCTGAGAGGATCATTGCGGTTGGGTTGACTTTGTCTTGGCCGGCGTATTTTGGTGCGGAGCCGTGGACGGGCTCTGCGAGTGCGCGTCCGTGTCCGCGGTTGAGTCCGGGTGCGATGCCGAGGCCGCCGATTTGTGCGCCGGCGGCGTCGGACATGTAGTCGCCGTTGAGGTTCATGGTTGCGATGACGTCGTATTCGTCGGTTCGGGTGAGGATTTGTTGCAGCATGTTGTCTGCGATGCGGTCTTTGACGACGACTGTGCCGTCTGGTTGTTCGCCGTCGTACTCCTCCCAGAGTTCGTCTTCGGAGATGACGTCCTCACCGTATTCTTCGGCTGCGAGTTCGTAGCCCCAGTCACGGAAGGCACCTTCGGTGAATTTCATGATGTTGCCTTTGTGCACTAGTGTGACTGAGTCGCGATCGTTTTCGATGGCGTAGTCGATGGCTTCGCGGATGAGTCGTTTCGATCCGAACTCGGTGATTGGTTTGATACCGATGCCGAGTGGGCCGTCGTGGATGATGTCGTCGATGCCCATGTCGTCCTCGATGAAGGATTTGACCTGTTGGACTTCGTCAGAGCCAGCTTCCCACTCGATGCCGGCGTAGACGTCCTCGGTGTTCTCTCGGAAGGTAACCATATCCATTGCGGATGGGTTTTTGACTGGTGATGGGACGCCATCGAGATGGTATGTTGGGCGGACGTTTGCGTAGAGATCGAGTTTTTTCCGCAGTGCAACATTGAGACTCCGGAAGCCAGCACCGACCGGCGTGGTGAGCGGGCCTTTGATCGCAACGCGGTGTTCGCGGATGAGATTGACAGTCTCCTGTGGCAGGTTCTCACCATATTTGTCGCGCGCAGCTGCGCCAGCGTAGACACGAACCCACGAAATCGATCGGCCGGTGGCTTCAGCAGCAGCGTTAAGAACTTGTTGGGCGGCTGGGCCAACGTCGGATCCGATTCCGTCACCGTAGATAATTGGAATAATCGGGTTGTCGGGAACGTTGAGTTTGCCCGTGTCCTCGTCAGCGAGGGTAATTTTCTCGCCGTCTTCAGGAACTTCGATCTGATCAGTAGTCATTATCATCTGAGTGTTGGGACAAGTACATGAAAAATCAAGCGTTTTCTATTGACGCTGTGTTCCCTCGCTTTGTGGAAGTGTCGCAAACAGAAACACCGAACTAATACTGACTACAGCAAGTATAACGAACCCCTCGTTAGGAATCCCAATATCAAAGAGATAGCCTGTAACCACTGCGCCTAACGAACTGAGCATCAGAAATATCGTTCGAACAAGCCCAAATGCAGTTCCTCGAACATCCGGAT
>PWGY01000274.1 GCA_003554665.1 Bacteroidales bacterium | reverse complement strand
GAGCGAGCTCGTGTTTCCTTTTTTGTTACTCCCCTTGCTGCTGGCGCAGCGGGGCTTTTTCCAGGATGTCGGGGTGAGAGGATTCGAACCTCCGGCCTCGTCGTCCCGAACGACGCGCGCTAACCGGACTGCGCTACACCCCGAAACCATTTGGTTTGCGGTGCAAATTTACACATTATTTCCTTTCGGTCAATCATTGGAGCAGGGAATCCATTCATTTCGCCGAATCAATACCCCACCGTTAATCTTTCCATATTCTCTTCAATGAGACCCATCAAAGAATCAGATGAAACACTGTGGGTACCCCATCAAAAGATCATCGCATACAAAACACCGGCTACCCCGATCAGGGCCAGGGTGAATACAGTCTTTTTGGGCATGATGCCGTTGTTTTCCGCGGTTCTTCCGAATATTCCAAATACCAGCGGGTGCACAAGGAATGGCATGGCAAAGACAAAAGCAATCAGTCCGGCGGCCTGAGGTCCGAACATGCCCTCCTGGATGGCGGCAAACAGTCCGAAGTGGGAGATGGCTGAAGCGTTTGCCATTACAGAATCACTTAGATTCATGCCGGATATGTTCAATATGAGCAACCCGCCGAATACGGCCACCAACTGCCATCCCAGTGAGAATAACATTAGCCCCCTTATTTCCTGCCTGTCAGACCCTTTTGCATTGCGGAGGGTTTTCAGGGCGAAAAAGGTAAAAATGAGGCCAGCCGCCACCACAATTGATACATAAGGAATCAGGAGTTTTCCGGCTGTGGCGCTGGCTGCCAGGATGGAGAATACAAAGATGTGACCGATAAATGGTACATTGATCATAATGGGTGCCCTGACGGCTGCTTCCGGACCCAGATCACCGGCTGTACAGGCACCGGTAAGACCGGAGTGGGAGAGGGAACCTGCCATTCCAGGAGCGAGGTTGCGGATGTGGTTGGCCATCCCGAAAAGGATCAGAATGGCAAGTCCGCCGAACATCCAGAATAATTGTCCGAAAAATCCGAATGAGAGCACGGAGGTCATTCCACCCAGCTGAAAAGCTTCTGCAATCCGTGATCCCCCGACCATGAAGTTGGAGGCCAGTACAACAGGGATTCCTGCAAACAGCAAGGCGCGGATGGTCGGGCCAAACTTCCAGTGTACCATAATGAGTCCGAGACTCACGGAAAGCGTCATAGCGAAAAAGATTTCCGGGAGGGCAATTACCGGCCGGATCCACACGGCGATGTAGTGTGCCACCACGAGCAGCAGTAATATAACGGCTGTTTCAAAGATTCCCTTGCGGATATAGGCGGCTTTGTTGTCGATCTTGGCCCGGTAGTCGATCAGAATGATGGATGCCACCAGACCGAGATAACCCAGCAAGGGGTAATAATGGTCAAGTTCGTCACCGGTATTGTGCCCGATAATGGACCGTTTAAGTGATTCGATGCCAATCAGAATAAAAAATGCCCGGATAAGGAACATGAACTGGGTGGCCTTGGTGCCAAGGAATATTTCCTGGGAGGAAGGTACCACAATATCTTTTGGGTTGATTTTCCGGTTGGTGATTAGTTTTCGTATTTCTTGTCCCCCAACGAAAAATGATGCCATCAGGGCTGTTACGGTCACACGGCTGCCCAGTCCGACAATGGGAAATTCGGTCAGCCCCGGGGTGGCCAGCCCGGTCGACACGAGGATCAGCCCCATTAGCAGACCGAAAACCACAATAATCAGGATGGGTGAGTACCGGGTTCCTGCCACAAAGGTGCGGGCCACCAGTACCATGCTGATCACCATCAGGAATGTCAGCCAGAATTGATTCAGGATGTGAACGCTGGATAGTTGATCGGTCATCGTTTCCATGCTGTGAATTTGTTGTTTGGTTATTTTAGATTGGCTAAGGTAATTTTTAACAGGGGCGTAAAATTACTAGCTTATTTCGTGATTTCGAAAAAAAAGATGACATGGCCTGCCGGGCTTAGATGATTGAGTCATACATTTCGGTGAGGTGTTATTCGTTTAGGATTGAAGGCGGAAAGTCACCCTTATGACGCAGGTAGCAACGCTGCTCATTACACTGATGGTTTGCAGAAGTATGTACCAGGATATCCAGTTCTTTGCCTGTCTTATTCTCAATCCGGCATGCCAGTTCCTTGTATTCACCGAGAAAGTTTTCGCTGGTGATTGTTGCCGGAAGGCAGTTTTCTTGGCAGCCCACAACTTCAAAATGTTCCGGTCGCACAGAAATCAGGACCTGGCTGCCCACCGGGAGTTGGTAGCCATTCGCTCGTATCAGCCCAAAGGGTGTCAGGAACCCATCGGTGGCCACTTCTGCCCGGAGTACATTTGTTTTGCCAAAAAAATTGGCCACATACTGGTCAGCCGGGTGGTTGTAAAGCCCGTCAGGGCTACCAGTTTGCAGCATGATGCCCTTTTTCATGATAGCTACTCTGTCGGCAATGGCAAGCACATCTTTGGTGTCGTGCGTCACAAATATTCCTGTTGATTTTGTCTTTTTGATGATGGAGGCAATTTCTTCACGCATTTGAGCTTTTTTGAGTGAGTCCAGATTGGAAAAGGGCTCGTCAAGGAGTATCAGCCTTGGTTCGGGTGCCAGTGCGCGGGCCAGTGCCACCCTTTGCTTTTGTCCACCTGACAGCTGGTGGGGGTATCTCTTGCCCAATCCGGCAAGCCCTGTTAACCGGATGATTTCTGCTGTTTTGGCTTTTTGCTCTTTGACAGGGTACCTGAAAAGGCCAAAACGGATGTTTTCTGTTACGGTTTTGTGCGGGAAAAGTGCGTAATCCTGGAACACAATGCCTACCCCGCGGCGTTCGGGTTCCACAAAAACCCTGTTCCCGGCCACGAGGCG
>PWGY01000111.1 GCA_003554665.1 Bacteroidales bacterium | reverse complement strand
CCCCCTGGCCAGCATGGGAAAGTACTACATGGTCTATGGCAAGGAATTCATCCCGCCTCGCGAACTGGGCCGGCAGAATGCCGCAAGAATGCTCAAAGAGCTGATGATGGACAACCTGGGTTTCTGCCGTTTCCACCGTGCCTGGGCGGAGGAGATCATGCCGGATGTCATGGAAAAGCTATACGGGCAACGGGATGAATTCATCCAGAAACTCAGGCTTACTGCGACCAGGATCAACAGCCGCAATGCATCCATCTTTTGGGAGTCGGAACGCAACGTAGATTTCGTGTACCGTTTTCTGAAGAAAAAAGCCGTGGAAGACGGTGTGGATGACCCGGAGCTGAACCGGTGGATTAAAGCCTTTGAGGAAGAAAAATTTGAGGCCGCACTGGAGTTCTGGTACGAGATCCACAAGGGCATTCACGAAAGCTTGCGGGAGTTTCATTAAGCCTGCTGATTCGAAGCCTGCTGATTCGAAGCCTGTCGATTCGAAGCCAGCCGCTTTGAAGCCTGCAGTTCAGTCAGGCAGCGCCCCGTCGGTTATTAATAAAAAAAACGCAAACACCACCAATACCGTCACATGTCTGATACAAATGCTTCACTGAAAGCCGCCACAGTAAATCCGGATATTGTCCCGGCCAGCCGGCACGATATCCTTACCCTGGCCTCAATCGGCCGGCAGACATTTTTTGAAACCTTCCGCGATACAAATTCACCGGAAAACCTGGAAAAATACCTGGAGAAGAATTTCAATCCCGGACAGATCGAAGAGGAGCTGAATCATCCGGAGTCCCGTTTTTTCCTGGCCCGCATTGACGATCAGGTGGCCGGTTACCTGAAAGTCAATACCGGCACTGCCCAAACAGAGCCTCAGGAAAACCATGCTTTCGAGATCGAACGCATCTATGTAAAAAAAGCCTGGTACGGCAAACAGGTTGGCCCCCGGCTCATGGAACACGCCCTGCAACTTGCAAGGAAAGAACGATCAACCTATGTGTGGCTGGGGGTCTGGGAGCACAATTACCGCGCCATCCGGTTCTACAAAAAATATGGGTTTGAGGTGTTTGATACCCATGCATTCACCATTGGCACTGATTCCCAGACCGATTACCTCATGAGGTGCGATACCCCCTGACAATGCTGAAAACGACAGAGCCTCCGTATTTTCGGAAATAACCTTCGCCCGGTTCACCACGGGGGCAATTGACTGTAGCCAATGCTGTCCGCTAATGAACACCAAATGTACCAATATGGACATATTTTTTGAAGCAAAAACACCATAAATCACTGGTTTAACTTATATTATAAATACTGGCTTCATATTTGATCAATGAGACACTAAAACGGCCCTCATTCATTTTAACGCCCTACCCGATGATCCGAAACAGTTTCGTTGCATTTTTTCGTCAGATTGCAAGAAAAGATTTTTATACGCTTTTCAACCTGGCCGGCCTGAGCATTGGAATAGCAGCATGCCTGATGATCTTTCTTTATGTAAGTGATGAGTTTCGCTTTGACCGCTATCATGATAACGCAGAATCGGTTTACCGGTTACTTGAATACAATCCCCGTTCAAACGAAGTTGCAGCAATTCACCCGGGTATCATGTATGATTTTATTGATGACCGGATACCCGGAGTAAAATCTGTGGGACGGATTTTTAATATCAGAGGTATACTGACAACCCCTGACGATGAACCTTTCGTGGAAAATGAAATCTTTGGCGCTGACCCGGAAATTCTAAATATCATGGAGTTTGACTTCATCCATGGAGACCCTTCAACCGCGCTTTCGTCACCCTATTCCATTATTCTGACAGAAGCTGCTGCAGAAAAATATTTTGGAAATAAAAACCCTGTGGGGCAAACACTGATACTTGACAATGATCAACCCTTTATCGTTTCTGCCATTATAGCTCAGCTCCCTGAGCATTCACACTGGCATTTCAACATCCTGACATCCATGGAAAGCATCCGGTCACTTTATCCCTCTTCACTAACCAACTGGGAGCATAGTGGAATGTATTACTATATTCAGATACAGCCTGATGCAGATCACGAAGTAATTGCTGAAGACTTTCAGGATCTGATCTGGAATGCGAATGAACATTATCGTGAGCGGGTATATTTCAAGTTGCAGCCTTTACTTGATATCAGGCTTCACTCTGCCGGAATATCCTGGGACATAGCCCGCAAAGGAGATATCATCACGGTCAGGATTTTTTCCGGTGCTGCCATACTGATTCTTTTTCTCGCAGGGTTTAATTTTGTTAACCTGACCACTGCCGGTGCCATAAGAAGGGGCAGGGAAATCGGAATGCGGAAAATACTTGGCGCCAACCGGGGCCAACTGATCCGACGTTTCCTGTCCGAAACATTTGTCATTGCTGTATTTTCCACAATGCTGGCCTTGTTGCTTGTTGAATTGCTCTTACCCGCATTAAACAACCTTACCGGGAAGAACCTGTCGCAGGAAATATTCTCTGACCCCTCATTCGCAATTGCCGTAGCCGTAATAATCATTGCCATTACCCTGATTGCAGGGAGCTATCCTGCCATCATGATGTCGCGCTTCAAGGCTGTTACAGTGGCCCAGGGCGGAAATATACTGTCGAACCTCAAAGGCCTCCGTACAAAAAATTATCAGTTGCGGGTACGGCAAATACTTCTGATGGGGCAGTTTGCCATTTCCACCGCACTGATCGCAGGCAGTCTGATGATCTACCTGCAGATGCGGTATATTTCGGACCGGCATCAGGGATATGAAAGTGAAGGACTCCTCACTGTCCAGAATGCACTTGATGATCAGGGGCCGGGCCGGGCAGAATGGCTCCGGGAACAGATGCATTCTGGACAGTAGAT
>PWGY01000299.1 GCA_003554665.1 Bacteroidales bacterium | reverse complement strand
GGGCGGTTACACCAGTAGCTGTACTTGAGCCGGTTACAATTGCCGGAAGCACCGTCAGACGTGCCTCTCTCTATAACCAGGACAGGATGGAAGAACTGGGCCTGCACAAAAAAGACAGTGTGTATGTAGAAAAAGGGGGCGACATTATTCCTAAAATCGTTGGCGTGGATGAATCTTTGAGACCCGTTGACGCCAGCCCTGTGCGCTTCATTGAAAACTGCCCCGAATGCGGCACAGCCCTGAGACGTGATGAAGGAGAGGCAGCTCATTACTGTCCCGATTCTGAAAACTGTCCGCCCCAGATCCAGGGCCGTATAGAGCATTTCATCAGCAGGAGGGCGATGAATATCGACAGCCTCGGCCAGGGAAAGACCGGGCTTTTGATCAGGAAAGGCAGGATCAGCAACATTGCTGATCTATATGATTTAAGCCATGACGACCTGATCGGCCTGGAGAAAACCATCACTGACCCGCAAACCGGGAAAAGCAGGACCCTCAGCTTCAGGGAAAAGACCGTCAGCAATATTCTGAATGCCATCGAGGCCTCAAAAAAGGTTCCGTTCGAACGGGTCCTTTATGCACTGGGGATCCGTCACCTGGGAGAAACCATGGCACGTAAGCTGGCAAGGCATTTCGGCAATATTGACAACCTGATGCGTGCCGGCCGGGAGGAGCTTCTTCAGGTGGACGATGTGGGAGACAAGGTGGCATCAAGCATCGTGGCCCATTTCAATGATTCCGGAAATATGGCGATTTTGGACCGTCTGAGGAATGCCGGTCTTAATTTCTCTTGTGAGGAAACACAGGCCACAACTTCAAACAGGACTCTGTCAGGGATGACATTCGTGATTTCCGGGGTGTTTCAGCAGCACAGCAGGGATGAGATCAGGCAGCACATAGAAAACCTCGGTGGTGAGGTAAAAAACAGTGTTTCCTCAAAAACAGATTACCTGGTGGCAGGAGAAAACATGGGGCCGGAGAAAAGAAAAAAAGCCGAATCACTGGGCATCCCCATCATCAATGAGGAAGAGTTGCTGAACATGCTGAACTTACTCCTGTGAAACTTCCAGCAACCTTTTCCTGTAAATGTTAAATACATTGGCCCTGGAAACAAAACCCTTGTATTGGCCGTTTTCCAGTACGGCCATATTCCACAATCCGGCATCCCGGAACTTCTGCATCACCGTATCCATACTGTCTCCCATATGAACAGTTGCCCTGGGCTGTACCATCAGGTTATGCACTTTCAGGGTGTCATACTGACTGCGGTCGAACATGATCTCCCGGACATCGTCAAGGCGCACCAGCCCAAGGAAATTGTTTTCTTCGTCCGTAACCGGGAAAATGTTCCGGTTTGCCCTGGCAATCACCTGCACCAGCTCGCCCAGGGTCATTTCCGGGGATAACTTATTGAAGTTGGTTTCCAACACCTCTCCCACATGCAGCAGGGTAAGTACGGTCTGATCCTTATGATGGGTGATAAGCTGACCTTTTGCCGCCAGGTGACGGGTATACAGTGAATGTGGCTGAAAGTAATTCACCGTGATGTAAGCGATTGACGAAACCAGAATCAGCGGGATAAACAGTTCATAGCCACCGGTAATCTCGGCAATGAGGAAGATCGCTGTCAGCGGGGCATGGATCACACCCGCAATAAGGCCCGCCATTCCCACCAGCGAGAAATTGTGCTCAGACAAAGACCAGCGGGTAAACATGTTTGTCGTCCGGGAAAACAGGAAACCTGCAATGCTGCCCATAAACAGGCTTGGGGCGAACACCCCGCCAATTCCGCCGGCACCCGTGGTCAATGAAGTGGCCACGGCTTTGAAAAGCAATACCAGCAGCATAAATGCGACAAAAAGCAGCCCTGAATCACCCACAATCTGTGCGAAAATACTCTGTTCAAGGAGCTGTTCCGGTTGCCCGGAAAGCAATCCGCGCATAGAAAAATAGCCTTCGCCAAAAAGTGGCGGGAACAAAAAGATCAGCAGCCCGAGGAGAGCCCCCCCGTAAAGAACCCGCTTGAATGGCTGACCAATCTTTTTAACCTGTGTCTCCACTTTCTCATTCATCCAGGAAAAATACAGGGACACAACGCCAGTGGACAGGCCCAGCAGGACGTAGAAAGGAATATGGCTATAGTTGAAGGGATCCTGCACTGTAAAATAAAACTCCACCCCCTCACCAAGAAAAAGGGTGGAAAAAATGGCTCCCACCACTGTGGCGATCAATAGCGGGATCACAGATGTCATGGTCAGGTCAAGGGCAAGCACTTCCAGGGCAAAGATCAGGCCGGCAATGGGTGCATTAAAAATGGCCGCAATGGCAGCCGCAGCCCCGCATCCGATCAAAAGATTCTTACGCCTGAACCCCAACCTTGCTGCCTGGGCCACATTGGATCCGATGGCGGCACCCGTAGACACGATGGGGGCCTCCATCCCCACTGATCCGCCAAACCCTCCCGTAAAGGTACAGGCAATGATCGATGAATAGGTGTTGTGCAGCTTCATCACCCCACGGTTGCGGGAAATGGCATACAGAATCTTCGACACCCCGTGGCTGATGTCGTCTTTGACAAAAAACCGCACATAAATAACGGTAATCAGAATACCGATCAGCGGGAAAACAAAAAACGGCCAGTTGCCGGAAAAGTCTGCCGGTCCGCTGCGCACCCAGGCTTCCAGGTAATGGACAGAAGTTTTGAGCACCACGGCAGCCACGGCAGCGATCATGCCAATCACCACTGCCAGCAGAAACAAAAGCTGTTTTTCTGTGACGTTCTTTGATCGCCAGATCAGAAACCTTTCAAGTCTGGGTTTTTTCCTCATTCTGCCGCAAATATATAAAGTAATTCAACAAAATGGTCGTTTTTGC
>PWGY01000239.1 GCA_003554665.1 Bacteroidales bacterium | reverse complement strand
TAAGGTCTGATTGAAATTTATGGCTGGTTTTTTGTTTGCATCACGGACATAGAAGCCTATTGCACCGCCGTGGGCAAGTTGAGTCAAAGACTGCAGAAGTGAACCCAGATTTATGTCCGGCAAAGCTTTATTCAAATCTACAGTTTTTACTGGGCCAATATTAAGTTTGTCCCAATTCTTCCCATTTCCACAAGCAGATCCAGCCGATAACCGCAGTCTATCTGGATACCTTTATAGAGAACGGTCAGTGGGTATTCGATTCTGAACTCAATTCCCTGAAGATGCAGCTCATGAGCCAGGCACTGTTGATATGCTGATTCAAGCAGACCCGGACCGAGCACTCGGTGAACTTCAATAGCGCAGCCGATAATTTTCCCGGTTAGTGGGTCTGGCATACCTTTTACCTCTGTGATCCTCTGTGAACTCTGTGGTTAAAAAGAACAAAGAGCTTCACCACAGAGGGCACTTTCAAGAATAAAGAACTTTTACCACAGAGGGCACAGAGAGGCACTGAGTTAAGTCAAAGAGGGTTTTTCTCTGTGAACCTCTGTGTACTCTGTGGTTCAAACCCTCTTTACCAAAAACTCCCAAACCACTTATCCATATCATAACTGCCTTGGGGGTTGTTGATGTCTGAGAAGCGCTCCCACCCGGCTCCGGGGGCAAGGGTAATGGCGTTGAAGAGCACGTCCCCATTCAGGGAAAACAGGTCTACCCGGAGAAAGTCGTAGCCCTCACCGATCTTCTCTGCGGCTTGTATCATCTGCTCCAGGCTTTCAGGTCTATCTTCAGGTTCACCCTGAGAGAACTTGATACAAACCGGCTGTACCTGCCAGTCGGGGTCGTATATGGTTCTATAAGGCCCCGGGCGGTCAATCTGAATAAACTGACATTTGCCGTGAAATACAAAAAGCCTGTACTCCTTTGCTTCCTGCAAGAGCTGAGTAAACATGGCCCTGGGTGGAATCCGGGCGAACCAGTACTCATTGGTATTCTTACCGTGAACTGCCTGCAAAAGCTTAGAGCAGTACTGGCGGATATCTTCTGGATTCTTCTGGGTTACGAACTTGAGCTGAGCGTTCATGTGACTGGGCATTATGGTGAACTGCTCAGGCAAATCATCAAAAACCAGCTCCTGGGGACTGGCTATGGCGCTGTATAGAGGTGGCAGAATTTGTGAACCAGCCCTTTCTTCCACAAGCTGTCTCACCCTGTTCTTATCCGCCAGATAGTCAGCGTCAGGCACTTCACCAAATAGCTTTCTGCGGGCTATCTTTTCGTTGAATGTCTGAGGGCTCTCCAGGTCCGGCTTATAACCCAGGGACTTCTCAAACATCTGTATTTCATATTTTACTTCGTCCTGGGTCGGCTCCCTGGTGGAAGAGTCGTTCATCAGGGCCTTGATATCTATTGCCCTGTTCTCAGGCGCTGGTCCCTCGGTTCCGCAGCAGGCCTTAGCCTTCTTCCCCGAACCAAACGGGCAGGGATCGTTGCGGCCTATCTTTTCGCCCTTAACTACTGGTGCGTGTGTTTTGGGCTTAATCACCTCGCCTGGCTCCAGAGGCGGTCTTAGATTCTCGCCCTCGGCAAAGGCATTGAAACGCTCGATTACGTCTTTTTGCACCTCATCCCGGCTGAACATGGCCCCGCAGTCAAAGGCTCTCTGAACTGATTCCTTGTAGAAATCCTCATCGTCATAGAGCTTATATATGGTATCCAACCAGGGCCTTACTTCTGCTTCTGTGGGAATTATCTGGTATTTCTCCAGGCAGCGCACAGGTATATCAAAGGTAAACCCGCCGCCGTTTAACTGCTCGGGTATTCCGGCATGGTTGGAGCCAAGTACGGGTATGCCTCCCAGCTGGGCCTCGGCTATACTGCGCCCTGATGCCTCATTCCAGAAAGAAGGAAATATGAGCACAGAAGTACGCTTGTATATACTGCGCACGTCCTGCTGGTTGGGAATCCACCAGATGTTTTGCATATTGGCAAAATCTATCCCGGCATTGGCCCATTCATCATTTGTCATACGCCCTTCCACCGCCAGAAACATGATATCGGGCCTCTCACGCTCAGCCATTTTTACCAGCCTGGCGAATAGAGTTGCTCCCTTGGCAAGAGACGGGTTTATCATGGTTACAAAACCAAGATGGCGGTTCTCAGGCACTGCTCCGGGGATTGTATACCTGGGGTCCGGCTGGGCTATACGGGGGATAAGGGTTCTAAGCACATCGCTTTTTATGCCTATCTTCTCAAAGTAATACTGGGCCTGAAAGTTGGATGGGACCAACACCTGATCAAAAGGCCTGAAGAGTTCTGCATCATTGTAGCTGGGATTTGCCAGGTAAAATATAAGAGTTTTACAGTTCTTCCGGGCCTCACGGATAAGGGCCTTGCACAGCTGGGAGCTGCCAAAGGTCAAAACCACATCCGGCTGGATTTCTTCCAGGGCCTTCTTGGCTCTTTCATAGAAGGTCTCGGCTTCTTCCTTGGTCAGGTTCTTGCCGTAGGAACTCCTGGTATAGAAAAGATGGTGGTTTATGCCATCCCGGGTGAACTTCAGGGTCTTACCCTGGTTCTCAGGCTTGGCGTACTGTTTCCCGATAAGGGTATCAATGGGGTATTCATCCTGCCCATCCATGAGGGTCATGTGTACGGCATAAGCCTCCCAGCCTGCTTTCTGGGCCAGGGTGGAAAGAACAGAGCGCATCTGGCAGGCAGCGCCGGAACGCCGATCCAAAGCGCACATAGGGGAAAGCCACATTATTTTCTTGGGTTGCATAAAATCCTGGGGGTTTTGGCTGTGAGTAGCACGCAGGTTAAAAACATACTGACTTGGTTAAAAATATGGTTTTTCGGGGTTCTCAAAGGGTC
>PWGY01000258.1 GCA_003554665.1 Bacteroidales bacterium | reverse complement strand
TGTCATGACTTGATGGCATTATTTTATAAATAAATGACAATTTGACTTAAAAACCATATGGGTAGTTTTTTAGAGAATGATCTTTTTATTTCCCAGGAAGGGATTGACGGAGACAGTGAATTTATTCCGCTGCTGTCTGCCGAAGAGGAACAGCAAATGGAGGCGGAAGACATCCCCGAAGAACTGGCAATTTTGCCATTGAAAAACACCGTGTTGTTTCCGGGTGTGGTGATCCCCATCACCGTCAGCCGGGATAAATCCATCAAGCTGGTGCGGGAGGTTTATAAACAGTCACGTATTATCGGCGTGGTCTCCCAGCAGGATCCATCTGTGGAGGAGCCGGAATTCGATGAGCTGAACCGCATCGGAACCGCGGCAAACATTATCAAGATCCTGCAGATGCCGGACGGCAATACCACGGTGATCATCCAGGGAAAGAAGCGGTTTGAGATACAGGAAATGACACAGTCCGAACCTTATTTCAAGGCTCGGGTAAGTGCTTTTGAGGCAAAGGGTGAAACCAAAAAAGGGGAAAAATTTGATGCCCTGATCTCCACCATCAAGGACCTGGCCATTCAGATTGTCAAGCTTTCTCCGAATGTGCCCAGCGATGCGGCATTTGCCCTTAAAAACATTGAAAGTCCGGTCTTTCTGGTGAATTTTATTTCCTCCAACCTGAATATTAATGTAGAGGAGAAGCAAAAGCTGCTTGAGATCCCGGATGTGGATACCCGGGCCAAAAAGGTGCTGGATCACCTGAATAAAGAACTGAAGGTGGTTGAACTGAAAAACCAGATCCAGTCAAAGGTCAAGGTAGACATTGACAAGCAGCAGCGTGATTATATACTGGGCCAGCAACTGAAGACCATCCAGGAAGAACTTGGAGGAAGTCCGCATGAACAACAGATCAATGAACTGAAAGAACGGGCCGGGAAGAAAAAGTGGAGTGGGCAGATCCGTGAGGTGTTTGAAAAGGAGCTTTCACGGCTTCAGCGCATGAACCCTGCAGCCATGGAATACACGGTACACATGAACTACCTGGAAACCATGGTGGAGCTTCCCTGGAATGAATACACCCCTGATAATTTTGACCTGAAGAAAGCCCTGAAGGTACTGGATCGTGATCATTACGGGCTGGAAAAGATCAAGGACCGCATCCTGGAATACCTGGCCGTGCTCAAGCTGAAAGGGGATATGAAATCTCCCATTCTGTGCTTTGTAGGCCCTCCCGGTGTCGGGAAAACCTCGCTGGGAAAATCCATTGCAGAGGCCATTGGCCGGAATTATATCCGGATGTCGTTGGGCGGTCTGCGCGATGAAGCGGAGATTCGCGGACACCGAAAAACCTATGTGGGTGCCATGCCGGGCCGTATCGTCCAGAACCTGAAAAAAGCCGGATCATCCAATCCTGTATTTGTGCTTGATGAAGTTGACAAGGTGGGTTACCATGCCTTTTCGGGAGACCCTTCCTCGGCATTGCTGGAAGTGCTCGACCCGGAGCAGAACAGCACGTTCTACGACAATTACCTGGAGGTGGAATATGACCTTTCCAACATCATGTTCATTGCCACGGCCAATACCCTGTCAAGTATTCAGCCGGCGCTGCGCGACCGCATGGAGGTGATTGACCTGAGCGGCTATATTGTGGAAGAAAAGCAGGAGATTGCCCGTCGCCATCTCATTCCGAAACAGTTGGAGGCGCACGGGGTGAAGAAATCACAGCTGAAGTTGAATAAGAAAGTTCTGGAAAGGGTTATCGAGGACTATACACGGGAGTCTGGCGTAAGGAGCCTTGAAAAAACCATTGCAAAAATTGTCCGGGCCCGGGCCCGCGACATCGTGCTGGAAAAATCCTACAGCCCGACACTGAAAAAAGAAGACCTGGTGGAAATTCTCGGTGCACCCCGATACAATCTTGACCAGACACTTGTGAAAGATATGTCGGGTGTGATGACAGGGCTGGCCTGGACACAGGCCGGGGGGCAGGTGCTCTTCATTGAGGTCAGCCTGAGCAAGGGAACCGGCAAGATGAGCCTGACCGGGAACCTGGGTGACGTGATGAAAGAATCAGCCACCATTGCCTATGAATACCTCAAGTCTCATGCTGAGAACCTGGACATTGATCCGGATATTTTCAAATCCTGGAATGTTCACCTGCATGTGCCGGAAGGGGCCACGCCGAAGGACGGCCCGTCTGCAGGCATCACCATGTTTGCAGCATTGGCCTCTGCATTTACCCGTCGCAAGGTGAAGCCGGCTGTTGCCATGACAGGAGAGATCACACTCAGGGGCAAGGTACTGCCTGTGGGTGGCATCAAGGAAAAGATCCTTGCTGCCAAACGGGCAGGGGTTCAGCAGGTAATTCTATCCGATGAAAACAAAAAGGACGTCAACGAGATCAATCCCATTTACCTGAAAGGGCTTGATTTTATTTATATCCGTGAGATGATCGAAGTGGTTGAACACAGCATGCTCAGGCAAAAAGTATTGACGCCCGGTCCTGTTTCCGCTTCCGGGAAGAGTTAAATGCTGATTGATAGTTTGTTGTTTATGAATTTTTTCCTACTTTTGCAGTCCCGTTTGCGGGCCCTGTAAATATATTGTTCAACCCGGCACCCCGGATTCTTTTATTTATTTATCCACAAAAACAACCGATGCCATCCGGGCGGCCACAGAAACATTGTGAATGTCAGAAGAAAACAAACAAACCGGTAAACAAGAAGACAAGCCGGTTGTAAAGACCAGTGATCAGGCCAAAGATCCCAAAGCCAACACGGAAGAGCTGAAGATCGAAGATCCCAACAAACCAATTGCTGAAGGTGAAATTCCCGTACAAAAGGAGGAATCTGTTTTTGAAGAGCAGGTACCCGGGGAAT